>NZ_JAFIBU010000001.1:3652500-3952500 GCF_017833255.1 Paenibacillus sp. PvR098
ATGAGCAATGGGGTGACGCAGAAGGATAGTGACGCGAGCTGATGGATGCTCGTCCAAGCAGTGAGGCTGATGTGTAGGCAAATCCGCACATCATTAAGGCTAAGCTGTGATGGGGAGGGAAAATTACAGTACCGAAGGTCATGAGTTCAGGCTGCCAAGAAAAGCCTCTAGCCAGGGAGAAGGTGCCCGTACCGCAAACCGACACAGGTAGGCGAGCAGAGCATGCTAAGGCGCGCGGAAGAACTCTCGTTAAGGAACTCGGCAAAATGACCCCGTAACTTCGGGAGAAGGGGTGCCTCGGTAGGGTGAATAGCCCGAGGGGGCCGCAGTGAAAAGGCCCAAGCGACTGTTTAGCAAAAACACAGGTCTGTGCGAAGCCGCAAGGCGAAGTATACGGGCTGACGCCTGCCCGGTGCTGGAAGGTTAAGGGGAGCGGTTAGGAGCAATCCGAAGCTGTGAACCGAAGCCCCAGTAAACGGCGGCCGTAACTATAACGGTCCTAAGGTAGCGAAATTCCTTGTCAGGTAAATTCTGACCCGCACGAATGGCGTAACGACTTGGGCGCTGTCTCGACGAGAGATCCGGTGAAATTTTAATACCTGTGAAGATGCAGGTTACCCGCGACAAGACGGAAAGACCCCATGGAGCTTTACTGCAGCTTGATATTGGACTTTGGTACGATCTGTACAGGATAGGTGGGAGCCTGAGAAGCATGAGCGCCAGCTTGTGTGGAGGCGACGTTGGGATACCACCCTGATCGTATCGGAGTTCTAACCTGGTACCGTGATCCGGTATGGGGACAGTGTCAGGTGGGCAGTTTGACTGGGGCGGTCGCCTCCTAAAGAGTAACGGAGGCGCCCTAAGGTTCCCTCAGAATGGTTGGAAATCATTCGAAGAGTGCAAAGGCATAAGGGAGCTTGACTGCGAGACAAACAGGTCGAGCAGGGACGAAAGTCGGGCTTAGTGATCCGGTGGTACCGCATGGAAGGGCCATCGCTCAACGGATAAAAGCTACCCTGGGGATAACAGGCTTATCTCCCCCAAGAGTCCACATCGACGGGGAGGTTTGGCACCTCGATGTCGGCTCATCGCATCCTGGGGCTGAAGTAGGTCCCAAGGGTTGGGCTGTTCGCCCATTAAAGCGGTACGCGAGCTGGGTTCAGAACGTCGTGAGACAGTTCGGTCCCTATCTGTCGTGGGCGTAGGAAATTTGAGAGGAGCTGTCCTTAGTACGAGAGGACCGGGATGGACGTACCGCTGGTGTACCAGTTGTCTCGCCAGAGGCACGGCTGGATAGCTAAGTACGGAAGGGATAAGCGCTGAAAGCATCTAAGCGTGAAGCCCCCCTCAAGATGAGATTTCCCAATTAGTAAGACCCCTTGTAGACGACGAGGTTGATAGGTTCGGGGTGGAAGCGCGGCAACGTGTGGAGCTGACGAATACTAATCGGTCGAGGGCTTATCCAAATACATGAACTTCAGCATGCTTTGTTTCGATCCAGTTTTCAGGGCGCAAACCTGAATATGTTTGGTGATGATGGCGGAAGGGAACCACGCGTACCCATACCGAACACGAACGTTAAGCCTTCCAGCGCCAATGGTACTTGGACCGCAGGGTCCTGGGAGAGTAGGACGTCGCCAAGCGAGTATTGTTTGATAATGTAATACTTAACAACCATTAACATTCCCTGATAGCTCAGTTGGTAGAGCACTCGACTGTTAATCGAGTTGTCACAGGTTCGAGTCCTGTTCGGGGAGCCATTTTTGGAGAGGTGTCCGAGCTGGCCGAAGGAGCACGATTGGAAATCGTGTAGGCGTCACAAGCGTCTCGAGGGTTCGAATCCCTCTCTCTCCGTAGATTTTACTAGCAAGATGAGGATTAAAGGAATTCGTGTAGCAGCATATTTATCAAGGCCCGTTGGTCAAGGGGTTAAGACACCTCCCTTTCACGGAGGTAACAGGGGTTCGAATCCCCTACGGGTCACCATTACTTTTTAATCCCATGGAGGCTTAGCTCAGCTGGGAGAGCATCTGCCTTACAAGCAGAGGGTCGGCGGTTCGATCCCGTCAGCCTCCACCATAGAGACTTACTGACGCGGGGTGGAGCAGCCCGGTAGCTCGTCGGGCTCATAACCCGAAGGCCGCAGGTTCAAATCCTGCCCCCGCAACCAATTTTTTTCGCGGAGCCGTGGTGTAGAGGCCTAACATGCCTGCCTGTCACGCAGGAGACCGCGGGTTCGAATCCCGTCGGCTCCGCCATTATTTTTTTAATTAAATTAGGTGCAAAATAAACATCGGAATGATGCGGAGAATATCCGATATGTCCGGCGTTTTTAATTTAAAGACTACGCCGTCGTAGCTCAGAGGCAGAGCAACGCACTCGTAATGCGTAGGTCGGAGGTTCGACTACTCTCGACGGCACCACTTTAATAAGCCTCATTCACTAAATATGGCGGTCGTGGCGAAGTGGTTAACGCATCGGTTTGTGGATCCGACATTCGAGGGTTCAATTCCCTTCGATCGCCCCATACTTTTATTAACATTGGGGATTAGCCAAGCGGTAAGGCAACGGACTTTGACTCCGTCATGCCTAGGTTCGAATCCTAGATCCCCAGTATTTCTCTCAAAGCTGATATGTAGAAAAGAGAAATGTTTGAGAGCCATTAGCTCAGTTGGTAGAGCACCTGACTTTTAATCAGGGTGTCGTAGGTTCGAGTCCTACATGGCTCACCATTGTTTCAACTGGAATACAGATCATTAAGCGGAAGTGGCTCAGGGGTAGAGCATCGCCTTGCCAAGGCGAGGGTCGCGGGTTCGAATCCCGTCTTCCGCTCCATAATGAATATGTGAAATATAGATACGATCCCATTGGGGTTCATATGGGCATATTCTTTTGGAGAGTAGTGGAGTATTTATTAAGCGGAAGTGGCTCAGGGGTAGAGCATCGCCTTGCCAAGGCGAGGGTCGCGGGTTCGAATCCCGTCTTCCGCTCCATAATGAGTTGAATCAACTCATTCATATAGGCCGGTATGGCGGAATTGGCAGACGCGCGCGACTCAAAATCGTGAGGGAAACCGTGGGGGTTCAAGTCCCTCTACCGGCATTGAATAACGGGACGTAGCTCAGCTTGGTAGAGCACCTGGTTTGGGACCAGGGGGTCGCATGTTCAAATCGTGTCGTCCCGACCACTATATTTTAATGCGGGTGTAGTTCAATGGTAGAACTCCAGCCTTCCAAGCTGGTAGCGTGGGTTCGATTCCCATCACCCGCTCCAAATCATTAGTTCCAGTAGCTCAGTTGGATAGAGCAACGGCCTTCTAAGCCGTCGGTCGGGGGTTCGAATCCCTCCTGGGACGTAAACAGTCTCTCGCATACGCGAGGGGCTTTTTTCGTATAAAGGGAGAGAACCTTAGAGGTATGTAGAGCAGGAATTAGTAAGAGAAACATCGCAATAGTGAATCTGTTCATAAAGGTTTGAATATACTTTCTCCATCACATTTCCTGTCAATGTGTCATAATCCAACACACAGCTAACTTGCCGCGTACTTCAATACTGTGTAAGCAGGCTACTCCATTTTTTGAAGGTCATCTTTAAATAAAGGAACCGTATTATAGAATTCTTACAGTAATCTCATATATTTGAGTAAGTTCCTTACATAATAAGAAATTCTGCGACTCGTAAAGGAGTGTCTTTGTTATTTAACATAAAATATAAAATAAAAAAGTCGTCGGGATACCCGAACGACATAGTTTAATTCCTTCATTATTCGACTGCTGACACAAACGGAGTGCGCAGCGGGCGGATTCAATGAATTGGGACAAGGTTCGAAAGTTTAGCCAAATCCAGCTAAGCGATTTTTTATTTTCTGCGTATGATAGACAGCCACGTTGTTCTTTCCCGCTTTCTTTACTTCATACATGGCTTTATCCTCATTTTATTGTTTGTTTATCTCAAATATGGTTAGAGAACTCTTCTTGAATGTTCTTCGCCTTGACCTCGACCGCATGTCGATCAGAAGGAGCATTAGAAAATGGGACTATTTCATTGAATGTGATGATTGAAATAGATAAATGACCTATTTTTCCCTCTTTTTCCTGAGAAGTTAAGAGCAAGACGATAATCATGAATGCTATCGATAAAATTGGATCAAATAAAAGAGGTTAAAATGACTTGTCCACGCCAATGGTGTGTAGTAAAATACGTTTTAGTTGAATTGTTAACCTAATATGATAAACGAAGGTTAACAATTAATAGATTCGCGTATAGGGGTATGACCTATGAGTACAGGATTGTTCGTTACCGGTACGGATACGGATGTAGGCAAAACATGGGTGACAGGCGCTCTTGCTGCTGCTATCCACCGTAGGCTGGGCAGCGAGGAGCGAAAACAAAAACTGCGTCTGTGGAAGCCTGTGCAGTCCGGAGTTCGAATGGGCGAGGCCCAAGCGGATAGTTACCGGCTTGTACATGGCAGCGGTCTACAGCAAAAGGAATCAGACACGGCTACCATTACACTTGAGGAACCGTTAGCCCCATGGATGGCAGCGGAACGAGCGGGCACGCCAATGGATTGGGACGAGCTGGTTCGGGAAGGACGCCAAAGGCTTCAAGCTGATGGACCGCTTCTTGTGGAAGGAGCCGGGGGACTGATAGTCCCCTTAACCGAGCACTGTTTGGTCGCTGATTTGGCTGCAGTCCTGAATCTGCCTTTGCTCATTGTAGCCCGTCCTAAGCTGGGCACGGTGAACCATACACTACTGACCGTAGAATATGCTAGGCAGAGAGGACTCCGGGTGGCCGGCGTCATTATGAACGGATATGAGGATGAACTCGACCCCATGTTGAAAGAAAACCAGCGCATGATCGAAACATTTGGTCAGGTTCGCGTATGGGGAATGCTGCCTTGGGTCGGAGAAAGCCCACAAACCGATGCAGCGTGGTCAGCTTGGCGCGATCTGTGGGTGGAGACGGTAGAGCGCCGGATCGATATGCAAGCGGTTATGGAATACTTTTAGCGGATTAAAATCACATTATTCATGAGGAGGACAATTTGGATGTTGACAATGCAGACTAATTGGAATGAGCTGGCGGATAAATCGATTCGCGGCGAATTGCTTACTTTGGAGGAAGGTTTATCGGTACTTCAAGCCGATGATGACGAACTGCTTTCCATTATGCAAGCGGCGTTTAAAGTAAGGAAGCATTATTACGGGAAAAAAGTGAAGCTGAACCTGATCATCAATGCCAAGAGCGGACTTTGCCCGGAGGACTGCGGATACTGCTCACAATCGATTGTATCGAAGGCCGCGATTCAAAAGTACCCGCTGTTGGAGAAAGACACACTGGTAGACGGTGCGCGCAAAGCGATGGAGCTCAAGGTCGGGACGTACTGTATTGTGGCCAGCGGCCGCGGTCCGTCGAATAAGGAACTTGATCAAGTCGTAGAGGCCGTAAAAGAGATTAAATCGACGATGCCGATGAAAATCTGTGCTTGCCTTGGGATTTTGAGCGAGGAGCAGGCTATAAAGCTAAAAGAAGCGGGCGTGGACCGGTATAATCATAATTTGAACACAAGCAAGCAAAATTTCACCAATATTACAACTACACATACATATGACGACCGGGTAAATACGGTGGAAATGGCGAAGGCAGCGGGCATGTCCCCATGTTCGGGCTGCATCATCGGTATGGGGGAGACAAATGAAGAGATCGTCGAGATGGCGTATGCTCTGCGGGAGCTGGACGCCGATTCGATTCCGGTCAATTTCTTGAATTCGATTCAAGGAACGCCGCTGGAGAACAATCGGGAGCTGAATCCTCGCAAATGCTTGAAGGTGCTTGCCTTGATGAGGTTGATTTGCCCGTCCAAGGAAATTCGGGTAGCAGGAGGACGCGAGGTGAACCTGCGTTCGCTGCAGCCTCTAGCACTATATGCGGCAAACTCCGTATTTGTCGGCGATTATTTGACTACGGAAGGTCAAGAGGCGACAGCCGACCACAAGATGATTGAGGATCTTGGTTTCGAGATCGAGCTGTGCGCTCTTTAAGGTGACGTCTACAGATGAGGAAATCAGCTTGGCAGTGGATGCATACGGAATTGGAATCGCTGAAGGAGCGGGCCCAGTTCCGTTCTTTAGTGGAATCGGAGCTGCAGGAACAAGGCTGGCTGCTGCGGGACGGACAGCGGATGCTGAATCTTGCTTCGAACGATTACTTGGGCCTGCAGCAGCGGAGCGGAATCGCTGATGCACGAATGGGGGCAACCGCTTCGAGGTTGATTGTGGGCAATGACCCGGTGTATCGACAATTTGAAGAGGAATTCGCCCGGTTTAAAGGAACGGAAAGCTGCCTGTTGTTCAGCAGCGGATACATGGCCAATGTCGGCGCCATC
This sequence comes from Paenibacillus sp. PvR098, assembly GCF_017833255.1. Classification (NCBI taxonomy): domain Bacteria; kingdom Bacillati; phylum Bacillota; class Bacilli; order Caryophanales; family Paenibacillaceae; genus Paenibacillus; species Paenibacillus sp. PvR098. Next base: position 3,658,892 of record NZ_JAFIBU010000001.1, read on the forward strand.
CCGGCTTTAATAGGGCGTCATGACATCGTGTTCAGCGACAGGCTGAATCACGCCAGCATTGTTGATGGCATTGTGTTGAGCCGCGCGGAGCATCTCCGTTACCGCCACCGTGATCTGCGTCATTTGGAATCACTGCTTTGCAAGGCGGATCCCGGCAGCAAAAAGCTGATCGTCACAGATTCGATCTTCAGTATGGACGGCAGCATAGCCCCTTTAGAGGAGCTGGTGGAGCTGAAGGACCGCTATGGCGCGATGCTGATGGTTGATGAAGCGCACAGCGGCGGACTCTACGGAGAACAGGGACAAGGTCTGGTGCATGAGCTTGGCTTAACGGAACGGGTAGAAATCCAAATGGGCACGTTCAGCAAAGCCTATGGAGGTTACGGCGCCTATATTGCTGGCGACGAGGTACTCAAGCAGTATCTCGTCAACAAGGCACGCAGCCTGATCTACACGACGGCGCTGCCTCCTGCCGTCATTGACTCGGTAAGGCGAAGCTGGCTCCAGGTGCGGGAGGAGGATTGGCGGCGTAAGGAGCTGTCCCGCAAGTCCGCCTGGTTCCGCGATGCGCTGCAGCGGCGGGGGTTCGATACAGGTGAGAGCGAGTGCCATATTATACCGCTTCTGTTGGGCAGTAACGAGCAAACGGTGCATTTTAGCGAGAAGCTGCAGCAGGCGGGCATCGCCGCCGTAGCGATCCGGCCGCCAACGGTGCCGGAGGGAACGGGAAGAATACGTTTTACACTGATGGCTACGCACCGGGACGAGGATTTGCAGTGGGCGGTGGAGGAAATTGACAGAGCAGGACGTGATTTAGGCTAGGCTCATCGCCTATCTTTGTGATCAAGATGGTATGGAAGTCGGTGATAGAGATGATAGACGGCAAAAGACGTATCTTATGGATTCACGGCTGGGGCATGTCGCCTGCCGTATGGGAACAGTTTGCTCGGGAGCAGGTGACAGGTCAGGGAGTAGAACATCATTTTTTTTCATACACGGACTGTCATTCGATCGCAGAGTTCCACGAAGCGCTGGACCGGACGCTCCGCGAGGTGCAGCCGGAGGCGGTCATCGGGTGGTCGATGGGCGGCATGTTGGCTATCGACCGGTTTACGGTACTGGCTGAGGAAAGTGCTGGAGCGATGGGCACGACTCTGCATTCTCTGGGGATCAGACGGCTCATTGTGGTCGGATCGACCCTGCGTTTTGTCAGCGCCGATCGGAACCTGGGCTGGCCAAGACGGATTGTAGAACGAATGCTCAGCAAGCTGGAATCGGACCCAGAAGCTGTGCTGCGGCAGTTTGCGGATTCGATGGTATCTGCGGAAGAGAAGACTGCCGGTAAAGAAATAGCCGTCTGCGGGACTGATTTTTCAATGGAGGGACTCCAGGCCGGGCTTCATTATTTACTTGAATCCGATTTAGCAGAAGGATGGGCTAAGACGCTGGTTCCCAGGTTCACTGCCTCGGGAGGTCGGATTCTGTGGATTCACGGGCGTGAGGACACGATCTGTCCGGTTGGAGCGGCGCCCGGAGACGCAAAAGGCGTAAGGAGCGTGCTGCTAGAGGGAGCAGGGCATGCTCCTTTCTTGACGAAGCCGGAAACTTTTTACGAACAACTGAGGGGTTTTCTTGATGACGATGAGGATTGATAAGGGGAAGGTACGCCGGCATTTTGACCGGCATGCCGGAAGCTACGATCAATATGCGGTCGTACAGCGAACGATGGCGGATTATCTGCTGGAGCTAACTTTGAAAAGAAAAGCGCCGGAGGATGTAAGGCGGATCATCGAGATCGGCTGCGGTACGGGGCTGCTTACCGGTAAGCTGCTTGATGCTTATCCGGAGGCCATTGTGCTGGCCATCGATTTATCTCCGCAGATGGTAGAGTGCACGCGGCTGCGTTATAGCAGTTCTGCGGCTGGGCGGCTGGAGGTGCTGGTTGGTGATGCCGAACCTGAGGGAGTTGATGACGAATCTGCACTTAAAGAGTGTGATCAAGCGGATTTGATCATTTCGAGCGCTGTTTTCCAATGGTTTGACGATCCTGAACGCACGTTGAAGGCATGGCTTGGACAGCTCAGTACGGATGGTCTGCTCGCGTTTGCCACGTTCGGACCGCAAACCTTTGGCGAGCTGCATGAAGCTTTTCGTGCTGCGGAGCGGGAGCTTGGTCTCCCAGAGATGTCCCATGGACAGGACTTTCTAAGTCTGAGCGAGTGGGAAATGCTGTTACGGCGAGGGGCTAAAGGGCTGCGGCAAGGCTTGACCTTTACCGGTCAGGAGGCTCTGGAGGTGCAGGCATTTGAGGATGTCAGGACTTTCTTGTACAGTGTGAAACGGGTAGGGGCAGGCAACGCCAATTCAGATTCCGGGGAGACCCAGCGTGCGGGACGACGCCTTTTTGCAGAGATGGAAAAAAAGTATACGGAGCGGTTTGCTATGGATGAAGGAATTCGCGCTACATACCATTTGCTTTATGGCTTTTTCGGCGCCGAATGATCGGGTTCCGGAACGGCTTCTTTTTATACCATAGTCTAGCGATTTGCCGGTAATTGCCTTATAATAGATAGGTCAGCAATCCGCAAATCGTTCAAGACCGGATACGCTTAAAACGTTTAAATGGGGTGTGAAGATGAATTTGTTTGATTTAACCGGAAAAGTGGCTATTGTGACCGGCGGTGCGATTGGTCTGGGCGGGGGGATTTCCTTAGGGCTGGCCAAAGCGGGAGCCGAAGTCGTGATCGTCACCAGCAACGACCGTTCGCGCGAGGTTGAGCAGCAAATCCAGGCTATGGGCCGTAAGGCACATACCATTGTAGCGAACCTGATGGATGAGAGCGCGCTCAAAGGCGTCGTGGATGAGACGCTGTCCGTATTCGGTAAAATCGACATTTTGGTTAATAACTCGGGTATTATTCGCCGGACGCCGGCTGCTGATCATGGAGCCCAGGATTGGCATGATGTGTTGAATTTGAATTTGAACTCGGCCTTTTTCCTGTCACAGCTTGCCGGCCGTGAAATGATCAAACAAGGATCGGGTAAAATTATCAATATCGCCTCCATGCTTTCTTTTCAAGGCGGAATTAATGTACCGGGATATACAGCTTCCAAGCATGCTATGGCCGGCGTAACGAAAGCGCTTGCCAACGAGTGGGCAAGTCAAGGCATTCAAGTGAACGCCATTGCCCCGGGCTATATGTCTACGGACAATACGGCTGCGCTGCGTGCCGATGAGGAGCGTAATGCGCAGATTTTGGGCCGGATTCCTGCGGCAAGGTGGGGTACACCGGAAGACCTGCAGGGCCCTGTTGTTTTCTTGGCTTCGCAAGCTTCCGACTATATGAGCGGTCACGTGTTGTGCGTGGACGGAGGGTGGATGACTAGATAATGAGCATGAGCAGACAAACCGGAACTTCACAGATGTTTCAACCTGAAGTGATTACCTTTGGAGAGTCAATGGCGCTGATGATACCGGAGAACCCCAAAGGCATCGAATACGCTCAGCAATTTCAGGGGATGTTTGGCGGTGCAGAGGGTAATTTGGCGATGGGTATATCCCGGCTTGGTCACCGGGCCGGCTGGTTCAGCCGCCTGGGAAAGGATCCGTTCGGCCGCATGATTCTGAAGAGAATCCGCGGCGAAGGCGTGGATGTTTCCCGTGCAGAGCTGACACCGGAAGCTCCAACGGGATTAATGCTGCGTGAGGATGTTTCGGGCAAGCCCTCGGTTTACTATTATCGTAAAGGATCAGCGGCCAGTACACTGGGACCGGAGCATCTGGACGAGGAATACATCAAGCAGGCAAAATTTTTGCACGTGACGGGCATTACGCCGGCACTCAGTTCAACCTGCCGCGAGGCGGTTAAGGAAGCGATCCGTTTGGCCCGCAAGCATGGGGTGAAGGTGTGTTTTGACCCGAACCTACGGCTGAAGCTGTGGTCGCTTGAGGAAGCACGTGAGGTGCTGCTGGAGCTAGCCAAGGAAGCAGACTATTTCCTGCCGGGTCTGGACGAGCTAAAGCTGCTGTACCAAACGGAGAGCTTCGACGAAATCGTCGGTCATCTAAGTAAGCTTCGGGCGGTATCTATCGTCAAAGGCGGCGATGACGAGACGTTCATTGTTGAACAAGGACAAGTTAGCTCGGTGCCTTATTTCAAAGCCGAGCGGGTAGTCGATACGGTAGGAGCGGGAGATGGCTTCTGTGCCGGATTCATCGTTGGTTTGCTTAAGGAATACAGCCTGGAGGAAGCGGTACGCCTTGGTAATCTCGTCGGCTGCATGATCGTGCAGATGGAGGGTGACTGGGAAGGCGCCCCTACATGGGAGCAGGTTGAAGCGTTTTTAAACAATGAGAAGCATGTGGAGCGGTAGATAGAAGAAGGGACGGATGAGTGAAGGATGAAGAAAATCAAACTAATGCAGCAGTTAGTGGGTGAGGGCGTCGTAGCGGTACTGCGCGGAGACACGCCCGATGAAGTAGTAGAGATGGCGGAACAGGCTATCGAGGGAGGCATTAAGGTTATCGAGGTGACGATGACCGTGCCGTTTGCACTGCAAGCGATCGAGAAGCTTGCGAAGAAGTATTCCAGCACGGCGCAGGACCCGAGTAAATATGCCATTATCGGCGTAGGTACGGTACTGGATCCGGAAACCGCACGAGTGGCGATTCTGAGCGGCTCTGAATTTGTTGTAGGGCCATCGCTCAATCCGGATACAGTCACGCTGTGCAACCGTTACCGAGTGCCAGTCTTGCCGGGTGTCATGACGATCCAGGAGATTCAGCGGGCGCTTGAGCTGGGAGTCGACGTGGTGAAGCTGTTCCCGGGCAATTTGTATTCGCCTTCGATGATTAAAGCGATCAAAGGTCCGCTGCCGCAGGCCAATGTGATGCCGACGGGCGGCGTGTCGCTCAGCAATTTGGGCGAATGGATCAAAGCCGGCGCCGTAGCGGTCGGTATTGGCTCCGACTTGACTACAGATGCCGTAAAAGCAGGAGATTACAGTCTGGTGGCCAAAAAAGCGGCACAGTATATCGAAGCTTACCGCGCCGCCAAAGGCTGATTTCAAAAGTAAAACAAGCCCTTCTCTTTCATGCCGCAGCATGAAAAGCGAGGGCCTGTTTGTTAAAGACATAAGATTTTGGTGGAGTTGAATATTTCCATAATTAAATATAAACACCATAAAAAACCCCCAGGGCTTTCAGCTCTGAGGGTTTTGCTACTTTATATATCTTACTCGGTAGCTACCGATTGATCGGCTTGCAGACCCACCGGTGCGATGCGTACGAAGTTCGACTGAAGGTTATTCAGCAGGTTTTCGATCGTCGCAGCGGCTTCCGGTTGACCAGATGCGGCAAGTGCATCACGGTAGGCGCCAAGCAGCTCGTTCAGATCCTTGATGCTTTGCGGACCAACGGCTTCGATTTTGACTTTTGCGCCTTTGGCAACACGGCGTTCAATCGCCGCTTGATCCAGTCCCATCTCAGGAACAAGACGCTGATAGATCACACCACCGGTCATCCCTGCGCAAATCCACGGACCCGGATCGCCGAGAACGACAGCACGGCCATTCGTCATATACTCGAACGCGAAGCCTTTGAGGTTCGCGCGAGCAGCCAGACCGCCCAGTTCATCGCGAAGCGGGGACGTGATCTCACCGCCGAATACGACATCGGCGCCTGAGAAACGGATACAAGCGCGCGTGTCGGCACTTCCTTGAATCAGGAACAAGCCTTTCTGTGCACCATAGCCGAATGATTTACCCACGGAGCCGTTAATGAACTGCTTGTGCTTGCTCGGTGATTTCAGGATGGAGACCTTACCGCCGAGCGACATTTTGCCGACCCCGTCTTCCGCGCCGCCGTGAACCGTAATATCTACGCCGCGGGCGTTAAAGGCCGCAAGTCCGTTACCCGGTACGGAACCATCGGTCATCGTAATGTTGACCGGAGGAAGCTCGTCGTAGCTGCCGTCGAAACGGTCTCTTACGCGATGGCTTGCATATCGGCTTCCCAAGATACGGGATTCCGCGTCTACCTTGCTCCACTTGCGCTCTACCGGAGCCTGGAAGGAAACGGCATCCGGGAAGAACTCCTGGCCCTCCGCGCCTGCAGCGATACGGATATCCGAGGATACTGCGGCAGCGACTTCGAATTCAGCTTCTTTCGCCGCAGCGAAGGAAATCGGAGCCGGACGAAGCAGATCGGAGAGATCGATCCGCTCCAGATGGCTGGTTTGATGCAGCAGATCGGAACGCCCTACCAGCTCCTGTGCATCCTTGAAGCCTAGTTGAGCGACAATTTCGCGAATCTCTTCGCCGATTCCGCCGAACAAGCGGACAAGCGATTCTACAGCCGTATCGTACACACGAGGCACGAAGCGGCGCAGGCCTTTCTCTTCAGCCTCTTCCATCGAGTCGATTTGCGTTGCGATACCTACGTGGCAAGTATCCAAGTGACAGCCGCGGCAGGTCGTACAGCCGATCGATTGCATCGCGATGGAACCGAAGCCGACGCGGTTCGCGCCGAGCATAAACATTTTCACAACGTCCGCACCGGATTTCATACCGCCGTCGGACCAAAGCTCAACCTTATGACGCAGACCGGCATCGATCAGCGCGAGGTGAGCGAGCTTCGTGCCGATTTCCGTAGGAAGTCCCACATGCGTGAGGGAGTGGATCCGTGCCGCGCCTGTACCGCCGTCAAAACCGGACAGCGTAATGACGTCCGCACCTGCTTTGGCAACACCTACAGCAATCGTACCGATACCTGGCACAACTGGAATTTTAACAATGATTTGCGCCTTACGTCCGCTTGCTTCCTTCAGCTCGGAAATAATTTGCGCCAAGTCCTCTATCGAATAAATATCATGGTTGTTGGATGGCGAAATCAGATCGGAACCAATGGTAGCATTCCTTGCTGCGGCGATTTTAGCCGTTACTTTCGAACCTGGCAGATGACCGCCTTCGCCCGGCTTCGCGCCTTGGCCGATTTTGATTTCCAGGAAGGCTACGGCGTTCGCAAGCTCTACGTTCACACCGAAACGGCCGGACGCCACTTGCGCGCCGCGAGTCCGCTTGTAGCGGCCGAGCATGTCTTTGATCTCGCCGCCTTCGCCGTTCATCGTTACCATGTTCAGCCGCTCGCCAGCTTCCGCGTAAGCACGGAATGCCGTTTCGTTCTGCGAACCGAAGGACATGGAAGAAATAAGCATAGGCAAATCGTGACCGCCGATACCGATATTCACTTGTGAAGGATCCAATGGCTTGCGGCCTTCAGCAAGAGCTTTCTCAAAGTTGAAATCGGCAACGTGACGGATCGAAATCGGGTTTTTCTTTTCCTCTTCGCGCAGCTTGTCGCGATAGTCCGAGTAAGGAGCTGTACCGGAGGCAGCGTCTCCCAGGGCTTTCCACATCCGTTGGAAGAAGCGGAAGTTGCGTGCCGCTTTGGCCTTCGGATTCGTATAATCGTTATGACGGGCTTCCGCATCTGCTTCGAGCTCGGCAAAGCCGGTACCCGCGTTATCGCTGCCCAGGTAGTTGACGATATCCAGCACTTCAGCAAGCTCCGGCTTCAGTCCAATGGAGGAGAAGAAGCGGGTATAGCCGCGAAGCTCATGTGTACCGATGGTGGAGATGACCTTCTCCAAGCCTTTCATCAAAGCGGTGAACACCTTGCGTGCAGCCGGGGCTCCGTCCTTGGAGGAAGCCGTTGTAAACATGATGTAAGGAGACAATACATCAGCACCCAAACCACAGGCTACCGCGATGTCATGCAGGTTACGGATAGAGCCACTGCGCAGCACGAGCGTCGTTTGACGGCGCAGGTTGTCGCCGTACCCGAGTTTCTCAGCTCTCAAGGCAATATCCACTTTGGATACCGCAAGATGCGGATCCATCCATAAAAGGTCATTCTGATGCGCCTGGCTGTCATCCAGGACCAGCAGCATGGCACCGTTACGGACAGCTTGCACAGCGTCTGCACCGAGCCTATCAAGTGCTTCTTCAAGCGAAGTGCCGCGGGCAAACGTTGTGGAGAGCGTCGTTACGGCATCGCCGTTCTGAGCACCGAACATAGCCACGAGCTGTTCAAAGCTAGGCTGCTTCAATTCAGTCAAAGAGTCGGCGCCGTTGCTGCCTTCGAGTACAACCGGATAAAGCAGCTCGATGCGGAGACGTTCGTCCGGCTGACCGTACAGGGCAGGGCGAGGGCCTACCACGACACGGGTGGAGAAATGCTCCATTTCACGGTCACGGTCGATGGCAGGGTTCGTAACGACAGCTACGCTCTCTTTAATGAAGTCCGGAATGTTCTGACGCTCCGGATTCAGAGCGGCATGCGGGCTATCGTGTCCAAGGGAACGGATCGGCTCTGCGCCGGTTTGGGCTGTGGTCTCGATCATCTGAATGCCGTCACGGTCCCAGCCGAAGGAGCTGTAAAGCGCATCTGTCGGCGTAATGTCAGCTACAAGAGCAGCTTCTATCGACGGCACTTCGTTATTCAAATGCTTGCGCAGGCCTTCGAAGCCAATGCGTGCTTGAGCGCGCTCCAGCACGGTGTCTTGTACTTGATGGTACGGAATAACCTGCACATGCTCTCCCGGCGTCAGTACGACACCGATTTTTTCACCTGGTGCAATCGGCTTCGGATCGGCTACCATCTCGCCTACGGTGATCACGCCTTGCTCGGAGGAGAAATAAAGAGACGTATCGCTTTCTACCATCCAGACCGGACGAAGACCGAGCGCGTCTACGCTGAAAATGCATTCGTTGCCGTAACGGGACACGATCCCGGCCGGACCTTGTGCATAATGACCCCAAGTTTGGCGATAGTAAACATAAAGATCCTGAAGCTCTGGACGGTACAGCTTCATTTCGTTCAAAATTGGAGGGAATACGACTTCCATCGCTTCGAACAGGCTAAGACCAAAGCGGTGGATGAACGTTTCAATCGTACGGTTCATATCTTGGGAATCGCTGCCGCCGTCTACGAGCGGTACGCCGACCATATCGGCTTCTAAACGCAGTTTCTTGACTGTATTGATCTCGCCGTTATGGCCGAGCAAAGAGAATGGTTGAACGCGGAAAAAGCTTGATTGTGTGTTCGTGGAGTAGCGGTTATGGCCGATGGTAACTTGGGCTGCAAACAGAGGGTCACGAGTATCGTTAAAGTATTTAGGCAAAATGCTGGCGGCACCCATCACCTTATAGGCTGCCGTTACGTTGCTGAGCGTAGCCACGTGCACAGTGTATTTCGCTTCGATCGCAACATGCAGTTCAAACAGGTGGTCTGCCACCTTCACTTCCTGCTTGTCGCAAAGACCTACGATTTGCCAGAAGGTCGGTTCATCGTTACGGCCGTTCGGGCCGAGTACGCTGCTGTCGACTTGGTTCTCTTGCTCTAGAAGAATGCTGACTTGGTACTGGGCGAACAGTTCACGAATGCCCTTTTGCATGTCAGCAGCCGAAATATCCAACTTGCGTGGAACGAAAATATGAGCAACGGAAAAGCGCTCATCGTAAGCGAGCTTGCCGTCCAAGCCGGCATCCGTCAGTTTTTTCTCCCAAAGCGCTCTAGGAATGTCCGTCAAAATACCGCAGCCATCGCCTTCGCCATTAATAAAACCTGAACGATGTTCCATTTTTACAAGGGCATCTATCGTCTTTTGGATGTTGTCGCGGGAAGGGGACCCGTTTTTTTCTACAATACAAATGATGCCGCAGCTATCATGTTCGGTGGCCAACAGGTTCTGAAAGCGGCCTTCATTACGCATAATTTCGTTCATTCTCGTGGTCAGCAGGCTGACCGTCACCTCCCTGATAGATAAAATTCGGGTTCGTCCTAACATTAAGGCTTGGTCATGCAGCTGAAAGAAAGTGTCTTGAGCCAACGGGCAACACAGTGAATAAAAATACATTTATTCTGCATAATTAACTACGTTGACGTTTTTTCGTTTCTTTCGAAGAAGCGCAAAACAGGGCAATAATAAAAAAATAAATGTGCCCAAATCAACCAAATGAGCGCATATCTTCATGGCTATCATGATGAAAACCTTACATTTAGCCGAGATTATTTAGTTTCAAAAGTAGTTATAGAATAACATGAAATGGCCTGCTATACAATAGAACATTCCGGTATTTAAACATATGAAAGCGCTGCCTATTTTGCATAACTGGTGAATAAAGGCAGACTTTTGGCTCTGTTATAGGGATTTAAAAAAACGAACGAACTATTACCGGAATCTGATAATAGTTCGTGATTTGGGTGATAAACGGAATTTATTGTCACTTCGAATTCGACTTACACCATGCGGGCAAAAGCGCGTTCTGCCGCTTGTATGGTATATGCGATATCGGAATCGGTATGTGCGGTGGTCATAAACCACGCTTCATATTTAGAAGGAGCGAGACAGATGCCTTCTTCCAGCATGAATCGGAAAAATTGCGCAAACAGTTCGCCGTCCGTAGCCTGAGCTTCCTCGTAATCGGTCACCGGATGGCTGCAGAAGTGCGTAGATAGTGCGCCGCGAATGCGGTTGACCGTGAGTGCGATGCCATGCTTGCCGGCAGCAGCCGTCAGGCCAGCCTCGAGAGCCGCTCCCAGCTTGTCCAGCAGGGTATACGTGCCGGGCTCCTGCAACGCCTGCAGGCATGCGATGCCTGCAGAGATCGATGCAGGGTTGCCCGCCATCGTACCGGCTTGATAAGCCGGTCCTAGAGGCGCCACCTGCGACATGATGTCTTGACGGCCCCCATAGGCTCCGATCGGCAGACCGCCGCCGATGATTTTGCCCAAGGCCGTCAGGTCGGGCTCAATGGCTGCATAATCTGTTCCCGGAGGCAGCCCGTCAAAGGTTTGCGCCGATCCGTAGTGGAAGCGGAACGCGGTGATGACCTCGTCATAGATGACGAGAGAGCCGTTGCGGCGGGCGGCCGAGCAAAGTCCCTCGAGAAAGCCCGGCTTCGGCATGACCATGCCGAAATTGCCCACGATGGGCTCAACCATTACTGCGGCCACGTCATTTCCCCAGCGCGCAAGAGCTTCCTCGAGCGCTTCGACATTGTTGTACGGCACGGTGATCACCTCGTGCGCGATGCTCACCGGAATGCCGGCGCTGTCCGGGATCCCGAGCGTGGACGGGCCAGAGCCTGCAGCGACTAGCACTAAATCGGAGTGGCCGTGATAGCAGCCGGCGAACTTGACGATTTTATTGCGGCCCGTATAAGCGCGGGCTACACGGATCGTCGTCATGACGGCCTCTGTGCCCGAATTGACGAAGCGCACTTTGTCCATCGAGGGGATGGCTGCCTTCAGCATGCGGGCGAATTCGATTTCAAGCTCTGTCGGGGTCCCGTACAGCGTGCCGTTCTCCGCGGCACGACAAATGGCTTCCGTTACGTGAGGATGAGCATGGCCGAGGATGATCGGTCCATAGGCAGCCAAATAATCGATGTAACGGTTATCGTCCTCGTCCCAGAAATAAGCTCCCTTGCCGCGCTTCATAAAGACGGGCGCCCCGCCACCAACCGCTTTGAATGACCTCGACGGGCTGTTCACCCCGCCGACAATATGTTCCAAAGCTTCCTTATATAATCGTTCGGAGCGGGATCTATGTTTCCCGTAATCGGATGGGTGAGTCATGACTATCAATCCTCTCTGTTAAACGGCTTGTCGGTAAACGCACAATAATAAACAATTCTATTGTATCGCTCATTTCATATCCAATCCATTCCAAGCGTTGGTGCTACAAAAAACAGGAAGCCGAAGCTTCCCGTCTATCGAAACCTATTTATTGTTTTTTCAATGATCCTGTCCCGGCGCTCCCGTTATTGCCGATAGCCTCATGGGTTTGAGATGAAGACTTCTCTTCAGGAGCGTATGGATCGCGGCCTTGGAAGAGATTCTTAATGTAGGATTGCAGCTTATTCCGGTCTACGCTTAGCACGGCCGCTCCACCGACCCGTCTTTCCCTAAGCAGCTCCGCAGGCGGAATCTGCTTGGTAACCATTCCCTCGGCTTTGGCTTCATAAGCAAGGGCGCCCAGCTTCAACATATCGGTAGTGGTCAAGTTTGTTTCGATATAAGGGTCAATGCCGTTTAAGATTTTAGGGAGCCGGATCAGCGAGCCCGTCGTCTGCATCTTCTCTGCAACCGCCTGAAGAAATTTGCGTTGACGCTCAGTGCGGGAGAAGTCGCTTAGCGCGTCATGACGGAACCGGACGTACTGCAGCGCTTGCTCGCCATTGAGATGCTGAATCCCTTTTTTCAGGTTGATGTCATACTGATGGTTGTCTGCGGAATCCTTATACCGCATATCCTTTTCCACTTCGATCTCAATGCCGTCGATGGCGTCCACAAGCGCAATGAAGCCTTCGAAATCGGTCATGACATAATACTGAATCGGAATGCCGAGCAGATCGCTGGCTGTTTTCATGGACAGATTGGGTCCGCCGATCGCATAAGCTGTGTTAATCCGGTCGTTGCCAGAACCCGGTATCTTCACGTAGGTGTCGCGCAAAATGGAGAACAAGTGGGCCTTCTTCGTCACGGGGTCGATGGAAGCGACCATGATGGAATCGGATCGGCCGACTTCATTCTTTTTACCACGGGAATCTCCACCGAGAATAAGGACGTTGACCCGTTCTTTTCCTTCCCATTTGGGCGGAGCATTCACATCGGTCATGCCAACCTGTTTCGGATGCAGTCCTCCGAATTTTGTCGAATCGGGTCTTTGAATATTGTTTGCAAAGTTTATGAAGGCATATGAATAATAGCCGATGCCTGCGAGCAAAAGAAGCAGAGCGATGATAACTATTCGTTTGATCGCACGTGCCATGGAAACCAGATCCTTTCCTGTGGGTTCGTCGCTTTTCCAAAACGAGCCGTTCGTGTATGATAACGTGTATAGGATTAGACAACGTAGCTGAATCATGCGCTGAAAGGGCAGGAAACTATTACATTTCATTATAAAAGGTTTCGAGCTGTCCCTGCAAGCTTCGGCATATTTTGACAGGAGGAATGATGTGCCATGAGTTGGGCCATCGACGTGCATCAGCTCCGCAAGGAGTTCAAGGTACAAAAGAACCGCGAAGGCTTGAAAGGAGCGATTCGCGATTTATTTAACAGGGAATATAACCAGGTCAGAGCCGTCAAGGACATTAGCTTTCAAATTCCCCAAGGGGAGATTTGCGGCTACATCGGCGAGAATGGAGCCGGAAAATCGACCACAATCAAAATGCTTACCGGCATCCTTGTTCCGACATCCGGCGACATTCGAGTGAACGGCTACATTCCTTATAAGGAGCGGGAAAAGTTTGTCCGCGGCATCGGAGTCGTGTTTGGCCAACGCAGCCAGCTGTGGTGGGACATCGGCGTCATAGAATCGTTCCAGCTGCTCAAGAAGGTGTATCGCGTTTCTGATAGCGACTATCGGGCGCGGCTGGACGAATTGGTAGACCGATTGGAGCTCGGTGAGCTGCTGAACCGGCCGGTACGCAAGCTGAGTCTTGGGCAGCGAATGCGCTGTGAGCTGGCGGCTTCGTTGATCCATAATCCGCAGATTCTGTTTTTGGACGAGCCGACGATCGGACTGGACATTGTGGTGAAAACAGAAATCCGCGAGTTTCTTAAATCGTTGAACAAGCGATTCGGTACAACCATCCTGCTTACGACGCACGATCTTCAGGATATTGAAGCCCTCTGCTCCCGGGTGATTATGCTGGATGATGGTCGGATTATTTACGACGGTGGCCTGGAGGAGCTCAAGGAGCGCTGGGGCAAAGGCAAAGAAGTTATCCTGCGATTTGGGGAGCCGGTGGCGCTGGAGCGCTTGAAAGAATTAACTAGTGGTCTAGAAGTAAACTGGTCGCTGGATAACGAGCTGACGGCTAAAGTATGGATCCCACAGCAGCTTACCAGTGTTTCTGAAGTGCTGGCCCGTGTCGTTGGGGTCATGAGCATAGAAGATATCAAGATTGTCGAAACGAATACGGACGACATTGTACGCGAGATTTACAAAACAGGATCCAGCGACGTCAAACGGCCGGAGCAAAAAGATCAAGCGGAACGGGAAGTGACCCTGCATGTCTAGCGCTTATCTGGACATTATCCGTATCCGGTTTCTTATGATGCTTGCCTACCGAGTCAATTATTACAGCGGAATTATTATTTATGCTCTTAATATTGGCGCATACTATTTTCTATGGAAGGCGATATACGGAACGAAGGAGCTGCTCGGCGGTATGACCGTCACACAAATGACTACTTATGTGGCTGTTTCGTGGATGGCGCGGGCGTTTTATTTTAACAACCTGGATAGAGAAATCGCCAATGAAATTAAAGACGGCAGCGTGGCTATTCAGTTCATCCGTCCATACAATTATATTATTGTCAAAATGATGCAGGGTCTCGGCGAAGGCTTGTTTCGTCTGCTGTTGTTTTCTGTTCCCGGGATGGCGATCGTTTCGCTGCTGTTTCCCGTAAGTCTGCCGACGGACCCCAAGGTTTGGCTTGTTTTTCTTGCCATGCTGTTCTTCAGCTTCCTGATTAATTCGCAGATTAATATTATTACCGGGCTGTGTGCATTTTTCCTTGAAAATAATGAAGGCTTGATGCGCATGAAACGGGTGGCTGTCGACCTATTCTCCGGTCTAGTCGTGCCGATCTCGTTCTTCCCCGGATGGGCGGAGGGACTGATGAAGCTGCTGCCGTTCCCGGCGATTACCTATTTGCCGGGATCCGTGTTCACAGGGAAGGTGACGGGAAGCGCGGTGTACGGTGTGTTCGGAACGCAGATTCTCTGGTTCCTGCTTCTCACGCTTCCGCTGTTTGTACTCTGGCGCAGCGCGCGGTTGCGCCTGTTTGTGCAGGGGGGTTGAGGGCATGATGTTTTATGCAGGACTCTTGATCGATTACTTGAAAAATTATATGAAAATCCGGCTGACCTACCGTTCCGACTTCTGGATGGAGGTGGTGTCGGACCTGCTGTTTAACGGGTTGAATCTCTTCTTCATTCTGGTTGTGTTTCAGCATACGGCTGCGATCGGCGAATGGAACCAGCAGCAAATCTTGTTTATCTACGGCTATTTTATGGTGCCGTATGGCTTGTTTATTACCTTTTTCAATCTGTGGGGCTTTAGTGAACGGTATATCGTTAAAGGGGAAATGGACCGGATTTTGACGCGTCCGGCACATAATCTCGTGCAGCTGATGCTGGAAAATATGGACCCCTCTTCTTTGTTCAGCGCCTTAGTCGGCATGATCATCATGGGCTACTCCTGGACTCAGCTGGATCTTGGAATGATGTGGTACGATCCGTTGGTGTTTGTGCTGCTTGTCGCAGGATCGATGATGATTTACGGGGGCATCTATATCTTTTTCACTGCATTGTCATTCTTCTCGGATTCACCGACCGGCATCACGGCAATGCTGTGGAATTTGCAGAACTACGGTCGCTATCCGATGACGATCTATAATCGGCTGATCAATATTATGCTGACCTGGGTGCTGCCGTTCGGGTTCGTAGGCTTTTATCCCGCGGCGTATTTCCTGGATCGGGTCAATTGGGGCTCTTTCGCTTTGCTGACTCCGCTTGTGGGAGTTGTCTTCTTGACCATCGGGTTGACGGTATGGAATTACGGAGTGAAGCGGTACAGGGGAGCGGGATCATAAGGTTATCATTTAGGGCGGTTGAACGGACAATAGGTTCGTTCAACCGCCCTGCTGTTGATAGTGGGAATGTGACCTGCTGCACTGAATGAGTTGAGTATGGCAGAGCATGATTGTATTATGTTTGTATCAATATATGAGGAGGAATTAGTAATGTCATCCATTGAAGTGGGGCAAGTCGTCCCTAATTTTACGCTTCAAGCCGGTGGAGGGGAACAAGTCTCGCTGGAGCAGTACCGCGGCCGGAAGGTCGTTATTTATTTCTATCCGAAAGATATGACGCCGACGTGTACGGAGGAGTCTTGTCAATTTCGCGATTACAACGGCCAGTTCAAGACATTGAATGCAGAAGTCATCGGCATTAGCCCCGACGATCCCAAATCTCATGAGAAGTTTGCTGCAAAGCACGAGCTGCCTTTCACGCTGCTCTCCGATCCGGACCACACGGTATGCGAGCTGTTCGGGGTATGGACGCTGAAGAAGATGTACGGCAAAGAATACATGGGCGTCGTACGTTCCACGTTCCTGATCGATGAGGAAGGAAAGTTAGCAAAGGAATGGCGCAAGGTAAGGGTAAAAGGGCATGTGGAGCAAGTGCTGGAGGCCGTGAAGGCAACTTAAGCATTCTTTTTGGCCAGTCGGGGGAACGCAGTGCACACCACCCAACGTTCTTCTGGCTGCCGATAACTGTTCTGATCCTGGAATTTCCTCCAATGGTTCGTGCCTCTAGTTCCATAAATCACTCTCTTGATATCCCTCACGAAAAAAATCTTGGACTCTCAGCCTCTGTTCTTCGCAGAGCTAAACCACATCTCATTAATAACCACTTACTCCCCATGTTAATAATGAATGGAATAAATAGTCAATCTAGTTTAATTTTAAGTATACTAAGCTAACTTTATGTCATTGACATTGTAAATAATTCAACATAAATAAGGGTTTGTTAATTTTATATTATGTTTATTTACATAATAATGGAGAGGGTCTTCATGATGGGCAAAGGTTCATCAAATGATCTAATTAAAAACACCGCAAAGCCTGTGATTCAGGT
The DNA here is from genome assembly GCF_017833255.1 of Paenibacillus sp. PvR098. NCBI lineage: Bacteria > Bacillati > Bacillota > Bacilli > Caryophanales > Paenibacillaceae > Paenibacillus > Paenibacillus sp. PvR098. The sequence goes on from NZ_JAFIBU010000001.1 coordinate 3,675,610, forward strand.
TTTGCGGTGTTCCGGTATACGACCGTATAACGGTAATTTTTTATAATAGTTGCGTGAACCTGCAGCTTTATAGTTCGTTCATGTATTTGATAATCCGGTCCACATTCACAACATCGGCATACCGTGCATTTAAATCGAGTAGTGCCGTATTTTGAATCGTTTCAGTTCGGTCTCCAACCGCTTCTTCGGCTACGATCACATGATAGCCTCGCTCTAAAGACTCCACGGCTGTTGCGCGAATGCTTCCGCTAGTCGTGGTTCCAGCCAATATCACGGTATCAATCTCTCTTTGTTTGAGAAATTCCTCAACCGGTGAGCAATAGTAATCCGTGATATGAACAGTGGTATTGACCAAATCATAAGTGAAATTATCGAGATCCGGGTGGGTTTTCACCCAAGCGCTGTTTCGATCCAACACATGCAAAGACGGGAACTTTTGCCCCCATAACAGGGAAAATTTATTCGCTGGATCGTAGATGGTCTTGCTGAATATCACAGGAATATGATTGGCGATTGATGCCGTGACGAGTTTCTTGGTCGCTTCAATCTGTTCGTTTAATTGAATAGACAATTTGGAATTGGGATCGGTGAAGGCCAAGGTGAGGTCGCGAATGAGCAGGGCTGGTTTATTGCCAAATCCAATTTGTCCGGAAAAACCCTGTTGGGTGTACAATTGCTGTATTTCATCCAACAGATACCTTCTCTGTCCACCGGGAGTATAAATTACTTTTAATCCGTACCCTTCAACTACACCGTCTTGTTCTATTCTTCGCAATGTGCTTGCTGAAATCCCCAACAGTTTGGCGGCATCGGAAATATTTAATAATTTCACCTTTCATTCATCCTTTTCTGTTAAATCAAGTTGTTTGAATATATACAAAATTATCAAGTCTACACAAAGATAACAAAACTTATTTTTATTGTAAATGATAAGCCTGCTTTTGTAAATTTACTAAGCTAAAGCATTGAACGTACTGGGCCGAGAGTGGCGGAGTATGTATGATATAAGCTTTATTTATACATTTTTTTTATATTAATAATTAGGCAAAAGGTCTAAACATAATTTTCAAAAAATTAAGTTTTATCCGAAAGTTTGGTTGACGAGTTTGTGTCATTGTCTTATAATACCATTAAATATGATAAGAATGAATAAGATTGGTAAGTTTAATTAAGGGTAATTAATATACTTTTTATTTGTTTTATCATGTTTGGTAAGTTTGGTTCAATTGTAATTGTATTAAGCATTAGCATATGAACACCGTGGAATATCCTCTCATTTATTGAAAAGCAATTGAATTGATGCACAAACCATCTCAAGGAAGTGCATGACTCATAGGATGAAGCTTTGAAAGGGGGTGTACCATCATCATTATATGATGATCAAAGATTCCGTCCTGAGCCTGTATTCCAACTAAATTTATGGGTGTGGAAACTACAGCAGCAGAGCACAAGTGCGGTATATGCAATCATTTCTATCACAAATTTATAGTAATACATATATTTGATCTCACTGCTGTGCCAGTGAAAACGATATTCCACACCGAAGTTCATTCAGTTGTAATGGGAAGAACCATTGCAAATTAACCAAAAGGGGTGTTCATCTTTGCAGCAAGCTTACCGAGTGGGACTGATCGTCCCCAGTTCAAACACGACGATGGAAACGGAAATACCGGAAATGCTGCGCAGCCGATCACAGATCGAGCCGGAGCAATTCACCTTTCATTCCAGCCGGATGCGCATGAAGCATGTGACTAAGGAAGAACTGACGAAAATGGATCACGAAAGCGTGCGCTGTGCCGTTGAATTATCAGATGCCCGCTGTGACGTATTGGCTTATGCCTGCCTGGTTGCGATCATGTGCCAAGGACCGGGTTACCATGTTTCTTCAGAAATTAAATTAACGAACGCAACGGAGCAAGCGGGAGATATGATAGCGACCATCAGCAGCGCCGGCGCATTAATCGAAGGGCTTAAAATTATGGGGGCCAAAAAAATATCCATCGTAACTCCTTATATGAAGCCCCTTACCCAAACGGTGATCGAATACATCGAATCGTACGATATCCAGGTGCTGGATTCAATCAGCTTAGAAGTGGCTGATAATCTTGAGGTGGGCAGACTTGATCCGATGAATTTAATTGATATCGCCCAAAGGCTGAACATTCAAGACGCGGATGCGGTGGTGCTTTCCGCTTGCGTGCAAATGCCATCGCTTCCTGCCGTTCAGGAGGTGGAGAACCGGCTGGGGATCCCGGTTCTTACGGCCGCTACCTCGACTGTGTATCAAATCCTGAAAATGCTGAATTTGAAGACGGTCGTACCTAATGCTGGTAAATTGTTATCCGGCAGCTACTAGAACTTGAGCTGAATGAAATATAGAAGGGCAGTGGTTTAATCCACTGCCCTTCTATATTTCTACACCAGTGATCTGGTCCATTAAAGCTTGTCGTGCTGTATGGCATTGATTAATATTAGTGCAGTAACGGAGATGGAGAGACGGGGATCTGCTGCAAAAACAGAAAATGCCATCCCTGCGGTGGAAGCCGGTGTAAGGTAACCGGCTCGTCCGATGCTGCGAGAACGCCAATGTCAATGAATCGTTGATACAGGAGATTAGTGAACGTTACGCATGACAGACGATGTCGAAGGATAAATGTTGAAGCAAACTAGTGGGTGAATATATGGATAGCGGACTCATCGATTCTTACGAGCTGGTGAAGTTCTCCCTGGTGGGCCGCTTCATCCTTAGCTTCAAGCCTGCTGACGACGCATGCCACCGTTATAGACCCGATCTCTTACCCGCATTAATAGAAGTCCCGATGATGGTTTCCGTCATTGGGACTTCTTTGTCAGGTCATGTTTGGTTGTTGCCTTTAAGGGTATCTGCGCTCATTTTCTCCAGCAGCTTGGCGTTATTGCTAATTTCCTGCATCATACGCGGCCAGTTCTTCCGTGAGAGCAGACTGGTTCTCTGCCTCTTCGTTGATGTTGGATATTGAGGACAGGATATCTATATCGAATATTGTTTTCTTAATAGCTTCCGTATGCTGCTTTAGGGTCATATTCAGAATGCTTCTCCCATATAGTCTATAACGTAGTTTTTAATAGATTTTATGGAGGAGTTGCTCATGATGCGCGAAACACGTACTTTTGGCTGCAGCAGAGTTGTACCGGTTATCTTGCGATGGCTTTGCTTGATGCTGATGTTTACGAGCTCTCCGAATATAGCAGGTGCTTCAGAAAGTAGTTATGGAGATCAAGAGGCGGTATTCGCGCAGCTTAAAGCCGGCAAACGGATGGAAGCTGAAAGAACGTATTCCGTGCCGGAGAATGCTACGGTGTATTTGACTTTTGATGATGGACCAAGCAAGCTGACGCCGAAGGTGCTGGATATTTTGCGGGATGAGGGGGTGGAGGCGACCTTCTTCGTGCTGGGTGAACAGGCCGAAGCGCGGCCGGAGATCGTGCGGCGCATTGTGGAAGAAGGGCATGCTCTCGGCAACCACACCTATAATCATAGATATAAGGAGCTTTATTCCGATTTTAGCGGGTTCTGGGAGCAGGTGCTGAAGACGGAGGATGTGCTGGCAGCTGCAACAGGGGAGCGGCCTCGTTTGCTGCGTGCGCCCGGTGGGACATTCGGGAATTTCGACGCATTCTATTATCATTATTTAAGTCTCGCAGGATATGTGGTACACGATTGGAATATCGACAGCGAGGATGCGCGAAGGCCCGGCATGACGGCGGAGAGCATTTACCGTACGGTGGAGAAAGGGCCATTCCGTCACGAAGCGATCGTGCTGATGCATGACAAAGCGGGGCATGAAGAGACAATCAAAGCGCTGCCGAGGATCATCCGGCTGTTTAAAGAGAAAGGCTATACCTTTGCGTCGCTTTCGCCAGACGTGAAGCCTGTCCAATTCTCGGTGAGCAAACCGAAGCGGCCGCGTGCCGTGAGCATGGGTCAATACGAACAACTGGCGGTAGCTTCAAGGGAACGTGGAACCCAGTGGTCCGATAAGCTGGACATTCGTCAGGCCCCACAGACGCTGGTTGCCGATTCGGGGCCGGCGCCTGGTCCGGAGCGGCTTCGGCTGCGGGCGGAAAGAGCGGACGTCAGCTTGGCGAGGCCGGAGTTTATTTATCGGGAGGGGTATTATTCGGTTCCGATTCGTCAGCTCTCCTCGTTGATGGGAGGTAGGGTGGAGTGGAACGAGGAGACACGGACGGCCTCCGTGAGCAGGGGGCTTTACAAGGCGGAATACGATCTTGCGCTTAGAGAACTTCGCGTCCAGCGTCCAGCTGAGGAGCCGCAATCGATTTCTCTGCCCGAGATGGAAGTAAAGGACGGCGTACTGTATGTTCCGCTGCGCAAAACGTTGGAGCTGTTCGGCGGCCGGGTGACGGCTTACACCGCTGAGACGGATCCGGGAACGGCGGAAGTGCAAATCTCTTTTTCCGGGCGATACGGAAGCTGGTTGGGGTTCTATCAAAATCTGAAAGGGACGGCGTGATCGTCTAAAAATTCTGAATCCCGGACATACTAGAAACATAGATTGCAAGACGGGGAAGTCCAGCGGAAAAGGTAGAAAAGAAAGAGTCATAACCGATGCTGAGGCGCTTCCGGCTTGCCAAAACTTTCGGGAGGTTTTGGAGAATGACGACGCCCTCTGTTCAAGCGGATTCGCCGCAAACGGTGTTGGAACGTATTGTATATCAAGTGGAGAAGGTTATTGTAGGAAAAAGGAATGTGATCGAGAAGATGCTCGTGGCGATGCTCTGCGGCGGCCACGTCCTGCTGGAGGATGTGCCGGGCGTCGGCAAAACGATGCTCGTCCGCGCGCTCGGCAGGACCATTGACAGCAGCTTCAAGCGTATTCAATGTACCCCGGATCTGCTGCCGTCCGATCTGACAGGGGTCTCGGTCTATAACCAGAGGACCGCCGAATTTGAGTTTCGTCCTGGGCCGCTTCTGGCAAACATTGTGCTGGCCGACGAGCTCAACCGTTCTTCGCCGCGGACGCAGGCGGCCATGCTGGAGGCGATGGAGGAGAAGCGGGTGACAGTCGATGGAACGACGTATCCGCTGCCGGAGCCGTTCTTTATCTTGGCGACGCAAAATCCCGTTGACTTCGAAGGCACGTTCCCGCTGCCGGAGGCGCAGCTGGACCGGTTTTTGCTGAAGCTTCATCTTGGCTATCCTGACGCTCGCGATGAGGTGGAGATGCTCAGCCGAATGGAAGAGGCGTTCCCGCTGTCCCGCATCCGTACGGTTGTTCTTCAGGAGGAATTTACAGAACTGCAAAGAGAAGTGAGGACCGTTCATGTGGATGAGACAATAAAGCAGTATATCGTGGGGCTGACGACGGCGACGAGGAGTCATCCGGACGTGACGCTTGGAGCAAGTCCGCGCGCTTCGATTGCGCTGATGCGGGCCTCCCAAGCTCAGGCGTTCCTGCAGGGCCGAAGGTACGTCATTCCTGATGATGTTAAAGAGCTGAGCGTATTGGTTCTTGCTCATCGGTTGATGTTATCCTCCTCGGCCCTTCTGGGGGGGCGTACTGCGGAAGCCGTAATGGCTGGGCTCGTCTCCGCAGCGCCAGTGCCGGTACGCAGGCACGCGGCAGGCTGAGAAGGGCGGAGGATGAGGTGATGCGCAGTGCGGTGGTCCTTTTGGGCATGGTCGGTTTCTTGGGAGCCATGGGGTGGTGGGCGTTGTCCTGGGGTGGGAGAACGGCTTGGTTTATGGTGTATGTTTCGGTTTTTTTGCTGATGTACGCTGTGCTCGTAACCAGGTCTGTGAAACGGGGAATTCAGGTGGAGCGGGATACGGGTCGCGGACATCTTGAAGAAAAGTATCGTGGGGAGGAGCTCCGCATCTTTGCGGGGGAATCTTATGTTCTCCATTATCGGTTGACGGCTTCGGGATTCGCTCCTGGAGTCTGGCTGCGGCTGGAGGATTGTTGGGTCCATCAGGGTACAGGCGAGCGGGTGACGCTGCGCGGAGTGGGGACCACGGGCTTCGGCCGTACCGCAGAGCTGAGCTGCCGGTTTGAGCTCCCCGGTCGGGGGCTGTATGTGCGTGAGGCGCTGACGGTTCGCGCTAGCGATGCCTTCGGTCTCCTGCGTGTAGAGCGCAGGAGCGGCGGCGGGGGGCAGCTGTGGGTGCTGCCCCGGGCTTGGATTATGGCTGCGGAACCGAACGCGGGACAGGAAGGCACGCGTCCGGCTCAGCGGCAGCCGCGGACTTGGGAGGCCGCGACGCAGGTGAGCGGCACGCGGCCTTATGCGCCGGGGGATCCGCTGAGGCGGATTCACTGGCGCAGCAGCGCGCGCACGGGCGAGCTGCGCGCGAAAGAGACGGAGCTGCCGGCCGTTGTGAGGCAGCTCGTGGTGTTAGACGCGGCCGGAGCCGGGGAGAGTGCGGGAGCCGCCCTATGGGCGGATCCTGCGCTTGCGGCGGCGATGGAGGCTGCGGCGGGCATCGCCCGGCGAGGGCTCGAGCTGGGCGGAAGCGTGCGCCTTGCCGTCAGCGACGGGCAAGGGAGCGCGGCGGAGGCGCGGGGGCGTGAGCGCCTTGGCGAGCTGCTGCAGCTGCTGGCGGCGGTGCCGCGGGGCGGAGCCCGCCCCGAAGCCTTCGCCGAGCTCGCGCTGCGCGAGGCCCGGCACGCCGGCGGCGGGGCGGTCACGCTCGTCACTGCCCGAGCCGATGCGCAGCTGGCCGCGGCTTTGCGCCGCCTGCCGCGGGGCGCCGTGCGCGTCGTCTTCGTGCACGGGCCGGGGGCGCTGCCAGGGCCCGTGCACGCGTGGATGCGGCAGCTTAAGTCGCTCGGCTGCCGCGTGACGCTGGTGTCAGCGGGCGGTCTGACCGCGCCGCCATCGAAGGGAGGTGCCGGCCATGCCGTATCCGGCACCTAAGCAAGCCGCAGCTGGGAACGCTGCGATCAAGCGGACCGCCGCCCCTACGTCTTGGGCGGCCGATGCTGCGCTCAGCGCAGTACTGCTCCTGCTGCTGCTGGAATGGCTCTATCCGCTGCACCGGCTCTCGGAAATCACCGAGGTGTCCTCGATTATGCCGTTCGCAATTACGTTTATGCTTCTGGTGGCCGTGGATACGCTCCGACTGCCCGGTTGGGCGATCTGGCCGGTCAAGGTGTTGTGGATTGTCGGGACGACGGCTTGGCTGCACAACGGACATGCACTTCCCTCCCTGGACTGGTGGGCGAACTTCGGGCATGAGCTGCGGATTGATGCGGCGGAAGGATTGGAAGGCAATCTGGCCGCTTGGGAACCGGCAACGCGTACTCTGCTGTTTATGACGGGCTGGGCATTCTTCATCTCCGTGCTGCAATCGTTTGTGCTCGAGCGGCGGCAGGTGCTGTGGTTTTGGGGGATGACGCTCTTCTATCTGGTGTTCATTCAATGGGTCTTTGCCATCGATATGTTCCCGGCCGTTCTGCGATGCACGGGGATCAGCCTGCTGCTTCAAGGGATGCTTCAGCAGGGACGGTGGATTTATTGGCGGTTGGAGGCGGCTGACTCTTCTTCCGAAACCTATGAGCCTGCGGCGCGGGATGCTGCGCTGCAAGGCTCTGCCGCTCCGCTGGCCGGATTGCTGCTGGCTGCTGCCTGTCTGACCGCGGGCTGGCTTGGAACACTGCTCCACCCGCAGGAGATGCGGGAGCTCGACTGGTCACGGTACATTCGGGCGTTCGAGGAACGGTTCCGCAGTGAAGTCTGGGACCAAAGGCATACCGCAGGTGCGGCTCAGGCCGGGCGGACAGGCTACGGCTCGGATGATACCCGGCTCGGACAGCCGCTGCAGCTTGATGAAAGCCCTGCCTTTGTGGCTGTGACCCCAAGGCTCACCTACTGGCGGGGAGAGGCGAAGAGCTATTACACCGGGCAAGGGTGGATCCAGCCGGATAGCCGTATGGTGCAGTACTTGGCCGATCCCCCCGGATGGGACACGGCTACGGCTGCTGAGCATTCATACTATGTGCCCGTGAAGCAAACGATCCGGATCCAGGATGAAAGCTTAACCCGGCAGCTGTTTGCCGGTGGCGAGCTTATCCGGGTGGTGTCGCTGCAATCTGTCCAAGGGCAGCCTATTTCCACGGATGGGATCTGGAGACAGCTTTGGTCTGATCGTATCACGCTTCCTGTCAGGTCAGATCCTTTGGCCGAATATGAGATCGAGTCGCTGATCCCGGCGGACCGGACGGCTTTGGCTCTAATGACGGATTCGCACACATCATATCCTTCCGAGATCGAAGAGCGGTTTCTGCATCTGCCGGGTACGCTTCCGGAGCGGGTAAAGCAGCTTGCAGCGAGCATCGTGGCCCAGGAGTCCTCTGCATACGCTAAAGCAGTTGCCATTGAGCGCTATCTGCGCGAACATTACGCTTATAGTCTGTTAGAAACCCGGACGGTGCAAGGAAAGGAAGATGTGGTTGACCGGTTTTTGTTTGAGCAAAAAACCGGGTATTGTGACCATTTTTCAAGCGCCATGGTGGTGCTCCTTCGATCCGTCGGCGTACCTGCCCGCTGGGTCAAGGGATTCACCCCCGGTGAGATTCTTGCGGTTGACGGAGAGGAAGGCAGCGAGCGGTATACGGTACAGGTGCGGCAAAAAGATGCACACTCTTGGGCAGAAGTGTATTTTCCTTCCGTCGGATGGGTACCATTCGAGCCGACACCTGCTTACAGCGGCTCCGGCGGCGAAGCGCCATCCTCCGCTTTAGCTGGCTCAGGCGCTCCTTCGGCAAGCGAAAGCGGGGCTTGGGGGCAAATGGCGGGACATCTGCGTTCTGCAGCGGACTCCCTGTTGTCCATGGCACGCTCGCTTCACGGCAGCTTGTCCACAGCCGCTGGTGCGGCCGGGGCTGTCATCCACAAGCTGCTGTCCACACAAGGGATAAGCTCTCTGTGGAAGTTATCCCTGTGGATCGCCGCGGCGGGGCTGGCAGCTCTTATGCTTCTTATCCCCATGTGGACAAGGAAAGCTCGTTTAGCAAGCGCGTCCTCGGAATGGGGTTCTACCGCGATTCACAGCTTGCGCCGCGCGGCTCTTCTGCGCTTCAGCGACCGGCTGTGGCGCCGTCTGCAGCATTCGCACGGCCCTGCAGCACCGTCCATGACACTGCGCGAGTATGCGGGCTCCCGCCGCTGCCAGACTGAGGCGCAGCGCGTGGCCTTGATGCAGCTGGCGGAGCAGCTCGAAACGCTGCAATACGCCGATCCGGACCACCCGGACACGACAGTGACGCGACGCTCGCTTGTCGAAGCATGGCGTCACCTCAAGCGAAGCCGAAAGTCTGTAACCACGAAGCCCTGACGATCGAGCGGAGTAGCGGCAGGCTTTTTTATCGCTGTTTTTTGAAAATTAGGGAAAGGCATGGCATGTTTGTACACGTTTCGACGTTTCGACACGACTTTTGGCGTACAGGCATTGCCCTTTATCCGGCGTAAGCTTATAATTAGGTTCATTGAAAAAAACGAACGATACAAGCAGGAGGAACCAATAGACCATGGATAAACCGAACGAAATTATAGTGGTGCTCGACTTCGGAGGACAGTACAACCAACTGATCGCGCGCCGGATTCGCGACTTGGGCGTGTACAGCGAGCTGCTGCCATTTAACACTCCCGTTGACAAAATTCGAGAATTGCAGCCTAAAGGTATCGTCTTTTCCGGCGGACCCGCCAGTGTGTACGGGGAAGAATCTCCGCTGGTCGATCCTGGCGTTTACGACCTGGGTGTACCGATCTTTGGCATTTGCTACGGCATGCAGATGATGGCTCATCAGCTGCAGGGTAAGGTGGAGCGGGCTTCCAAACGGGAGTATGGCAAGGCGGAGGTCGATTTCGCGGACGCTTGCGGTCTTGTACATGGACTTGAAAAGAAACAGACAGTTTGGATGAGCCACAGTGATCTGGTTGTAGAGACGCCGCAAGGATTCGTAGTGGATGCGAGCACGGAGCATGCGCCAATCGCAGCCATGAGCCACCCGGACAAAAAAATGTTCGCCGTCCAGTTCCACCCCGAAGTACGGCACTCGGTGTACGGTAATGAGATGATTCGTAATTTCCTGTTCCATGTATGCGGCTGTGAGGGCACTTGGAGCATGGAGACGTTCATCGAAGATACGATTCGTGAAATCCGTGAGCAAGTGGGCGACCAGAAGGTGCTTTGCGCGCTGAGCGGCGGGGTGGATTCTTCTGTGGTAGCCATGCTGATCCACAAGGCGATCGGCGATCAACTGACTTGTATGTTTATAGATCATGGCCTGCTGCGCAAAGGCGAAGCGGAGAGCGTAATGGAAACGTTCGTCGGCAAATTCGATATGAAAGTCGTTAAAATCGACGCTCGTGAGAGGTTCCTCGGAAAATTGAGCGGTGTGGACGATCCGGAGCAAAAACGGAAAATCATCGGCAACGAATTTATCCGCGTATTTGAAGAAGAATCAGAGCAGTTCGACGATTTCGCTTTCCTAGCGCAAGGAACGCTTTATACGGATATCGTGGAAAGCGGTACGGCGACGGCGCAAACGATCAAGTCGCACCATAACGTGGGCGGCTTGCCGGAAGATATGAAGTTCAAGCTGGTTGAGCCTTTGAAGGCGTTGTTCAAGGACGAAGTGCGTAAGGTTGGCGAAGAGTGCGGTCTGCCGGAGGCCATCGTATGGCGCCAGCCGTTCCCGGGTCCGGGCCTTGCTATTCGGGTACTCGGCGAAGTGACGGAAGATAAGCTGGAGATTGTGCGTGAATCTGACGCGATTCTCCGCGATGAAATCGCCAAAGCCGGGCTTGACCGGGAAATCTGGCAGTACTTTACCGCACTGCCTAACATGAAGAGCGTAGGTGTCATGGGCGACGCGCGTACCTACTCCTACACCGTAGGCATCCGTGCTGTAACGTCTATCGACGGCATGACGGCGGACTGGGCACGCATTCCTTGGGATGTACTGGAGAAGATCTCCGTCCGCATCGTAAACGAGGTCGACAACGTTAACCGCGTGGTGTACGACATTACATCGAAACCGCCGGCAACGATTGAGTGGGAATAAACTAAGCGAGCCTGTTCTCTCTAAGTTTAGAGGGAGCAGGCTTTTATAATAAGATTTTGGGAATTGCTGCGCGTAAAGGCATAAAACAAAAGCGATTAGGAAAATCTTAGTGGAGACCATGAATTCGCTATAAGGGGTTATTTTCCTTTTTGCCGAACAAATTTACAGATGAACATTAAATTGTTCGGAAAAATGATTGACAAGCTTCGACAGCGATTTTAGAATAGGGGATAGATTAATGCAAGGGAATAACCGTTTCGTATAATTCCGGGAATCGGCCCGGAAGTTTCTACGAGGTCACCGTAAATGATCTGGCTACGAAAAAAAAGCGGTTCACGGAGCAATCCGTGAAGCGTTCTTTTTCTTGAAGCCCGGGAATAGGTACCCGGGCTTTTCGTCGTTGTTCCGAAAAACCATTTGGAGGGATTTCAGGAATGGATCGTTTTTTTAAGCTGAAAGAGAACGGCACCACGGTTCGCACGGAAGTCATGGCCGGCCTTACGACATTCATGACGATGGCGTATATTTTGGCCGTCAATCCGAACATACTGAGCGCATTTGGCTCGGGAGCGACCGGGATGGATTGGACCGCGGTCTTCCTCGCTACGGCGATTGCCGCAGGCGTGATGACCATTGCCATGGGCTTGTTCGTTAACTTTCCGGTAGCGCTGGCTCCGGGTATGGGGCTTAATGCTTACTTCGCTACGGTGATTCTCGCTTCACAGGGAACGTTTACGTATCAGATGGCTTTGACGGCCGTCTTCATTTCAGGGATTATTTTTATTATTTTGACCGTGACCAGGGTGCGGCAGATGCTGCTTGTTGCCGTTCCGGACAGCCTTAAGCATGCGATTACCGTAGGTATCGGATTGTTCATCACGATTATCGGACTCAAAAACAGCGGACTGCTGGCGGTTGCCGTCGAAGCCGCGAATGATATTCCAAAGGGAACGTATACGGAACTGGCGTTCTTTGAAACGGTATTTCATCTAGGCAATGTGCAGAATGCGAACGTCCTGCTTTGCATTATCGGGATTGCTCTGATTTCCATATTGATGGTTCTGAAGGTTCGCGGCGCGATTTTGTTTGGGATTTTGCTGACAACGGTAGCGGGTATGTTCATGAGCAATCCGGACGGAACTCCGGTTGTGAGCCTGGCTTCGCTGACGAGTGGCGAAACAACCTGGGTGCCGGATATGAGCAAGCTGGCATTTGGGCATTTTGATTTTGCGGGCATCCTGAATGCCGGGATCATCTCTGTTATTTTGACATTTACGTTTGTGGAATTGTTTGATACGTTCGGCACGCTGGTCGGAACGGCCAACCGCGCCGGATTAATGAAAAATAAAGAAGAAGGTAACAAAAAAGTCGGTAAAGCCATGATGGTGGATGCCATCGGCGTTAGCGGCGGCGCTTTGGTGGGTACAAGTACCGTAACGGCGTATGTCGAGAGCGCAGCCGGCGTTGCCGAGGGTGGACGTACAGGCTTGACAGCTGTTACTACGGGCGTTTGCTTCCTTTTGGCGCTGTTCCTAGCACCGCTCGCCGCACTCATTCCGGGCTCCGCAACTGCTGCGGCATTGATCGTTGTCGGTGTATTGATGATGCAGTCTGTACGCGAAATTGAGTTCCAGGACTTGGTTTACGGCGTTCCAGCATTTTTGACTGTTACGATGATGCCGTTCACGTATAACATCGCCAACGGTATTTCCTTCGGTATTGTGGCGTACGTGCTGCTCGCTACGGTTGCCAAATTGGGCGGCCAAGGGCAATATAAAGTCCATTGGCTGATGTGGATTCTGGCGATTCTGATTATCGCAAGGTATATCTTCCTCGGGGGCCATTGATCTCCCGCGGATGGACTAAAACAGGTTAACTAGCTTCGGTGTTCGATCCATTCGGGCACCGGGGCTTTTTTCATTGATCAGGGACAGTGGTGTAATTGCAAAAGTTTTCTGATAATGGCCATTGACTTTGCGTTGGGGGCATACTATAATAGCAATCAAATCCATAACTGGATAACGCAACGAACGGGAGCAGTAGCCGTCATGTCCTGTCTAGAGAGCTGCGGGGTGGTGCAACGCAGTCAGGATCATCGGTGAATCTCGCCCGGGAGCGGCAAAGCTGAACGGCTGGAGTGTAGCGCTGCACTTCATAAGCGGTAAGCTTTGACGGGTCGCCTCCGTGATCAGGCATCGAGCGGACAACAGCTTTCTATGAAAAGCTGCGGTCAACAAGAGTGGTACCGCGATAGGCACAGCCTGTCGTCTCTTAAATTAGAGACGGCGGGCTTTTTTGATTTTCGAATTAAATATCAGAAACGTGAAGAACGGGAGCAGTAAAGTGAATCCGGTTGTGCAGAGAGCTGCGGGGTGGTGCGACGCAGTCGACGGAAGCTTGAAACTCGCCCGGGAGCGGCGGAGCGGAAAGGGCTTGAGGGAGATGATCTCATCAAGGTTGAGTAGGTTGCGACGGATTAGCCCTCCGTGACAAGGGGTTCGAGGTGGAATTCTAACGTGCGTTGGAGTTCAAAAAGAGTGGTACCGCGGCAAGGTTCAGCCTGTCGTCTCTTGATTTTCAAGAGACGGCGGGCTTTTTTTGTCGAAAAAAAATCCAAGGAGATGATCGTTATGATGATGAACCAAGACCAATCCAAGAATGAAATGAGAAAAATACACATTTTCGATACGACGCTGCGAGATGGAGAGCAGGCACCAGGAGCGACGCTGACACCGGAACAAAAAATTGTCATTGCCAGGCAGCTGGCCAAGCTTGGTGTGGATGTAATTGAGCCAGGATTTCCGGTTTCGAGTCCCGGGGATTTTGCAGCGGTTCAGCAAATTGCGAGAGAAGTTACCGGCGTTGAAATATGCGGCTTTGCCCGCGCGATGAAGGAAGACATTGACGCTGCGGTCCGCGCTATACAGGATGCCGAGCGTAAGCGGCTGCATCTGTTTATTTCTTCGTCAAGCATTCATCTGGACTTCCAGCTGCGCAAATCTCGGGATCAGGTCATCGGCATTGCCCGTCAAATGGTGGCTTACGCAAAGCAGTATGTGGATCGAATTGAGTTCTCTCCAATGGATGCTACGCGGACAGGAGACGAATTCCTGTTCGAGATGATTGAAGCCGTAATCGGCGAAGGGGCCACGATCATTAACATTCCGGACACGGTCGGCTATGCGCTGCCGGAGGAATATGGGGCGATGTTTACTCGGGTGATGAAGAATGTACGTGGCGGAGAACAGGTGCAATACAGCGCCCACTGTCATAACGACCTTGGCCTCGCGGTAGCGAACAGCTTGGCGGCCATTCGTGCAGGAGTTACTCAGGTGGAAGTAACCGTGAACGGCGTAGGGGAACGCGCCGGCAACTGTTCGATGGAGGAGCTGGTGATGGCGCTTGAGACCCGGAAGGCGGCTATTGGAGCGGAGACGTCGATTCGTGCGGAGCATATTTTTGACACCTCCCAAATGGTCAGCCGCGCGATGAGCTTTCCGATCGCATTCAATAAGCCGATTGTGGGACGCAACGCTTTTCAGCATGAGGCGGGTATCCACCAGGACGGACTGCTCAAAAACCGCAGCACCTACGAAATCATGGACCCTGAGCAGCTGGGCATTCCGCGCAGTATGATCATTCTGGGCAAGCACTCCGGCCGTCATGCGATCAAGCATCGGGTCAGTCAGTTTGGGGTAGAGCTGAGCGAGGAGCAGATGGAAAACTTCTATGCCGCTTTCAAGTCGCTGGCGGATCGCCAGAAGGTTGTTCATGACCATCAGCTGCTTGAGCTGGTGGGTCACACGGTGAATCAGGTACTGGAGCCGTATACGCTTGTCTCCGCACAACTGATAACGGGCAACGCAGGGCATCGGGTGGCGTCTTGTACGATCCGCAATGAGGCCACGGGCCATGAGGCGGTTTATGTGGGCACAGGTGATGGCCCGGTGGAAGCGGTCGTGGCAGGCATCAAGCAGGGACTGCCTTTTGAAGCGGAGTTTGCCGACCTGGAGTTGTACTCGCTCTCTTCAGGGGAAGAAGCAAGCGGCGAGGCGATTGTAACGATACGGGCGCACGGGCAAACCTACCGCGGCATCGCGGAGAATCGCGACATTCTTATGGCAGCGGCCCATGCGTATATGGCAGCTTGCAATCAAGCGGCCCGCGAGTGGGGGCAGCGAGTAGAGAAACCGACGGGGGATTCGATTGGAGCCATGGAAGTGGAAATCACCATACCATAAATTTTCAAAGGCTGTGGATAATAGTTATCCACAGCCTTTGTGTATAGTGTGGGTAAGTCGAAAAACCCGTGCCCATATTGGTATCAAAGAGGATGGTTTTCCCAAGGCAGGGTGGATAAGTTTTTCAAAAAGAATCTGTGGATAATGTGTATAACTTTGTGGATTGAGCGAAAAAGCCTGATATTTCTAGAAGAAGTGACATTTTATTCTGGGGATAATCTTGTGGATATTGCTAAGCGATCCCTTGGTTATACACCGTTTGGATAATCAGGATGTTTCTGGGCAAAGTACGGGAAAGAGAAGGATGTCTGGAAGACGGGGCAGGACAACGTTTTCGAGAGATGCATACAGGGAGTTTTTATCGATTTGTGGTAGGTGGACGATTGAATAGGGGAGGCTGACTGAGGGTTAGGAAAGAAATGAAGCTGGGGCTGCCCGGAAGTTGAATGTGCTGTGTGGATAGAAGATGCAAGAAAGGGAGGGCTAGCTGAATGCGCTGTGGATGGATTGGCGAAAAAGACGGCATCGGGACGTCGAAACGTGTAGGTTGGGCGGCCGTGGGGTTGGTTCTGTGGATCGTTGGATGTGTTTTTGCGCCGATCGTTTCTGCATTGGAGATAAACTCCGATTTGCCTATCGAAGTCATCCACAAGGCTGTCGCCGGTGCTCCGGTTATCCCCACTGTGGATAGCCGAACTCCGCTAGTCACCGTTTTATCGGTGCCGGGACTGTCTTTCATGGAGCTTCGCCCGGAGCGACTGTACAGTATGCCGTCCTTACGGCGCTTGTCGGAAGCGGGAGAATGGGGAGCTATGAATGTAAGGCTGCCATATCGAGGACTGGAATCGGTCTATGCGACATGGGGAGCTGGAGCGCCGGCAGACGGCCGGGGCTCGGAAGGGTGGAACCGGACGGAGCAGCGCGATGGGCAGCGGGTGGTCGATCTGTTAGAACGATTTTCGCTGTCGGCTTCTGAGGGGCAGGATCCGGCTGCAGTGGTCGTTCCGTCGATTGAATCGATGCGGCGAAGTAATGCTCATGGAGCTTATATAGCTCGACCGGGCTTGCTTGGAGAAACGTTAAAAGAGCATGGAATCCGTATGGCCGTCTGGGGGAATGTGGATAGGCCGGGGAAGGGATTAGACCAGTATCAGCGTTCCGCGGCATTAATGGTCATGGACGAACAGGGGCGCGTAGAAGAGGGGGACGTAGGAAGATCACTGCTGGAGACGGATGCATCTATGCCATATGGTGTCCATACCCGCTTTGAACGACTGTACCAGGAATGGAGGAAGACTGCGGCTGCGGAAGATCGTGCATCTGGAGCGCTGGCGCTGATTGAGCTGGGCGATTTGCACCGGTTGTACGCGGAAAAGGAGATGTATGCGCCTGAGCTATTTGTGCAGCGGAAACAGGAGGTACTGGAGCAGCTTGACCGTTTTATCGGGCGACTGGTTGATGATATGGAGACGAATGGAAAGGGCCATGTTCTTTGGCTGGTTAGCCCTCAGGCTCATGCAGAGGCCTTGAAGGAGAAGCTGCAGCTGACGCCCCTGCTTCGCTGGTCTCCGGAGCGGGCGGCAGGTACTGGTTTATTGACTTCAGCTGCGACGCGCCGTCCGGGTGTTGTATCGGCTGCGGATATCGCCCCTACTCTGTTAGCGGAGTTCGGGCTGGCGCGGCCGAATGGCATGATCGGGCTTCCTATCCAGACTGCAGAACCGATAGAAGGAACGGCTGGTTCGAAGGCTAACACTTTAAGCTGGTTGTTGCAGGAAGTGGAGGATATAAGCAAAGTGTACAAGCTGCGTCCGACGATTTTGTACGGGCTGGCCGGATATGAAGTGGCTGTCATGCTGGCTGGATTGACTGCGGCTTGGTTTGGGACGGCACATAAACGGTGGTGGAAGGGACTGCTGCGCGGCTTGCTGTTCAGCGTACTGCTGATACCGGGGGTATTGCTTACTATGGGCTGGTTTGTCCGCCTTGACCCAGGGGCATTAGGCTTGCTTTTGCTGCTGGGCTTGGCTGGGGCGGTGTTCAGCGGCGCTGCGGCAGGCTCCCGCGAGCTGCCGCAGCTTATCCGGATGCTTTGGTGGATCGGGGCTGGGCTAAGCGGACTGATCCTGCTGGACCTCTGCACGGGCGCTTCAGCGATGAAACGGTCGGTGCTCGGCTACGACGCAATGATCGGCGCTCGCTACTACGGCATCGGCAACGAGCTCATGGGCGTGCTGCTCGGCGCGTCGCTGCTCGGCCTCAGCGCGTGGCTGCAGGCCCGGCAGCTTCGGACGCCTAAGGCGCCTGCGCCGAGCGGGCGCGCCTGGGCCGCGGCTGCGGGCTGCGCGCTGGCTGGCGGCCTTGCGGCGCCAGCGCTCGGAGCCAACGCCGGCGGAGCGCTTGCCGCCGCTGCCGGCTTTGGAGCGCTTGCCGCCCGCCTCGCGGCGGGCAGCGCTCTGCGCTGGCGGCGCCTGGCGCTCGCGCTTGCGCTGCCGCTGTGCGCTGCGCTCGCGGGACTCTGGCTGCTGAACGCCGCCGGGTCTCCCGGCAACACCGCGGGGCCCACCGCAGCCGCAGCCAGTGTGACCGCCGTCTCCGCCCTTGGCGGCAGCATCCCCGCGGCCGGACCCGGGCACAGCAGCCACATCGGCCGCGCCTTCGGCGATTTGTTCCAAGGCCGCTACGACGTCATTGGTGCCATGATCGCGCGCAAGCTGGCGATGAACTGGCACCTCATTCGAATCTCCGCCTGGAGCAAGGTGCTGCTCACCGGCCTCGTGGTCATGGCCGTATTGGTGCTCCGGCCTCAGGGCCGCCTCCGCAGGTGGGAGGGGCGCTACCCTTACCTGATGCACGGGTGCTATGCGAACGTGATCGGCGCTACAGCGGCGCTGGTCCTGAACGATTCGGGTATTGTAGCTGCCGCTGCCATGATCGTGTACAGCAGCGTGCCGCTGCTCCTGTTGAAGCTCGAAGGCGCCTGACAAGTGCAACAATCGGGTGCTGTGAGTTTGTTTCACTAAGGTTCAAACACGGGTTTTGACTCAGCTGATTGCGCGCCTCAATACCAAAAATAGCGGACGCTCAAGCACTGATGTTGACATCCACGGCTTAGCCGGGAAACACAAACATGAAGTGCCTGTCGATCCGCTATTTCAATAGAGGGCTTTATTTTTGCTGCTTTCGCAAGTAAACTGCCACAGCTCTGCCAACCGGTCATCACAGTGCACAGCTGAAGACAGCTTACTCCGCCAGCTCTTCCCACTGCTTGTAGCTGTCCGAGAGCTGAGCGCGCTTTTCTTCCAGAAGCGCGTTTTTTTCCTGCACCAGTACGTAGTTGTTGTATACTTCCGGAAGGGCAAGCTCGGACTCCAGTTCGCCGATTTCGCCTTCCAAGCGGGCGATGAGCTCTTCGAGCTGCTCCAACTTGCGCTGGCGGCTGCGTTCCTCGCGCTTAGCCTGCTTCCCGGCTTCGTAGCTGCTGCTATTTGGAGCCTGTTCGGCAGTGTCGGAATGGCCTGCTGAAGCGGAGCCGCCAGCCTTAGCCGCTTTACTCTTGGCTACTTCGGCTTCCTTCCGCTGCTGCTCGATCTCAGCCAGCTCCAGCTTCTTTTCCACGTAATCGTCGTAATTACCAAGGTAGCTGGTGACGCCAACTGGAGTGAGCTCCAGCATGCTCTCCGCCATTTTGTTCAGAAAATAGCGGTCATGCGAAATAAACAGCAGGGTACCCTCGTAATCGATGAGCGCCGATTCCAGCACTTCTTTACTATAAAGATCCAAGTGGTTGGTGGGCTCGTCCAGGATCAGCACGTTCGCTTTTTGCAGCATCAGCTTAGCCAAGGCGACGCGCGCTTTCTCCCCGCCGCTCAGCGACCCGACCTTCTTGAACACGTCCTCGCCGCTAAACAGGAAATTGCCCAGCACCGTGCGGATACGGGCCTCCTCCAAATGGGGGTAAACATTCCATAATTCCTCCAGCACCGTCTGTTGCGGGTTCAGTCCGGTTTGTTCCTGATCATAGTAGCCGATCTTGACATTCGTGCCCCAATCATAAGTGCCGAGGTCGGGCGCATGCTGTCCGATGAGCGTCTTAAGCAGCGTTGATTTGCCAATCCCGTTAGGCCCGATCAGAGCGGCTGTGTCCCCGCGGCGCAGCTGAAACGAGACATTGCGGATGAGCGGGTTTTGATTGTCATATGAAACGGCAATCCCCCGAACATCCAGCACCTCGCGCCCGGATGGAGTCTCTACCTCGAAAGAAAAGCTCGCCCGTTTCAAATCTCCGAGAGGCTTATCGATCCGATCCATTTTGTCCAGGGCTTTGCGGCGGCTTTGTGCCCGCTTGGTCGTTGAAGCACGGACGATGTTGCGCTGGATGAACTCCTCCATTTTGGTAATCTCGTCCTGCTGCTTCTCGAACTGCTTCATCTGAATCTCATAGTCCGCTTCCTTCAGCTCGATATACCGTGTATAGTTGCCGGTGTACCTGCGGGATGTGGTTCGCTCGATTTCATAGATCGCGTCTACGAGAGCATCGAGAAAATACCTGTCGTGTGACACCACCAGAATGGCCCCGGGATATGAACGCAAGTACTGCTCAAGCCAAGTGAGCGTCTGAATGTCCAAATGGTTTGTCGGCTCGTCGAGCAGCAGGAGGTCGGGGGCTTCAAGAAGCATTTTGGCCAGTGCCAGCCTTGTTTTCTGCCCGCCGCTCAGCGCTTGGACCGAGGTAGCTGGGTCCATCCCGCCAAAGCCCATTCCGTTTAAGATGCCCCGGATTTTGGCCTCGATTTCATAGCCGCCGCGCTCGCGGAAGGCATCGGAAAGCTCAGCGTAGCGGCGCATCGTTTCTTCCGTCTTTTTCTCATCCGCCAGAACATCCGGGTCGGCCATGCGCTCTTCCAGACGCCGAAGCTCGGTTTCCATTTCAAGCAGACCGGCAAAAACGTTCAGCAGCTCGTTCCAAATCGAACGGTCGGAGACGAGCCCGCTGTTTTGCTTTAAATAGCCGATTTTCGTTTCCTTTGCTTTAAAAATGTTACCCGAATCATAAGAAAGTTCGCCCGCAATGATCTGGAGCAGCGTCGATTTGCCGGCTCCGTTCACCCCGACCAGCCCGATTCGCTCCCGAGCCTCGATTTGAAGCGATATATTAGAAAGCACGGTACTGACCCCGTAGCTTTTGGTAATCCCTGTAACCTGCAGCAACATGATTTGGTAAGCCTCCTGAATCCAAGTTCCCCTATTTTTATAAAGATGCTTCTGTATAGTTTAGCACATTCACGTGCCGATTTCGATTTCCAGTCGATTACATGTATATAAAATAAAACGCTCTGCCGTATGCTCAAAATCGAATGCGAGCGTGTGCCGGTCCGACCGTCACCCGTGGAGACGAGATCGACCCATTTATATGCAGCTTTCTTCTGCTGAGCCTGCTGTGATAGAACAAAGTCAGGCATCCGATCACATGCCGGTTCCGCCGTCTTATCCATCGAAATATCTCGTTAGCTTTCACTTCCATGAAAGGCTGTATTTCTTTTCACGATGTGATAAAATGAAAGTTAATCCAGATTTGATTTGAACGCCAAAAGTGAGGCCGTTTCATGAATATTAAAGAAAGAAAAATTGAGCTCCGCAGCCAAGCGGAAGCGGTTCGTTCCGCCATTGCAGAGGAAGAGCGGGAGAGCAAATCCCGGATCATCAGCGACAAATTGATCGAACGGTTGGAGCAGCTGTTTGGGCCCAGCCAGACGGTGAGACGACGCCCGACTCTGTTTACTTATATGCCGATCAAAACCGAGGTCGATGTCACGCCTGTGCTCGAAGCGTGCTGGGAGCACCAATGGCGTGTCGTCGTTTCTAAGGTCATGCCGGCTTACAAGCAGCTCAAGCTCTATGAGGTACGCTCATATGCGGATCTTCACCAGGGGACCTGGGGCATCCGCGAACCGGTACCCAGAGCGAAGCAGCTGTTCGACATTCGTCAGATTGATATCGCTTTAGTGCCTGGGCTTGCCTTTGATATGAATATGGGCAGACTGGGATACGGGGGCGGTTTTTACGACCGCTTCATGCAGCAGTACGTTCGGACAGGCCTTCCGAAGCCGTACATTATTGCCGCTGCTTTTGAGGATCAGTTGGTTCCCGAGGTACCGATGGGGCTCTTTGATTTTCGGATCAACGAGCTTATTACCGAATCCCGGAACATCTTGGAGAGGAGTGCGGAAGCCGATGTCTGAAAAAGAAACGAAGCAAAGCCCGCTGACCCATTTTGACGAACAGGGACGAGCGCGGATGGTGGATATTTCCGCCAAACAAGAAACGGTTCGTACCGCTACGGCCCGTACTAAGGTTACCATGCAGGCAACCACGCTCGAGCTGATCCGTCAAGGAAAGATTGGCAAAGGAGATGTGCTGGGCGTAGCTCAAGTCGCCGCTGTTATGGCAGCGAAGAAAACGTCGGATTGGATTCCAATGTGCCATCCGCTTGCGCTCACCGGCGTGGATGTGCGTTTCACGGATAACGGGGAAGGCGAGCTACATATTGAAGCGACGGTGCGGACCAAAGGGCAAACCGGAGTGGAGATGGAAGCCCTAACAGCTGTATCGGCCGCAGCGCTGACGGTATATGACATGTGTAAGGCGGCGGAAAAGTCGATGCAAATCGGTCCGACCTTCCTGCTGAGCAAAACAGGGGGCAAGAGCGGCGATTACCATTTCATCCCGCAGCCGTAGGTAGGCTTGGTTTGACACATGTAAGATAGAGAATAGATGAATTCAGGGGAGGAGCAGGTTTATGCGCTGGAAAGTGGCTATCTTGACCGCAAGCGACGCGGGATCCCGCGGGGAGCGGGAAGATACGAGTGCACAGGTGATCCGTGAGCTGATCGAAGAGGAGATGAACGGCGAGATTATCGAGTACCGCATCGTACCGGACGAGAAAGACGAGATTATGGCGGGACTGATTGAGATGACCGACTATTTCAAAGCTGATCTGATCCTCACCACGGGCGGCACGGGACTGGCCGTTCGCGACGTTACGCCTGAAGCGACGCTAAGCGTCATCGATCGTGAGGCACCGGGCTTCGCCGAGGCGATGCGCATGTTTTCCATGCAGCAAACGCGTCGCGCGATGCTGTCCCGGGCCGTTTCCGGGATTCGCGGCAGAACGCTGATCATTAACTTGCCTGGCAGCCCTAAGGGCGTGTCAGAGAATTTATCTGCAATCATGGACCAGCTGCCTCATGCGCTGGCTATTCTGACCGGACGGGAAGGGGATCATGGCAGTGAAGCTTGAGTCTATGCTTGAAGAGGTTGCAGTCGAGAAGGCGGTCGGGATGGTGCTTGCACACGACCTGACGCAAATTATCCCCGGTCAGTTCAAAGGCCGCTTGTTCAAAAAAGGCCACGTGATCCGTGAAGAAGACATCCCCGCGCTGCTTAGCATCGGTAAGGAGCATATTTATACGATCCGTTTGGAGAAGGGCATTCTGCACGAGGATGAAGCGGCTCTGCGTATGGCCAAGGCCGCGCAGGGCGCGAATGTGCAGCTGACTGAACCGCATGAAGGAAAAATTACGCTGAAATCAACGATCCACGGTCTTGCCAAAATCGATAAAGCACGTATTGACGAGGTGAATTCCCTCAACCAAATCATTATGTCCACGGTTCAGACGAATACAGTTGTCCAGCCGGGGCAGGGATTGATGGGCACGCGCGTTGTTCCGCTGATTATAGAAGAAGCGCGAATTGCGGAAGTGGAAAAGGTTGCGGAAACCGCCGCTGGACGGCTTGTGGAGGTTAAGCCGTTCAAGAAGCTGCGTGCCGGGCTGATTACGACGGGCAGCGAGGTGTTCAAAGGCCGTATACAGGACAAATTCGGGCCTGTGGTGCGAGAGAAGCTGGCCGCCTTGGGTTCGGAAGTCATAGAGCAGCGCTTTGCTCCGGATGACAGCGAGACGATTGTGAGGGAGATTCATCGGTTCAAGGAAGAAGGAGCAGACTTGATTCTTGTCACGGGAGGCATGTCCGTTGATCCGGACGATCGTACGCCGGGTTCGATCAAGCAAGCCGGGGCGAGAATCGTCAGCTATGGCACGCCGATGCTTCCTGGTTCGATGCTGTTGATCGGATATCTCGATGAGATCCCGATTATGGGGCTTCCCGGATGCGTCATGCACGATCCTTATACCTCGTTTGACGTTCTTTTGCCAAGGATTTGTGCTGGCGAAACCATCAACCGAAACGATATTACCGAGATGGGATACGGCGGCCTGTACAACTGCTGAGCATCACGGTAACGAACTTATTAGACGGAAAGGACGACTGCTATGCTTGGGAATTTGGGCTTCTCTGAAATATTACTCATCGCCGTCATAGCGCTGCTATTGTTCGGACCGAACAAGCTTCCGGAATTGGGGCGTTCTCTTGGAAGAACGTTGCACGAATTCAAGAAGGGCACGCGTGAAATATTGTCCGACGATGAAACACGGCCGCCGGAACGGAAAGACGTCACGCCTTCCAGTTCCAGCGCACAGGAACCTGAACAGCCACAGACCGATCCTCCGGTTCACCGGCAGGATTCCCGTAGACTGCCGGATTAATGAGGTGAAGTGACATGGAACAAGAAGACGGCATGACGCTTGTCGAGCACTTGACCGAGCTTCGTAAGCGAATCATTTGGGTCATTATTGTGCTTGTGCTCGGTATGGTGATCGGACTGGTTGTGGCCCAACCGCTCATTACGTATTTGAAGTCAATCCCGCCGGCGAGCGAAATCAACTGGAACGTATTTTCGCCGTGGGATGCGATTAAATTATATATGAATTTCGCTCTGGTTATGGGGCTGCTCGTAACTCTTCCTTTTACCTTGTATCAGGTTTGGGCATTTTTGAAGCCGGGACTCCGGCAAGTCGAGCAGAAGGCCTCGCTCATTTATGTGCCGTTCGCTTTCGTCATGTTTTTGCTGGGCCTTGCATTCGGTTATTTTATCGTCTTTCAGATGGCCTTTTTGTTCACCACAACGATCACGGAGAGCTTGCAGCTTAGCGAAACGTACGGTGTAACTCAATATTTCTCTTTTATGTTTAATATTCTTATTCCACTCGCGCTTGTGTTCGAGCTTCCAATTGTGGTCATGTTCTTGACGAAGATCCGTTTGCTGAACCCGATGCTGCTCCGAAAATTCCGCCGCTATGCCTACTTGGCGCTGGTTGTCATATCCACGATGATTACACCGCCGGATGCAGCCTCGGCCATCATCGTCTCGGTGCCAATGATTGGGCTGTACGAGCTCAGCGTGTTTCTGTCGGGGATAATCTACCGGAAGCAGCTGCTGCAGGATCAAGCTTGGGAATCGGAAGGAGCCGAAACGGCCATGAAGCCTGTCGATTGACAGGCTTTTTTGTTTGATTTTTGAGAAACGGATTAGAGACGTGTATGACTTGAGTCGTTAATCTGCATTACACAGCACACTCATCGCCTCAAGAAGGAAGCCGCCCGTGCCGTTCCCGTCAACGGCTTGTCTCCTACCGTAATTCAGCATCTATCTACTGCAGCCACCCTCTGAATGCTTGAAATCTCCTGTACTCACCTGCCGTATATTTTCTAATTCCCTGGATACAATGATTGAGGTGTAAAATTATTGTAAAACCACTTGCAAAATTCATGCGAAGTTAGTATCATAAGAATTGTTGTTAGCACTAAACGCATTCGAGTGCTAATAAAAAATATAACCTAATTTTAAAAGGAGGCTATTTTCTCATGATCAAACCGTTGGGTGATCGCGTAGTCATTGAAGCCATCGCTAAGGAGGAAACAACCGCAAGCGGAATCGTACTGCCTGACACAGCGAAAGAAAAGCCGCAAGAAGGCAAAGTCGTAGCTGTAGGTAGCGGTACACTCAAAGACGGTGAGCGCGTGCCACTTGAGCTTAAAGAAGGCGACCGTGTGATTTTCTCCAAATATGCAGGCACCGAAGTGAAATACGACGGCCGCGAGCTGCTCATCATGCGTGAAAGCGACATCCTTGCTATCATGGCGTAAGTGTAAGCTGCCAGATCTCGCCGCGCTTTATACTTAAGTATTGCGCATTTACATTTACTTACGAAAATATCCGAATTGGTAAAATAAATTGAATTCAAATTCGACTTAGGAGGGTTTACTCATGGCAAAAGAAATCAGGTTCAGTGAAGACGCTCGCCGCTCGATGCTCCGCGGGGTTGACGCTTTGGCTAACGCTGTAAAAGTTACCTTGGGTCCAAAAGGCCGCAACGTGGTTCTGGAGAAAAAATTCGGAAGCCCGCTCATCACCAATGATGGCGTAACCATCGCTAAAGAAATCGAACTCGAAGACGCATTCGAGAACATGGGCGCTCAGCTCGTGAAAGAAGTAGCTACCAAAACGAACGATATTGCTGGTGACGGTACGACAACAGCAACAGTTTTGGCTCAAGCGATGATTCGCGAAGGTCTGAAGAACGTAACGGCCGGCGCTAACCCTATGGTTGTACGTAAAGGTATCGACAAAGCGGTTAAAGCTGCCGTTCTAGAATTGGCGAGCATCTCTAAGCCAATCGAAGGCAAGCAATCCATCGCGCAAGTAGCTGCGATCTCCGCTGCTGACGATGAAGTGGGCGAATTGATCGCAGAAGCTATGGAAAAAGTGGGCAAAGACGGCGTTATCACCGTTGAAGAGTCCAAAGGCTTCGCTACTGAGCTCGAAGTGGTTGAAGGTATGCAATTCGACCGCGGTTACATCTCCCCGTACATGATTACGGATACAGACAAAATGGAAGCTGTTCTGGAGAACCCGTACATCCTGATTACGGACAAGAAAATCAACAACATTCAAGAAATCCTTCCGGTGCTTGAGAAAGTGGTTCAATCCGGCAAGCAGCTCTTGATCATTGCAGAAGACGTTGAAGGCGAAGCGCTGGCTACTCTTGTAGTGAACAGACTGCGCGGAACGTTTACTTGTGTAGCTGTTAAAGCTCCTGGCTTCGGTGACCGCCGTAAAGCTATGTTAGGCGACATCGCTGCTCTGACAGGCGGCCAAGTGATTACTGAAGAGCTCGGCCTGGATCTGAAATCCACAACTCCAGACCAACTCGGTTCCGCTCGCCAGATTCGTGTAACGAAAGAAAACACGATCGTTGTTGATGGCGCAGGCGACAAAAAAGATATCGGTACCCGCATCTCGCAAATTCGTGCTCAATTGGAAGAAACCACTTCCGATTTCGATAAAGAAAAACTGCAAGAGCGTCTTGCTAAGTTGTCCGGTGGCGTAGCTGTCGTTAAAGTCGGCGCTGCAACTGAAACTGAGCTGAAAGAGCGCAAGCTTCGCATCGAAGATGCTCTGAACGCGACTCGTGCAGCAGTTGAAGAAGGTATCGTAGCAGGCGGCGGTACGGCTCTCGTGAACGTATACGCAGCTGTAGCAGCTGTTAAAGCTGATGGGGACGAGCAAACCGGCGTAAACATCGTTCTGCGCGCTCTGGAAGAGCCAGTTCGCACAATCGCTGCAAACGCAGGCCAAGAAGGCTCCGTTATCGTTGAGCGCCTGAAGAAAGAATCCACAGGCATCGGATACAACGCAGCTACTGGCGAATGGGTAAACATGATCGAATCCGGTATCGTTGACCCTGCGAAAGTTACTCGTTCCGCACTGCAAAACGCAGCATCCGTAGCGGCTATGTTCCTGACAACCGAAGCGGTTATCGCTGACAAGCCAGAAAAAGATAAGCCTGCTATGCCTGATATGGGCGGCATGGGTGGTATGGGCGGCATGGGCGGATTCTAATCCAGCCTATCCCGTAAGGAAAAGCAGCATCCCGTTAGGGATGCTGCTTTTTTGCGTTATTTCACTATGTATTTGGACATGCCACGGAAATTAAAGTTGCCTCACACTGTTGAATCACGCTCTGCTTTATAAAAACGGCCTGTCAAGAACGCGTATGTTTGTTCGAGCTCAGTAAAATTGGCTTTGATATGCTCGTAAATCCGCCGTGCCGTCATCTCGTCGTAAACGTGTGAAGTTTCGTTTCGATCTTTAAGCATCTGAAGCCAGCGTGCTTCGTCATGAATCCATTGGGCTTGATATGCTCTTTGCAACGCTTCCCGAGGAGTACCGGTTTCGACACCCTCATAAGCCAATAGCCGCTTGAACGTTTTCCAATATAGCTCAATGACGAATTCGAACCTTTGGATCGTTCCATCGATCGCCAAGCTGTTGGCTTCCGGTTCCTTTAATGCCTCTTTCAGTCGCTCTAAAGCATGGCCCAAATTCACTAAACTTTGGTTAATTTTGGTTTCGCTCATATATCATCTTGCCCTCCGATTCGATTTTAAGTCTTAGATCTGAAGAAGCTTCTTCTAAACGAATGACATCAATCAGAAGTAGTGTATCCAAGTCCTCGACGGAGTGTAAAATGTTCATCCAAGTCTTTAGGTCCGCTTCCGGCGCTTGAATAGCCAGATCGATGTCCGACCGTTCTTCTGCATCCCCTCGAGCTCTTGAGCCGAATAGGATCACTTTTTCGATTTCTCTATATGGAGACAAGCTATCGATCATTTGATTATAGAGCGTTTCTTGGAGTATCATCGGAGCACCCCCTAAGAATATATGTTATTTCATTATACAACAAATTGAAAAAGAAAGAGACCCGAAGCATCGAGTCTCTTGATAATATAAATAATTACTTCGTATAAGGCAAGAAGCGTTTCAGCACGGTTGCCGCTTGAGCGCGGGTTGCTGTACTTGTAGGACTAAACGTATCTTCCGTCATGCCATTCATAATTCTGGCATTCAGCGACGCTGCAATCTCCTTGTGGCCCCATGTGATTTGATCGGCATCTTTAAACTGGGAGAGAAGCTCTTCTTGTCTCGAAGCGTTGACCTCAGAAGCTACATCCGCATAGGTCAGAGCGCGAATAATGATCGCAGCCATTTCCTCACGAGTCACCGGAGCTGTCGGGTGGAAGGTATTGTCTTCGTAACCGTTGATCAGGCCTGCATAAGTTGCGGCGGATACGGTGTCTGCATACCAGGACGAAGCGTCCACATCGCTAAAATAAGTGTTGGAGGTAACAGTAGTCAGACCCAACGAACGAACAACCAATGTTGCAAATTCAGCGCGCGTAATGCTGCGGTCCGGCTCGAATTGTGTAGGGGTAACACCTTCTACAATTTTTTGTTCAACCAAGGATTCGATATCTTTCTTGGCCCAGTGGGAAGACAAATCGTCAAAAGCTGCAAAGGCAAGGACAGGAGATAACATCGACACGATCATCAGGACCGCGAGGATTTGAGCGACCTTTTTCATAACAACGGTTTTCATTGTTTGCAGTAATCCTCCTATAATTTCTATGTTTTTCAATAAATTATACTATACCACCTTTAGCCATGGCTTGAACACCCCATAAATGTTAACAATAAACAAAAAGACCCGATACCGAAGTATCGAGCCTTGATGTAAGGATTTAGTTAATAAAGCCAGCAGAGCCTAAGAAACGCTTCAGCATCGTAGCGGATTGCGCACGAGTTGCCTCGCTTGCAGAACCGATTGTGTTATCGGTTAGACCGTTGATGATGCCTGCATGGATAGCGGCTGCGATTTCTTTTTGCGCCCAAATGATTTGGTTCGCATCATTGAATTTCGCGAGCAGTTCAGCTTGCTTGGAAGCGGAAATCTCCGTTTTCACGCCAGCGTAATTCAACGCACGAACGACCATAGCGGCCAGTTCTTCGCGAGTGATTTGGGTATTCGGACGGAACGTGTTGTCTTCGTACCCGTTAATAATGCCCGCTTTAACAGCTGCGGACACCGCGCCGGAGTACCATGCGCCAGCGTTCACATCGCTAAATTGGCTTGCGGAAGAACCGGAAGTCAGACCCAAGGAACGAACAACCAGCGTTGCAAATTCTGCACGGGTGATGTTGCGGTTCGGTTGGAATTGATTGTCCGACACGCCTTCAACCACCAGCTTGTTCGCGAGCAGCTCCACATCAGCTTTCGCCCAGTGGGATGCGAGGTCTTCGAAAGATTTATTGTTTTCGATAACCGTGTAAATGCTGTTTCCGTTACGCTTCAGCGTAGCTACGGTCTTACCATCTTTCGTTGCGAAGGTAGCAGGAACGAAGCTAAGCTTCTTCGTGACCGGGTTATAGAGAACACCAGTCGCTGTAGCAGCATTTACTGCTTTGCTCACGTTCAAAGAACGGGAGGCATAAGTTGTACCAAAGTCAATGTTAACCGATTTGCCGTTAGCGGAAGCCGTTACGGTGAATTCGATCACATCAGCAATGGCGTTACCGCCAAGAGCGTCAATCGCGCTGTTCACATCTGCAGCCGTATCGCCGCTAACTTCAGAGATCGTAACAGTGATTGTCAGATCTTTAATGTCAACGCCCAATGCTTTAGCCAGTGTATCCAAGTTCAGGACAGACAGAGGAAGATTGTAAGTACCATTCTCGGAAACGATTGTAATCGAAGTGCCAGCTTTCTTAGCTGCGTCTACCAGAGCGGAAGCCGGAAGTTCCGCTTTATCACCGGAGATGTTCACTTCCACATTGGTTTTGCCTTCAAACGCCTGTGTCAGTACGCTTGCATCTACTTTACCGTTGGAAGCATCAACTTTTCCAGGCTCAGCAGCTGCACCACCACCGCCACCGCCGGCGCTGCGGCCTTCTTCATCTTCTGGTTGTTCACCAGGCTGTGCGTCTGGTACACCGGGCTCTGTACCTGGCTCACCTGGCTGTGCGCCTGGCTCCCCAGCTGGTGTGTAAACAGCATTATATATGGCAGCAGATACTCCGTAGAATGCTTTTACATAGACAGAATCAGCAACACTGGAATCGGCTAAGGTAATAGTAAAATCAAAGTATGTAGCACCATTGACTGTTCTGTATGTAGCATCGTAAATTGAGCTAATAACAGATGTAGCATTGCTGTCAGCGTAAACGGCAAAGTAAACATTGTCATTTACGTTATAGACCGTGCTGTAAACACTTCCCGTAATCGTTTTGTTTGGCTTATCGTAAGATGCCTTGTCAAAGCTGACTGCAGCGAATGCCAAAACTGGTAAAAGCATAGACACGATCATAAGTACTGCTAAAACTTGCGATGTTTTTTTCATTACAGCAGACTTCACTCCAGAACTTCTCCTTTCAGCTCTTTCAAAATGTAATGTTCTAAATAACGAACGCATAATTTGTATTCACCCCTTTCCTGCGTAAGATATATATGCCAAGGCCGTTTCTTAGTTACCAAAGTTATAGGGCCTAAGATCTATTCTAGCACCATAAAGTCGAAAATGGTAGTATTTTGAAAAGAAAAACTACCATTTTCGTGAATTAATTAACATATTATGAATTTAATAGAAATTAGATTTCCAGACACAAAACAAAACAGGAGCATCAAGTCCTGAAGTGGCATAAGGTTTGACATTCTGTCAAGTCCTGTAGACAAGCTTCCGGCAATGCTCCTGTTGTATGATTGCAATTAGAATTGGATATTTACTATATTCTGAATTTCTTGTCGTTCATTCGGATCTTTAGCCACCAAATTATCGAATAATGTTTGATCATTCTTTCCTTGCTTCTGTAATGTTGCAAGGTACCAACGAATGTTTTGGCGTGTCAGTTGGTCATCCAGAGACCCGCTTATACCGATTCGAAGGAAATTCTCCGCCGAATCATAATTGCCGCGGATAAATTCGATTTGACCTAAAGACAATCCGATTTTTACAGTAGTTCCAAAAGCCCGGCCTTGCCCTTGCTCCTTCGGAAGTGCGGCCAATGTTGCCGTTTTATCTTCTACCATTGTATATGTCTCAAAAGCTTGATTCCAAAACTGTTCTTGGAGAGGAGTATTGTTATTTGTCCGAGCTTGATTTCCTAGGTCTTTGCTAATTGCAATGCTTCTTTCATACAAAGTAATGTCCCAAGGAAAGTTTGTGATTTCCTGATTGGTCCGTTCCAGGGCTTTAGCCAAATCTTGTTTCATTACAAGCATATTGAGTTCTCTTTCAATCAGATATCGGTGATTAGGCTCCTTTTCACGGGCTTGCTCTAATAAACTCATAGCTTCAGAGTAAAAATTCTCATCTTTCGTTTGATTATATGCTGACAACAAGATATCAATCTTGTAGCCGGTATAATCCGGATGATTCGGGTGCTGTTCCAACGATTTATCTAGCGGCACAAATATTTCATTCATATTTTTGTTACTCGAAGCTGTCGCTATGGCTTGGTTAAAATTGCTGTTTGCGCTTAAGAGCTGAAGTGAACTGAAAAGGAAAATTAAGGATAGTACAAGCAAAACGGAAGGAAACGACCATTTGTACTTATTCACATTTTCCTTCCAATTCCCTTTTAGAACAAGAGCATCCTTGGATACCATTGCTCCAAAACTAAGGAATAGAAGCATGCCTAAATATACATAACTAAGGTCAAAGTCAATCATACTATGAATCAGTAGAGAGATCGCTACAATGTAGAAAATAAAATTAGAATGTCTTAGATTTTCATCCTGCTTAAGATAATTACGAATGTAGATGTAGAAAACCAAGGCAATAAGAACGATAAAAATTAAAAATCCTATAATACCTACTTCAGTGAGATACTGCAGGAAAAAGTTATGGGCTTGCCGGCTGACGTAAGGATTGTTCTGATATTTCTCATAAAGCGCCGACCAGGCCCCTCCTCCAGCGCCGAGAATAGGATAGTCACTTACGAGCTTAATGGCATCTTGATAGAACGTCCCGCGTTCTAATACGCTGTGCTGTTGGAAGTTAATATTTTCAATCCGCGTCCGGACATTGTCCGGAAGCAGCTTAGTCAGCCCAGTGTCAGTGAGAAGCAAAGTTAAGGCAATCCCTCCGGCAACAATCGCCGTTACAGGAATGGCAATGCTTGCTAACCTGAATTTTTCAAATCGTCTCAGAAGTTTTTGAGCCCAAGGCAGCCCAAACTTCTGAATAACAACAGCTAGAACCGCATTAATCAGCGAAACGATAAGTAAGCTTGTCCATCCAGATTGAGATAGACCCACTTGGTGTCCATTGTGCAGTTCTACCCCGATATTGGTTACTTTCGTTAAAATGATCAGTGACAAAACAAAGGAGGTAACCAGATGTAACAGATAGACTACTTGACGATAAGGCTTTAAAAAAGGAAGTACCAAAATCAGAACAACAGGCAAGATCACAAGCCCGCCGCGGGACAACGTCAAGAAGAAAGAGATGATGATGGGTACGGCCATAAAGCCGTGAATTCCTGCAGACACCCATTTTCTAGTCGATGTTATTAAAAACAAAGTACACAGCAGCAAAGCAATCAGGAATCCTGCATAACTATTGGCGTATTGAAAAACCGAAGTTAAACGAGCGCCATTCGAGTCGACCATGACTGCATCCTGGTAGAACGTAGCGTTCTTCATGTTTGCCGCGAACCATTCAACAAGCGAAAAAGCGGCTTCTTTATTCCCAAACCAGTTCATGATTCCGAACAAGACAATAACATAACCGGAAATCATAAAGCCATTTTGGAGTATGGATAAGCCCAATGGATTCCTCGATATATAAAGCGCTAGTAGAAAGAATGCAACATAAATGACCTGAATGAACGTCATATTAGAAGAGTAATAAGAAGATGCCGCACCAAAACTGGAAATGAAATAAGTTAAAGGGATTAGCCAAATGATTATACTCAAAAGATCCGATACTGTGTTGACTTTCCAGTGGTAAAATAAATATATCGACACAAGGAGCAATATTATGCATGACCAGATTAGAGCTGAGTAGATTGGTCTTTCGAAATCAAATGAATTGCCGTTGAATAAGGCTTTTTGGAATGGGGACCAGAAAAGAAATATTACTGAAAAACTAGATAAAATCCAAAATAATATGGAGCTTTTGTCTATTGTATTCGGTTGACCTTTTAATTCTTTGGAGTAAGAATAACTGCTTTTTTTATTCTTATTGCTCATTCCCGTGTGCTCCTTTTTATTTCATAAATTACGTCAAAATTTTATCATATTAGACTTGTTTTATCCAATTGTTCTTCGAGATACATCGATAAATTCATCTTATGTCGTTTGTATATTCCTTGATAGAACGGGATTCCAAGCTTACAAACAGCTATATTAAGGATCAAATTCCTAATTTGAGAAGTTGAGTTAAAGATATAAGAATGGTAGAATTACCATTGGACAAAGTTCGGCAATAAATTTAATAATCTGTAAAAATTTCGAAAAAATTATGCTTTAACCAAGAACAATGCCGGATTTCGCAAGGCGGTGCTTACCATTATTTCTTTTATTTATAGGGTTATTTATAGGCTTGCCATGTTCTCAAAGTCTTTCCTTGCTCTAGTGTTTCCTCCATCCGTAATGCAAATGGCAAAGAAGCGAATTTTAAGAAAAGCCTTTCCTTTGAATACCGGTTCCAATCCTACTGGGAACAAGCATTATCCACCGGGTATTAATCTTATCGGATATGCAAGAGCGGAAATGGGTATTGGTGAATCCTGTAGAATAATGGCCAAAAGCTTGAATGCTGTTAATTTTCCTTTTGGCATCACAAATTTTACAGGCACTAACAAAGCGCGTATGACAGACCTTACGTGGATTCATAAAGAAGTCGAAAACCCGCAGTACAACATTAATGTTTTTCATATTAATGCGGAACAAATGATTGAGATCTACGCTCATTACGGCAACAGCATTTTCAAGGATAGATATAATATTGGTTATTGGCATTGGGAGCTGCCTGATTTTCCGGATGATTGGCTTGAAAGCTTTCAGATAGTGAACGAAATCTGGGTGCCTTCAACTTTTGTTGCTAATTCGATCGCATTGAAAAGCCCAGTTCCTGTGGTGAAAATTCCACATAGTATTGAGGTGAATATACCGACTCCTCGTAGTCGCGAATATTTTCATTTGCCGGAAAAAGCTTTCTTGTTTCTTACCATGTATGATGTGAAAAGCTATCAAGAACGCAAGAACCCTCGTGCCTCTATAGAGGCGTTCAAATTAGCTTTTGGTCCTGACGACTTACATGTGGGGCTGGTAGTGAAGGTAAACAGCTCAACAAGTAGTCCAGATGAAATGCAGTTACTGGAAGAGCTGATTTCTAATTATAATAATATTTATTTAATTAAGGAAATACTTAGTAGAGAAGATACGAACTCTTTAATAGATGCAACCAATGGTTATATCTCTCTTCATCGAAGTGAAGGTTTCGGCTTAGGATTAGCCGAAGCGATGTATTTAGGAAAGTCTGTTATTGGTACTAACTGGTCATCAAATACTGATTTTATGAACCATCAAAATTCATGTCTTGTAGACTACAATTTAATACCAGTCGGCAGAGATCATGGTCCGTACAAGGCATATCAATATTGGGCTAATCCCGATATAGAACATGCTAGTTATTTTATGAAAAGGTTAGTGACAGATATCGATTATTATAAGTCGATATCTCAAAAGGGAGAACAAATGATTAAAGAAAGCTTTTCTCCTATAGCGGTTGGTAAAACTATTGAGAAGAGACTTAAGTATTTAAAATTACTTTAAATGAAATGGTGTGCTCTGCTCTTTCTCTTAGTTATTTAAGAACTGGAGGTTTAAACGATGACGATTACAGCTGTAATTATGGCAGGTGGAAAAGGAGAGAGGTTTTGGCCAAAAAGTAGAACAAATCTACCTAAACAGTTCTTGAATATTTCTGGAAATAAATCTATGATACAGCAAACGATCAGTAGACTGGAGAAATTAATTCCTATATCACAAATTTTTATTGTTACCAATGAACTGTATGCTGAACTCATTAAAGCGCAAATTCCTCATTTACCGGTAGAAAATATTATTATTGAGCCTATCGGTAGAAATACAGCTCCGTGTGTGGGACTTGCATCAATCATCATCGAAGAAAAATTTCCAGATAGTACAATGGTGGTTCTTCCTTCGGATCATATTATTGAGAATGAAACAGGGTTTATCCAAATTTTAAAAACTGC
This sequence comes from Paenibacillus sp. PvR098, assembly GCF_017833255.1. Taxonomy (NCBI): domain Bacteria; kingdom Bacillati; phylum Bacillota; class Bacilli; order Caryophanales; family Paenibacillaceae; genus Paenibacillus; species Paenibacillus sp. PvR098. The sequence continues at coordinate 3,710,940 of NZ_JAFIBU010000001.1, forward strand.
AGTTGAAGTTGCCGGTAAGGATAATAGTCTTGTAACGCTCGGCATTTCGCCTACATATCCTGAAACAGGCTATGGATATATTGAAAGCAGTAATGATGTTACTAACTTGAACGATCTGGAGGTTCACAAGGTCAAGAAGTTTGTGGAAAAGCCAGACTTAGCTACTGCTGAAAAATATATTAATGCAGGAAATTATTATTGGAATAGCGGAATTTTCATATGGAAAGTTTCTGTCATTAGGGAATACATTAAAAGCTTAATGCCGGAAATGCATGATATTCTGGAATCAATGAAAATCGGGTTCCGACAAGGCAATCCCAAAGATATTATCCAAAGTGAGTTTCACAAGATGCCGGATCAATCTATTGACTATGGCATAATGGAGAAAGTCGCTAGCATATATGTAATTCCATGCGTGTTTGGGTGGGATGATGTAGGCAGTTGGACTGCTTTGGAAAGAATTAACGAACGGGACGATAATGGAAATGTAATACGTGGGAACATCCTCAATCTGGATACGAAAAGATGCATTATTGAAAGCAACGGTAAATTAATTGCAACTCTTGGAGTAGAGGATTTAATTATAGTAGATACCGAGGATGTTACTTTAATATGTTCCAAAGAAAAGGCACAGGAAGTAAAGTCGTTAATTAAAGAGTTAAGACTTCAAAAATTAGAACAATACTTATAAACACTATCATATCATACAATTGTAAGGGGAAGATAACATGTCGAAAAATGCTCTAATTACAGGAATAACTGGACAAGACGGATCATATTTGGCGGAATTACTATTAAGTAAAGGTTATAAAGTATATGGAGTTCGCAGAAGAACAAGTAGTCCAATCATGGAAAATATCGAACATATTGCTAATGAAATCGAATTTATTGACGGTGATTTATTGGATCAAGGTTCGCTTGTAAATGCAATTCGGGTCTCTAATCCTGATGAAGTCTATAACTTGGCTGCTCAATCTTTTGTTGGAACATCTTGGGTACAACCGGTACTAACAGGAGAAACAACCGCTATTGGCGTGACGAATATTTTAGAGGCGATTCGCCAAATCAAGCCAGAAGCAAAATTTTATCAAGCATCAAGCAGTGAAATGTTCGGGAAAGTAGTAGAAACTCCGCAAAAAGAAACAACACCATTTTACCCAAGAAGTCCTTATGGTGTAGCGAAAGTTTATGGTCATTGGATTACAATAAATTACCGTGAAAGCTATAATATGTTCGCTTGTTCCGGTATACTATTTAACCATGAATCGCCGCGCCGCGGGGTAGAATTTGTCACAAGAAAGGTGACGGATGCCGCAGCCAGAATTAAATTAGGTTTACAAAAAGAGCTTCGCATGGGTAACCTAGATGCGAAGAGGGATTGGGGCTTTGCTGGAGATTATGTGAAAGCTATGTGGTTAATGCTACAACAGGAGACACCGGACGATTATGTCATTTCAACTGGCGAGACACATACGGTGGAGGAACTTGTGGAGATCGCCTTTGGACATGTTGGGTTGAGCTGGCGAGATTATGTAGTCATTGATCCGAAATTCGTGAGACCTGCTGAAGTTGATCTCTTATTAGGAGATCACACCAAGGCGAAGGAAAAGCTGGGATGGAAATTAGATGTTGGATTTGAACAGCTAATCACAATGATGGTGGAAAGTGACTTGAAAAAAATTGAGAAAAGCTTGAGATAAAAGGTGGTTTCTATGAGAGCTCTAATTACTGGAGTGACTGGTTTTGTTGGTCGCTATCTAGCTCAAAACCTTCTGGATAATGGGTATGAAGTGTGGGGTGGGACACGTAAGTGTCCACCCTACTTTATTAATGGCGTGCAAATCGTGGAGCTTAATCTATCACGTCAGGACATGATCGTTAATGTTTTGGAAGATATAAAACCTGATGTTGTGTTTCATTTATCTGGTCAGAGTTCTGTGAAATACTCATGGGATCATATCGAAGAAACATTTAAATCCAATGTAATGGATTCGATTAATTTGTTAGAAGCCATAAAAAATTCATCTTTAAAAAGTAGTGTAAGAGTAATCACCATCGGTTCTTCTGAAGAATATGGGGTAGGGGCCGAATTGCCGATAGTTGAAGAGGCGCGGACCGATCCGATGAATCCATATGGCTTATCCAAACTTACGGTAGGTAAAATCGCCCTTTTATATCATGGACTTCACCGCATGGATATCATCCACGCTAGAGCCTTTAACCATATAGGACCAGGTCAGTCCTTAGGTTTTGTGACAACTGATTTTACAAAACAAGTCATCGAAATAGAGAATGGGAAAGTCGAACCTGTGATGTATGTGGGTGATTTAAGTAGTAAACGTGATTTTACTGATGTGAGAGATATTGTTGAAGCTTATCGTTTGCTAAATGAGAAAGGCACAGCTGGGGAAACCTATAATGTATGCTCTGGAGTCTGTATACCCATTCGGGGAATATTGGATGATTTGGTGTCATTCTCCTCTAGTTCTATTAAAGTAATTGTAGATGAAAAAAAGTTAAGACCCAATAATGTTAAAGAGTACTATGGATCTAATGATAAACTAAGAAAAGCTACTGGTTGGAAACCTTTAATATCAATTAGTCAAAGCTTGCACGATATTTATCTTCATTGGAAAAATACCTATTAATATGATACCAGATTGTTAGAACGGTGGTTTAGAGCGGTTATGTTAAATGACTTTAAAGAAATCAAAAATTACAGGGAGATGTTGGTAAGTATTGTTCGAAGAGACTTGCGTTCTCGATACAAAGGCTCATTTTTGGGTTTCTTATGGACATTTGTAAATCCATTGCTGCAACTAATCGTCTATTCCATTGTATTTCCATATATTTTAAAAATAAATCAAGAAAATTATCCTATGTTTCTTTTTGTAGCGCTTTTACCTTGGATCTATTTTACTTCGTCTCTTCAAGGAGCGACAACTAGTATCGTAAGTGGCGCAAACTTAGTTAAAAAAATCTATTTTCCAAGGATGATCTTACCTCTTGCTGTTGTTGGTACTAATTTGATGAATTATATATATGGACTAATTATCGTTTTTTCAGCCCTTTTATTTATGGGAATTGAGTTGACGATGAATGTTTTATGGCTGCCAGTAGTTTTATTGATTCATTCTATTTTTATTTTGGGTTTAGCACTGATTTTCTCGGCACTATATGTTAAGTTCAGAGACTTAGAACATATTGTAGGCGTAGTAACTTTTGTATGGTTTTATTTAACCCCTATTGTTTTTCCAATCACCATTTTTCCAGATAATATTGCAGAAACCTTAGGATATAATCCTATGGTTCCGATAATTAATTCGTTTAGGGACATCTTACTTGATGGTAAACAACCGGATTGGAGTTCGCTGTCCTATTCTTTGATAGTCGGATTATTAGTCACGGTAATTGGACTAATTGTATTCCGAAAATGTCAGAAGACCTTTGCGGAGGATTTGTAATAATGGACCAAATCGTAATATCAATTAAAAATGTGAGTAAAGCGTTTAAAATATATCGTGATAAGCCATTAACTCTTAAGGAAAAGCTGTTAAAACTGAGAAGTAACGAGTATAGTCCTTTTTTTGCCGTAAAAAATGTGAGTTTGGATATTAAAAAAGGTGAGACAATCGGATTAATTGGTCATAACGGATGCGGGAAAAGTACAATGTTGAAACTCATTACTAAAATACTATATCCGGATAGCGGAGAAATCAATGTCAATGGAAGAATATCCAGTCTCATTGAATTAGGAGCTGGGTTTCATCCTGATTTTACGGGTCGAGAAAATATATATATTAACGCCTCTATTTTCGGTCTTTCTAAAAAAGAGGTGGATGAGAAAATAGACGAAATTATTCGGTTTTCTGAACTCGGTGAATTTATTGAAAATCCGGTCAGAACATATTCTTCAGGAATGTATATGCGTCTTGCTTTTTCGGTGGCGATTAATGTCAACCCTGAAATCCTACTAATCGATGAAATCTTATCTGTTGGTGACGCTAATTTTCAGAAAAAGTGCTATGATAAAATTGAAGGGTTTAAACTTAACGGAGCTACTATTGTTATAGTTGCCCATGATTTGGGAACTATTGAGAAAATTTGTGATAGAGTTATATGGATGGACAAAGGCGAAATTATTGAACAAGGTGAAGCGGATCGAGTCGTAAATTTATATACTCAGCATATGAATAAACGATTTGTAGAACAAAAGCAGCAAGAATACAGTAATGAACATCCTAATGTAGACAAGTTGAAAAACGATGTCCAAGTTGAAGAATTAGAAGTTCAAAGTTCGCTAGATTTTCCTGATGATATAAGATGGGGTTCGAAAGAAGTGGAAATAACAGAGGCAAGAATAGTTAATTCAAAAGGCGAGACTACGAACGTATTATCCGCCGGTGAGTCGGTTGTAATTGAGATAAATTATAAAGTAAACAGCCCACAAAAAGAATATATATTTGGCATGGGATTTTATACATCCGATAAAGTCCTTGTATATGGTAATAATACACAAATTGGGAAATTAAAACTTAAAAATCTAAGTCATGTAGGTACGGTTAAGTTTAAAATCAATGATTGCAATCTGTTGTCAGGTAATTATAAACTGAACGTTGCAGTTGTTGACGGAGACCATAGAGCTTTGGATTTCATCAAATTTTATATGGATTTTACAGTCATATCTAATGATAAAGCAGTAGGAGTATTTTCATTAAAACATAATTGGGAAATAGTTTAGCTAAGCAGATGGTTTAAAAATATGTTTTTTGAAAGGAGGAACGAGATATTTTATGAAGTTTAAAGATGAGGAAAGTTTGTATTATAAAGGTGAGCCAATACCTAAACAAACTACATCAAATGATCCGAATACGTATTTAGGTGAAATTGAGAAATATCTCAATGTGATGATTCGAACACAAGAGAATGATGCTTATCGATATTTAAGTTCAGGTAAGAAAATAATTGGCCCATTAATCATTTTAGTTAAAAAGGTCATTAGAAAACTTCTTAAGTGGTATATTGAACCTATCACATCTCAACAAACACAATTTAATAATGCGGTTACACCTGCTATTGGAAGAACGACAGAATTGATAATTGGGCTACTTAATAAAACTAGTGAAATGGAAAAAATGCAAACTCAATATAGTATCCTAGAGACACAACTTCAAGGAATACTAAATAAAACCAGTGAAATGGAAGAAATGCAAATACAATATAGTATTCTAGAGACACGACTTCAAGAAATGCTATATAAAATCGGCGAAATGGAAAAAATGCAAACGCAATACAGTAACCTGGAGAAACGATTTCAAGAAATGGAAGGCCGAATGAATATTTATGCTGAAAGAATTCAGGCTGCTTCTACCAGGTTAGAAAAAATTGATGAAATTGATGTTTTTAAAGAAAGTAATTTTAATCTTTTCAATAAAACAACATATTCACAATCTGGTGAAGATAGTATTTTGGCTTATGTAGTCTATGTTTTGGGGATCCCTTTCGAATCAGTCGATTATATTGATTTGGGAGCAAACCATGCTAAAGAGATGAGTAATACTTATTTCTTCTACAGCAAGGGGGCTAAAGGGATTTTGGTTGAAGCGAATCCAGAACTGATACCAGAACTAAAGTTTTATCGCCATAGAGACATTATATTAAATAATTGTGTGGATGTTGAAGCGGGTAAACAAGTGGATTTTTATATTCTTAGCGGCGATGGCTTGAGTACCCCTGACATTGATGCAGCTAAAGAATTTTGTGAAATAAACCCCGATCTTGAAATAATTGATAAAAGAGTCGTTAGTACCATTTCTTATAAAACCATTGTAGAGAATTACTTGGGCAAAGCACCTACACTCTTATCGATTGATATAGAAGGCAAAGATATTGAGATTCTTCGATCGATTGATTACGAGAAGTATAGACCTTTGTTAATCGTTACTGAGGTGATAAGTTATGATACGACCCTAAATTATAATACTAAAAATGATGAAGTAAAGAATTTTTTGGACAGTAAGGATTATGATGAATATGCTTTTACTGGAATAAATTCGATATTTTTGGACAGAAAATATTTGAGGAAAATGAAAGAAGGACAAGAATAATCATAAAAATCGAATTCAATATTAAATATGGGAGCTGCACACAATCAGTATAACCTATTATATTAATGATCAATTAACATAATACGCAATGGATACAATGCTGAATAATTTGGCTTGCAAATTAGGATACGTGTGGGAAAAGAAATATTTAATCAGTACCCAATTAGCAGATGAAATTTGAGTGTTTGTAAGAATAGACATTTATCATTTATTTCCATTTCTGAATGTAAATTAGTAACTATCATGGAATCACATTTTGAAATCAAAGGTGAGAGAATGAATATTATTTATGATAACAATAACGAACTAGATGTAGAAAAAATTATGGGAGAAATAAGAGATAATATTAAGAAAAGGTATCCTAATTATAAAGAAATTTATAAGGAACTGGACACTTCTACGTTTGAGAAATTTAGTAATTTAGAATCTCAAAATCATCGTAGTTTTTCCATTCTTTATGAAAATATACAATATAATAATGAAAATTGGAGAACTTTTTCTGAGGCTTTTTTAAGTAATAAATTTATTAAAATAAAAGATTTTGTCAAAAGAGTTATTCGTAAAAATATTAGATGGTATATTTCCCCTGCTTTGCATAACCAAAATGAATTAAATGGTTCGTTTACAAGATCGCTTAATGAAATAACGACAATTATTCACTCTCAGGCGCAGCAGATTCAAGATTTAGAATACAAAATCAACAAAATGAATCGTCAGTTTAATACTACTATCGGTCAGGACAATTTTGTGAGCAAAAATGGTGGTGACTCGAATGAGAGTTGATCAGTTCCATCCTTCTTTTAATTATGGGGATGCTATTGGTGAAAATCTTATTAATTTAAAAAAATGTTTAGTAGATATGGGATACCAATCCGATATATTTGCATTAAATATTGACAAAAGATTTAATGAGCAAGGTAAAAACTACAAAGATTTAAATAAAATTTCGACTAGTGAAGACATTTTATTAGTTCACTACTCTATTTGGAATGAAGTTTATACAGAAGTACTACAATTACCCTGTAAAAAAGTTTTAATCTATCATAATATTACTCCTCCTAATTTTTTTACGGGTTACAATAGTGTTCTTGAAGAATTCGCTAAAACGGGTTTAGAAAAACTAGTAGAGATTAAAGATGAATTTATTTTTGCCTTAGCTGATTCTGAATTTAACAAAGAAGACTTGTTGAATTTAGGTTACCAAGGTGTGGAAGTTTTACCCATAACAAAAGACTTCACCTTATACTCAGATGACAATGTTAAAATTAATGAAAATTATATTGATGGTAAGATCAATATATTATTTGTAGGTAGAATTGCACCGAATAAAAAGCAGGAAGACATTATTAAAAGTTTTTTCTATTACCATAAGATTAATCCTAATTCTAGATTAATTCTTACTGGCTTATGGAATGGTTTCGAGCTTTACAAAAAGAAGCTTGATGCATTAATCAATCACTTAGATTTGGTAGAAAACGTTATTTTTACAGGCCATATTAGAACAGAAGAATTATTAGGCTTGTATCGAACTTCTCAAGTATTTCTATGTATGAGTGAACATGAGGGATTCTGTGTACCTTTGCTTGAAGCTATGTATTTTGAAGTACCTATTATTGCGTACAAATCATCCGCAATACCGTACACTTTAGGCGATTCTGGATTAGTTATTGACACGAAAGACTACGCATCAATTGCAGAGTTGATTAACTTAGTGGTTTCTAATGAATCAATTTCCGAAAAGTTAATTGACAAACAGAATGAGAGATATAAGTTTTTCTCAAATGAAAATTTAGCTTCTTATCTTACTCCTTATATTGAAAAAGCAAGAACGATAATAGTTGAACCTAAACCAAAAGTAATAAAAGAGAGTCTTGCTATTGTAACAAGTGATGCAATGTGTGGAATACATGAGTATTCAAAAAATTTATTAGAGGGCTTTATACAAAATGGTTATGATGCTTCTTTAGTTGGTGTCAAAAATCGAAATAAGAATGATTTAATGCAAAAAATTAGTTTATTGAGGGATTATAAGTATGTCATTTTTGAACATGAAGAAGCAATATTTGATGCAAAACACCTAGTGAAAGCAATTTCGTTTCTTAAAAAACATGGGGTTAAAATAATTTTATCACCTCATGAATTGGAAATAAGCAAGTTTTCAGATTATCGTAAGATAAATAATATTTTTAATATCCAACATAGTAAGTCAGCTCTGAGAAACTTTCTTAGGTATATCAAAAGGGTTATCAAAATACTTTATTATTTTACAAGATTGTGGAGAAATCTAGATTACTTAGGACGTTTACCGGATAAAATTGTTATACACAGTAAGAAACAAGAAGAACATATTAATATAATAAATTATATTAATGCTGATAAAATTCAGTTGGTTCCACTTCCAGCCATGAATTTGGAGGGGAACAGAAATCAATTGCGTAATAAATTAGGGCTACCTCTAGATAAGTTTATTTTTATTATCCCGGGATTTATATTTAGAAGAAAACGTATTATTGAAGTAATTAGAAATCTTCCGCATAACTCTTTATTGGTAATATCAGGAACAGAATCTGAGTTTGATCCAGGGTATCTTCAAGAGATAAATAAATATATTCAGAACAATAAAATTGTGAATGTGGTTATTAATACTGATTATGATTTGCTTGAGTTATATGTAAAGGCATCTGATTCTGTGGTTCTCTATTATCAAGATATTTTTCAAAGCGCCGCGGCAACATTGGCTATAGGTGCAGAAAAGCCATGTATATTCAGTGATATTCCAGGGTTTCAAACTTTTGAAGGTGCCGGTATTTTTGTAAATAATGAAAATGAATTAAAACAGGGGATGCTGCAAATTTTAGATAAATCTACTTATGCTTTACTGCTTAATAATGTATTAAGATTAAAAGAGCAATTGCAACCTTCCAATATTGCAATATCTTATCTGGAAAATATATAGATCTATGCGGGGGTGCGTTATGCGATTAGCTTTTATTATCCAAAGGTATGGTGAAGATATAGTAGGTGGTTCGGAAACTTACTGCAGGGAAGTAGCTGAGAGGCTGGCTAAACACCATGAGGTGGAAGTTATTACAACATGTTCTAAAAGTTATGTGACATGGGAAAATGAATATAAAGCAGGAACAGAAACTATTAATAATGTGGTAGTGAGAAGATTCAAAACGGAAAAAAATAGATATAAAAATTTCAATAAATACTATGCTGAAACATTACAGAAAACAAATCGAACCACAGTCGATGAATTATTGTGGATGGAATATCAGGGACCCTATTCTCTTAACCTATTAGATTATTTATGTAAAAATCAGGAAAATTATGATTTGTTATTATTTGTGACATATATCTATTTTAATACTTATCACGGTTTACAGATAGCCCCTTATAAGTCCATCTTAATATCAACAGCTCATGATGAACCGCCAATTTATTTTTCAATATTTAATACGGTTTTTTACCTTCCTAGGGCCATCATTTACTTAACTGAAGAAGAAAAGAAATTTGTAAATCACCGGTTTCCTAATTTAAGTAGCCTGCAAAAAGTTATAGGAATGGGCTTAGATGTAACGAACGATACGGATTTGTCAATTCTGCAAACAATTGACAAACCATATATTCTTTATATTGGACGAATAGATGAATCTAAGAGTGTAGATATTCTTTTCAATTACTTTATAGAATACAAGCAACAATATAAGGATGATATAATTTTAGTTCTCGCAGGAAAAAAGGATATGAATATCCCCAACAGAGAGGATATTAAATACTTGGGATTTATTAATGACTCTGAAAAAGAGGCATTAATAAAAAATGCGATATTGTTTGTTTTACCTTCTAAATATGAAAGTTTTTCCATTGCAACTCTTGAATCTATGTTTCATGGAATTCCAGTACTAGTAAATGGTGAATGTAATGTATTGTATGGTCATGTGAAAAGAAGCGGGGCTGGACTTTATTATCGAAATAAATTTGAGTTTATTGAAGGAGTAAATTATTTACTTGAAAATGATGAACTCAGATTGAAAATGTCGACAAATGGAAAAGCGTATGTGATGAAAAATTATAACTGGGAAAAAATTGAGCAAGAGTATTTGGATTTTATACAAACAGTAGTTGACCAGCAAAAAAGTCGTCTTACATAATTTGTGACTAGCTTGTATCTCATATTAACTATGAGAAAATGCAAGAAAATCTGGCTAATAATAGACAATTAGATAATTGAAAGGTATGTGTAATTCTTGGGTAGAATTAAGCTGAGTTATATAGTTTTGGCGTTTATTTTTTTAAATATCAGCATTAAAATTATTTATATGTTTACCGCACAGTCGACCATTAATGGTGAAGAAGCTAATATAGGAACTCTCGCAATGCACTATATTCATAATTGGAACATCGATCTTGATTATAGCCAAACCAGACTATACTCAATATCCCGATATTTTACGGCATTGCTCTTTTTCTTTTTTGGTATAAGTATACCCGTTTTGAAAAGTTCATCTTTAATATTTTCAATATTATACATTGGCGCTTTTTATTTATTAATTAGAGAAATTTATCGTGATCTTCCGATAACACGCAAGAACCAACTCTTTTTTGTTGTAACTTTTGGATACGTATGTATTTCACCTTCACTTTTAAATATATGGAGTTTAAAAAATAGAGGTGGATTCATAGAATCTTTATTTATTGGTACTTTAATAATATATTTAACAATTAAATATATTAGGAGTCAGCATATTAACAAGACCCAGTTTTTAATAATGGGTTACCTATGGGGTCTTGCACTATGGGTCCATCCCATCACTATAAGTTACATTGTAGTCTCCTTTTTTTTCCTCATGCTACATTTAATAATAAACAGAAATAAAATCTTTAAGAATATGTTTATTTCCCTAGTGGGAGCCCTAATAGGTATTTTGCCTTTATTGATACTCAATTTCTATTATAAATTTAACACTTTTCAATTTTTTAAAAATACTGAACCGGATGGACCATATAGAACACTATCCCAAAAGACGCTACATTTATTAACAGACGCATTCCCAATGATTTTCGGTTTTAAACATGAATTGACTAATGATTATATTTTTCCTAGCTTGATATCGATATTATTAATTATATTATTTTTTTCTTTAATATTAATAGCATTTTATAAAGTTATATTTGATTTATTAAATAGAAAAATAGAAGTTAAATATAGAATAAAACCAATTGAAGTTATTTTAGCGCTATTTATTTTAAACTGTCTTCTAATTGTTATTTCTTCCTGGGGTAGTTTTCTAATTGAACCAAGACGGGCCCTTACTTTGTATACAACAGTGCCTATAATTATTTTGTATGGAATTTCTCATCTAAATAAAAAAACATCAACTATCCTATTACTTTTATTGATGTTCATTAACTTATACAGTAACTATTCTTATATAAAAAAATACCCAAATGGGTACGATGATTTTTCTTACAAACATTATACTGATGCGACAAATTATCTTTTGGAAAACTCTATCGATCATATTTTTACTAATTCTTGGTACGGGTATAAGATTACATTCGAGTCAAAAGAAAAAATAACATGGTCAAAAACAAATTTCTTAACTGCCAGCTATGGGTATGCTCATAATGGTAATGTTACAAAAAATACTGCATTTGTTTTCTCTTATTTAGATGAAGAATATATGAAAGATTTTGAGGATAAAATAATCAATAATCATATAACTTTTTCTAAAGTAGAAAAAAATAACCTTTTTATTTATCACAATTTTTCAGAAGAGTTTAATGCTAACGAGTTATATATGGGAGTCATAAATAAAATTACTAGTGAATTTAATGCAAATGAGATTGTGTTTTTGTGGAAACCTAGTAATAACATCTTTTATTCTGAAGTAGGGGAGAAAAATGAAAGGGGTAATATAACTTCAAAGGGAGAGGAAGGCTATCTTTTGTATGGACCCTATATATCTCTTGAAAAAGGAGAGTATAGATTGGAAATAAGCGGTACTCCTGCGAGGTTGGAAGATGCTGATAATGTTTTTTTTGATGTTATAGCTGATTCAGGTAAGCAAACTATAATTCCAAAATCATCATTTAAATTAATTGGTAATCAACTAATTGGTTCAAATTATTTTACTCTCCATGAAAACGTTGGCACAATTGAATTTCGTGTCTATGTAAATAAGAATTCTTTTTTAGAATTAACTTCAGTTCGACTCATTCAAATAAATAAAGAATAAATAATACAATGAAATTTACAACAAAAAGATAAGCCGATAATAGCGTGGAAATTATTGCTTGCATGTGGTAGACAATTAATTGAATGAGGATACTGTTTTTTTGTTAACATGAGAGGTTTATTATTTGGGATACGTTTTTCTTTGAATAGACAATTAAGTGTAATTGCTTGTTGCAAATTTTATTCATTTTATATGTATAACAATCAATAAGAAAAGACCAGTATTTTAGCAAAATATAATAAATGGATAATAGGCCCACGAAGAAATAATGAAATTAGTTAGGTTAATTGGAGATAACAATAAAATAGTGAAGGTTGGTAATAATGAACGAAAATGTTCCTGGCAATTATTACGATAAGTACCATACTAAAAATCCAATTGCTCGATATTTAATGAATGGTTTCTTATCTAGCTTAGATAATTGTTTAGATATGATTGATGTATCTTCTGTTTTGGATGCAGGCTGCGGTGAAGGGGAAATAACTAATTTTGTAAACAATAAGTTCAATAATCTTAGATCCTTGAAAGGAATCGAACTTGAACCTGTTACAGTTGATGAGGCTAATAAAAGATTTCCGCATCTTGATATTACCCAAGGTTCGATTTATGAGCTGCCATTTGAAGATAACGCATTTGATTTAGTAATTGCTTGTGAAGTACTTGAGCATCTTGAAAATCCCCAAAGAGCTTTAGATGAAATAATTAGAGTGAGCAATAAGTATATTTTAGTTAGTGTACCGCGTGAACCCATTTGGAGGATATGCAACATGCTAAGAGGTAAGTATATTACTGATTTGGGTAATACCCCGGGTCATATACAACATTGGTCTAAAAAACAATTTATCTCGTTGATCCAATCAAATTCAGATATATTAAAAAGGAATAGTCCATTTCCATGGACAATGATCCTTGCTCAAATTAAGTAATTGGGGGCTATCTTCTGAATAAGAAAGTAAAAGTGTTCCTTTCATTGTGTATTACTCTAGTTTTCTTATGTTATATTATATTAAAGGTAAATTGGTCTGTATTTTACTCTTTAATTTTGGATATTAATATTTCCTTTCTGGTTTTGGGTGTAATGGTTTATATTGGAAATTATATTTTGCGTGCAGTAAGATTAAAGGTTTTGTTACAAAACAAAAATATAAAAGTGATTAATTTATTAGGGATAAACTTCATTCACAATTTCTACAATAGAATATTACCAGCTAGATTAGGCGATTTTACATTAATTTATCTATTAAAGAAGTATTCAAAAGAGAGTATAAATTCAAGTGTTAACATTTTTATATTAATAAAAATTTATGACTTATTAATCTCCATGTTCTTGCTGGCTATATCATATACCGTTTTGTATAAAATCAATATAATCGGTTGGGGTATATGGTTATTAACACTTTTAATCTTAGTACTATCTCTAAAACCATCTTCAATATTAAGTTTAATACAAATAGTAATCAGCAAGTATACGGAGTGGAATTATATAGATCGATTTAATAGCAAACTAGTTTCATTAATTCATGATGCAAAACAGCTAGAAATTAATAAAATTCGACTTTATTTATTCCTTACTTCACTCGGAATTTGGTTTTTGATTGCAGTTTTATTCTATATTTTACTATTATCTATTAATCAAAATTTTGGAATCTGGGATACTCTATTTGCTACAACATTAGCAAACTTCTCATGGGTTCTACCGATTAATGGTATAGGTGGATTTGGCACGATGGAAGTTAGCATGGCTTATGCTTTTTCTATGAGGGGTCATCTATTCAATGAAGTATTAGTTTCTGCTTTATATATCAATGTAATTGTGTTTATATTATCGACATTATTTGTTGTTATTCCATACTATATGCTATTAAAAAGGAGGACATTAACTTGAAACTAATCATTCAAATCCCATGTCTGAATGAAGAAAAAACTCTGCCTATTACCATAAAAGATATACCGAGAAAAATAGAAGGAATAAGTAAAGTTGAGATATTAATTATTGATGACGGCAGTTCAGACAGAACCATTGAAGTGGCCAAGAAGTTGGGTGTGGACCATGTTGTCCGCTTCCCTAAAAACAAGGGTTTGGCGGAGGCGTTTAAAGCTGGACTTGATGCTTCGTTAAAGCTAGGTGCAGATATCATTGTAAATACGGATGCGGATAACCAGTATAAAGGCAGTGATATTCCCAAATTAATTAAGCCTATACTAGAAAAGAAGTTTGAAATGGTAATAGGAGATCGGAAAACAGATACTATTGCTCATTTCTCGCCAATTAAAAAGTTTTTTCAAAGATTTGGAAGTAGGGTTGTAAGAATCTTATCCCAAACCGATGTGCCTGATTCGACAAGTGGATTTAGAGCCTATTCTCGTGATGCAGCTCTTCGTATCAATGTCGTCTCCGAATTTACGTACACTCTAGAAACCATTATCCAAGCTGGTCATAAGAAAATTTCCGTTGGCCACGTTGAAATTGGAACAAATGGGAAACTTAGAGAATCCAGGTTATTTAAAAGTATATACGGTTATATGAAACGATCGGCCAAAACGATCATTCGCATATATACAATGTATCGCCCAATGAAGGTTTTTATGACTAGTGGTTTCATTCTATTTATGCTGGGTGTTGGGCTGGGAGTCAGGTTTCTAATCTATTATTTCCTTGGTGATGGCAATGGGCATATCCAATCGCTTATTTTGTCTGCCGCGATGATGATTATTGGCTTTCAGTTAGGGATGCTTGGCTTGGTCGCCGATTTAATTTCGAATAATCGGAAATTAATGGAGGAAACTTTGTATCGGATAAGAAAAATCGAACTACAACAATCTTCGCAATTAGATGAAGGCTTAAGGCAACCAGTTTTAGCAAGCACCAAACAAATATCATAAGATGCACTGAAAAATTGAAAATAACCATTGTAGACCCTCTGGTTAAGTAGAGAATTGGAGGAAGAATATAATGAAAGGTGTTATTCTAGCAGGTGGAACCGGCTCTCGACTTTATCCTTTGACTAAAGTTACCAACAAACATCTTCTTCCTGTAGGAAAGTACCCAATGATTTTCCATGCTGTTTATAAGTTAAAGGAAGCTGGAATTCATGATTTCCTTGTAGTAACAGGAATTGAACATATGGGGGATGTTGTAAGCTTATTGGGAAGCGGTCGCAGCATGGGGATAAACTTTACGTTTAAAGTACAGGATGAAGCGGGTGGAATCGCACAGGCTCTAGGGCTCGCGGAACAATTTATCGGAGATGACCAAATGGTCGTTATTCTTGGAGATAATGTATTTTCTGATGAAATTACTGCTTATGTAGAGGATTTTAAAGAGCAGCAGAAGGGTGCCAAGATTTTATTAAAAGAAGTACATGATCCACAAAGATACGGTGTCCCAGAATTAGAGAATAACCGAATTGTTTCCATAGAAGAAAAACCCAATTCCCCCAAAAGCAGCTATGCAGTGACAGGGATATATATGTACGATAGCACTGTATTTGAGATTATAAAAACACTTAAACCATCTAGGCGTGGTGAACTCGAAATTAGCGACGTTAATAATGTCTATATAGAAAGAAATCAATTGACATATGACATCCTAAAAGGATGGTGGACGGATGCGGGCACTCACGCTTCCTTATCTATTGCTAATGAATTAGCAAAAGAAATTAAGCTCCATGATGAATTTGGTAAAATAAAGCAGTAAGAGGGCGAACCAGTGAAGGTTATCGAAACGAAGTTATCCGGTGTCTTTATTATAGAACCCAAGGTTCATGGCGATCACAGAGGTTACTTTATGGAAAGCTACAATATTCAAACCTTTGAACCTTATCATTTGAATTATTCGTTTGTTCAAGATAATGAATCTCTTTCACAAGAGGCTGGGACCATTCGAGGGTTTCACTATCAACTGAATCCTAAGGCCCAAACTAAATTAGTGAGGGTTATTTCCGGGGCTATCTACGATGTTGTTATTGATTTACGTAAATCATCCACGACCTATGGAAATTGGTTAGGGTTTATTCTAAGTGATTCGAATAAACGTCAACTTTTGGTTCCAAAGGGTTTTGCTCATGGATTTTGTACATTAGTTCCAAATACCAGGGTTTTTTATAAAGTGGATGATTATTATTCTCGGGAGTTTGACAGAGGTATTTTGTGGAACGATCCCTCACTAGGCATCGATTGGCCCACATCCAAGCCTATTCTTTCGGAGAAAGATCAAGGACTTCCTCTTCTGAAGGATGCAGATCTTAACTTTGTGTAACGGAGGCATAATATTGAAGCTTTTAGTCACAGGTGGAGCTGGTTTCATCGGGAGCAATTTCATCAGCTACATGTTGGACAAACATACGGAGTATGAGATCATCAATCTAGATGTGTTGACCTATGCCGGAAATTTAGAGAATCTTCATTTTTTAAAAGATCATCCTCGATATATGTTTATTAAAGGTGATATTTCTGACTCAGAGCTAGTAACGGATGTTTTCGGCAAAGGGATAGATGTGGTTGTAAATTTTGCCGCTGAATCTCACGTGGATCGAAGTATTTTAGATCCAAGTCTATTTGTCAAAACGAATGTAATGGGTACACAAATTTTGTTGGAAGCTGCAAAAAAATTTAAAGTAACGAAATTTGTACAGGTTTCGACGGACGAGGTTTATGGTTCTCTTGGGCCGACAGGACTTTTTACCGAAGAAACTCCGCTGTCACCCAACAGCCCATATTCGGCAAGTAAAGCTGGAGGGGATTTGTTGGTGCGGGCATATCATGAAACGTTCGGGCTGCCTATCAATATCACTCGATGTTCCAATAACTATGGACCGTATCAATTTCCTGAGAAACTTATACCTTTGATCATTACCAATGCATTGAATGATATCCCCCTTCCTGTTTATGGGGACGGGTTAAATATTCGGGATTGGCTGTATGTGGAAGATCATTGTAGTGCTATTGATTTAGTAATTCATAAAGGCGTTAATGGAGAGGTTTATAACATAGGAGGAAATAACGAGCGGACTAATCTTGAAATTGTAAAGACCATTCTAGAGGAAATAGGTAAGCCGAAATCTTTAATTACTTATGTGGAAGACAGACCTGGGCACGACCGCCGGTACGGCATTGATGCTACAAAAATTTCTAGAGATTTAGGCTGGGTACCAAACCATTTCTTTGAAAAAGGAATTAAGAAGACGATCCAATGGTATTTAGACCATCAAGAATGGTGGGAGAGAATTAGGTCAGGCGAGTATCGGACTTATTAAGACATACAATATGGATCCCGAATAAAAGGGGAATGACACAGCATGCGAATTCTCGTTACTGGAGCCAATGGGCAATTGGGAAAGGATTTAGTAAAAATCTTAGGAGACATCCATGAGGTTTATGGATATGATCGTCTTGCTTTGGACATCACAAGCCCTGTTCAATGCAAGAGTGTTATAGGTAAGGTTCATCCGGATGTTGTGATTCATGCAGCGGCTTACACTGCTGTTGATTTAGCAGAAACAGAAGAAGACGAAGCTTATAAGATCAATGCCTTTGGTACAAGAAATTTAACTGCCGCGGCGGAAGAATTGGGGGCTAAGTTCTGTTATATCAGTACGGATTATGTATTTGATGGAACAACCTCCACGCCGTACAAAGAATTTGATCAAACCAATCCTCAAAGTGTTTATGGGAGGTCCAAAAGAGCGGGAGAACTACTGGTGCAATCGTTATCTTCCAAATATTTTATTGTAAGGACCTCTTGGGTGTATGGGATTCATGGCACTAATTTTGTAAAAACGATGCTGAACCTATCTAAAGAGCGAGATACACTAAAAGTAGTCAATGACCAAATCGGCTCTCCAACGTATACTGTTGATTTATCTCGGTTTATCGCCCAACTGGTTGAAACCGAATGTTATGGTATATACCATGCATCCAATTCAGGTGCTTGCTCTTGGTATGACTTTGCTTGCGCCATTTTTGAGGAAAGTGGGATTTCTATGATTTTACAACCTTGCTCAACGGAAGAGTTTCCGCGGCCTGCTCCAAGGCCTAAGTATTCAGTCATGGATCACTTGTCTATAAGAACCAATGGATTTAAAGACTTTCGGAATTGGCGCGAAGCATTGCGTAACTTTTTGAAAGAATTGAAGGGATAATCCAATGGAAACGGTAAGCGTTCATATTGTCACATTTAATAGCGAAATCTACATTCACAGTTGTCTTGAATCCATCTTCCAACAAACGTATCCGATTCGCAATGTGATTGTTGTAGATAATCATTCTACGGATCGGACAAGGGAGATCTTAGCGAATTACCAGGATCGCATTGAAATCATACTTAACTCCTCGAACAAAGGGTTTGCCCCCGCACATAATCAGGCAATTCAATGTTCTTCATGTGATTATTACCTCGTCCTCAACCCGGATATCCGACTTGATCAAGACTATGTTTCTCATTTGGTAGAAGCATTGAATACACAACCTGAAGCGGGAAGCTCCACGGGTAAACTACTGAGTCAGAACGAATTAGGGAAACTCGACAGTACAGGCTTAACCATAAACCGTGCACGTCGTGCATTTGACCGGGGGCAAAATGAACCGGCAAACCAATGGAGCAAGCCTTCCGAAGTCTTTGGTGTTTCGGGTGCCGCGGGGCTATATTCGAAGAAAATGGTTGAGGATATCAGTATCGATGGCGAGTTTTTTGATGAGGATTTTTTTGCATATAAAGAAGATGTAGATGTATCTTGGCGTGCCCAACTTATGGGATGGAAGGCATATTATGAACCAAAAGCATTAGCCTCTCATGAACGTGGCTGGAAATCAGGGAAACGTATGGATCAGCCCCTCTTTGTACGCAGACTCTCTTACATTAATCGATACAAAATGATACTGAAGAATGATCGTTTCGGATACGTTTGTTTGCATCTTTTCCCCTTGTTATTCTTTGAAGCACTTAGCTTTGGCTATACATTGCTGAAAGAACCCGGGCTGCTTCCTATATGGGGCGATTTCTTCAAGAAGCTTCCCCACCTATTGAATAAAAGAAAGCAGATCCAAGCTAAACGAAGGGTGCGCTTGGAACAGGTCTATCAATGGTTTGTTAAAACATGATGTACGATCATGCCCCCATAGATGGAGATACGGCGTTAACACAAAAAGCACTTAAAGACCATTTTGGCCTTAAGTGCTTTATGCTAAACAATTTGAGTTTTTCTCCCCATAATTGGAATGCGCCCTATTGAATAATACTCATATTCCAATTCAGCCATTCTCTGCAAATCGAAGCAATTCCGTCCGTCAAAGATGATGGGCTGTTTGACTCGATTTCTAATTTCTGAAAGGTTCATGTTCTTGATATCGAACCATTCGGTTAATATAAATAAGGCGTCTGCATTATGAGCCGCTTCTTGGATAGAAGCCGCGTATCGAACTTCCTTCCTTAGCCATTTCCTCGCATTGTCAATAGCTATTGGGTCGTAGGCTACGACTTGGGCGCCAGCTTCGATTAGCTGATCCGTTACCGCTATGGAGGCGGCCTCCCGCATATCATCCGTATCAGGCTTAAAGGCTAGTCCCAGCACCGCAACGTTCAGTCCTTTCAATGAACCAAAACGCTCTTTGGCCTTTCGTACAAGCAGTTCCTGCTGTTTGTTATTCACATCTATAACTGCCTTTAATAAATCAAATTCGTGCTCGACGTTTCCTGCTATTTGTATGAGTGCTTTCGTATCCTTTGGGAAACAAGAACCTCCATAACCGATACCGGCTTTGAGAAATTGGCTGCCAATACGCCGATCCATCCCCATACCTCTCGCAACATCCTCCACGTTCGCATTAAGCTTTTCGCAGAGACTTGAAATTTCATTGATAAAACTGATTTTGGTAGCCAAGAATGCGTTGGAAGCATATTTAATCATTTCGGCGCTGCAGGTGTCAGTTTTAAAGATCGGAATTCCGAAAGGACGATTGATTTCTTCAAGGATAGCTGCAGCTGCGTCATTATCCGATCCAATAACGATCCGGTCCCCGTGGAATGCGTCATAAACCGCACTGCCTTCACGCAAAAATTCAGGATTGGATACTACATCAAATGGGACTTCATTCTCTCTGTACTCCAAAATCATTCTGCGGATCCGGTCGTTCGTTCCGACAGGTACAGTACTTTTGGTTACCACTACCACAAATTCACGCAATTGCCTGGCGATATTAATGGAAACTTCATCTACATATTGCAGATTGGCAGTACCGTCAGCTTTTGGAGGGGTTCCAACGGCAATGTAAATAGCTTTCGCATCACGGAAGCCTTGCTTGTGATCTACCGTGAAGGATAACCTTCCGTTTTGAATATTTTTGAGCATTAACTCTTCTAAGCTAGGCTCATATATAGGGGATTGACCTGCGCGCATCATTTCAATTTTTTGCGAATCGATGTCAATACAAGTGACCTCGTGTCCGATTTCGGAAAGACATACTCCGGTCACCAAGCCTACATAACCAGTCCCTACTACGGCGATTTTCATTTGAACCTCCAGTTATTAATGTGTGACCTTGTTATTAGCAAGAATTTCGGTCAAGTATTTCAATACTTCCTCCCTTAAATCTTCTCGTCTAAGGGAAAAATCTACCGTAGCTTTGATAAAACCAACCTTATCCCCTACATCGTAACGGATACCTTCAAAATGATATGCCAGAACCGCTTGGCATTCGTTAAGACGATTTATGGCATCCGTCAATTGGATTTCACCATCGGCTCCGGGGTTCTGATTCTCCAAGATGTCAAAAATTTCAGGACGAAGCACATAACGTCCCATAATGGCGTAACGAGAAGGTGCAGCGTTTCTTTTAGGTTTCTCTACTAGGGATTCGACATGAAGTAGACCAGTTTCTACAGGGCTTCCTTTCGGAGCAATAATACCATATTTCGAAACGTCTTCAACCGACACCTCTTGAACTCCTACAACAGAGGAATTATAACGTTCGAAGACGTCGATAAGCTGTTTAAGGCAAGGCTTTTCGGCTTCTACAATATCGTCGCCGAGCAGTACGGCAAAAGGCTCGTCACCGATAAATGAACGGGCGCATGAAATGGCGTGGCCAAGCCCGCGAGGCTCCTTCTGGCGGATATAATGGATGTTAGCCATTTCCGCAATGGAGCGGATTTCGCGGAGTTTTACTGTTTTGCCCTTGCGCTCCAATACATGTTCAAGTTCATAGGATTTATCAAAATGATCCTCAATAGCCCGTTTCCCACGCCCACTGATAATCATGATGTCCTCTATTCCGGAGGCCACTGCTTCTTCAATGATATATTGAATTGTTGGCTTATCTACGATAGGAAGCATTTCCTTAGGTTGAGCCTTAGTTGCAGGTAAAAAGCGTGTACCCAACCCGGCTGCAGGGATAATAGCTTTTCTGACTTTTTTCAACAAAGGTTCCTCCTACTTTTGTTATATGATTTATTATACATTTTTCCCAGATGAAAAAAATAAAAAATTCTCACATCATGTCGAAACAATAAAATCTTTTCAAAGCGACATAAAAATTATTTTTATATAATTAAGGAAAAAATAGAAATTTTTATTTAAATTATACTATTTTCAAGTCGGTTTAAGTTTTAGGACGTACCTTTAAATAGTTTTCATGTTATAATAATGGCTATCAACTATTCACTGGAGTATTTTATGGACTTAAGTATTATTATTGTTAATTATAATACATGTGAGCTAACATTGAATTGTTTAAAGTCTGTTTACGAATCTCAAACGAGCTATCGTTTCGAAGTGTTATTAATCGATAACCATTCTCAGGATGCCTCTGTTAGTGAAATAAAGAAACATTATCCTGAGGTCAGGTTGTTTTGTAATAATGAAAATGTAGGCTTTTCCAGAGCTAATAATCAGGGTATACGTGTTGCAAAAGGAACGTATGTACTTCTGTTGAACTCCGATACCGTAGTTCAAACAGATACATTTCAAAACATGATCGATTTTATGGAACAGCACCCGCGTGTTGGCGCAGCAGGCTGTAAAGTCGTGCTGCCCGACGGTTCTTTAGACAAAGCGTGCCGCCGCGGGTTCCCTACACCCTCGGCATCCTTTTATTATGCCTTTGGGATATCAAAATGGTTTCCTAACAACCCGAAGTTCAATCAATACCAGCTGAGCCATTTAGACCCGGATAAAGATTATCCTGTGGATTGCTTAGTTGGTGCTTTTATGATGGTACGCAAAGAGACCATTGATCAGGTGGGCATGCTGGATGAGGATTTTTTTATGTATGGCGAAGACATCGACTGGTGTTATAGAATAAAAGAGGCTGGCTGGGAAATCCATTACTATCCTTATACTCAAATCGTTCATTATAAAGGGGCGAGCAGCCGCCGGAAGCCCTTTAAGATTATATATGAGTTCCATCGTGCGATGTACTTATTTCACAGGAAACATTACCGTCGCAAGTATTCGTTATTTATTAATAGTATGGTGTACATTGGTATAGGATTGAAATTGTTGATATCGATCATATTAAATCGTTTTGGATCTGTGAGGTGAGTAAGGAATGATCAGGCGAAGCCAAGGTTTTTTGTCTCAAATTTATTCGCTGGCCGATTTTGTATGTATACAGCTCATGTTCTTATTTTCATGGTGGCTAAAATTTGAGAGCGGCTGGATCCCTTACGAGAACCCGCTGCCTATTCAAACCTATGCTCTTTGGAGTCTGGTCTATGGTGGTGTGGCCATATTCCTCAGCTACTTTGTGAATTTCTACACGCCGAAGCGTAAGAAAAGATTCTCTTACGAGTTATTTACGATCATTCAAGTATATACGATCAGCTTATTAATCTTATTAAGCTTTCTGTTTATTTTTAAGGAGCTGGATATTTCCCGTTCCTACTTACTGCTTTTCTTGGTCAATACGATTTTGGCCATCAGCTTTTATCGTTATGTACTGAAGTTTTCCTTGAAGCACTTCAGGGAAAAGGGCTTTAACCGTCAGTTCGTCCTGATCTTGGGTGCTGGTTCGATCGGAAAGAAGTTTTACAAAAATCTGCTGCAGTATCCTGAGCTTGGCTATGAAGTGGTTGGTTTTCTCGATGATTACCATGAGCTGCATGAGCCTGCGTATAAGCATTACAAGCCCATTCTAGGGCGAGTAGATGAACTTGAACCAATGTTAAGTACTGTAACCATCGATGAAGTGATTATTGCTCTCCCCTTGGACGCTCATCACAAGTACGGTAAGATCATTAATGTTTGTGAAAAAGCGGGAGTCAAAACACTGATTATTCCCGATTATTTTGATTATTTACCGTCACGACCTTATTTTGATAACTTTGCCGGAATGCCGCTCATTAATGTTCGTGACATTCCTTTGGATGAATTTCGCAACCGTTTCTTAAAACGCACCTTTGATATTGTTTTTTCATTAATCGCTATAATGCTTACATTACCTTTATTGATTGTAATTACGGTTGGTATTAAATTAACTTCGCCTGGCCCGATTATTTTCAAACAAGAACGGGTAGGCTTCAACCGAAGAAACTTCATGATGTATAAATTTAGATCGATGAAAATTCAGACGGAGAAATCATCGGATACCGAATGGACGGTGGAAAATGATCCGCGAAAAACGAAGTTTGGGTCATTCTTACGTAAAACCAGCTTGGACGAGTTACCGCAATTTTTTAATGTGTTATTTGGGCATATGAGCGTTGTTGGCCCAAGACCTGAAAGACCCTACTTTGTAGAGCAGTTCAAAGAAGAAATCCCTAAATATATGGTGAAGCACCATATCCGTCCAGGAATCACTGGCTGGGCGCAGTCCAACGGGCTGCGCGGTGACACATCCATAGAAGATCGCATTAAGCACGACATTTTTTATATTGAGAATTGGACATTCTTGTTTGATATCAAGATCATTCTCAAAACGATTATCAACGGCTTCATTAATAAGAATGCTTACTGACCTCATAAATTAATTTAAATCCAAATCCTATAATCGACCCTTTATAGAAGTCAGCCTGTTGGTAAAAATCAACAGGCTACTTTTATGTCTAATATTTTTTTCCGTGTTAATAAACTTAGGTGGTGATGTTATGCTGTGGGCTACGTCCCTCTTTATTATTTTACAAACAAGCTTTGAAAAACCTCATCTTTTTTGAAGCGTTCCTTTAACTCAGGACAATTGTTTTCTTTAAACTCAATGGTCCAACCCGCTACTTTAGTTCCACAGATCACCGCTTCGCTAAGCTTTAATCCTCTAGCCAACCCCATGACGGTACCGGAAAAGAATGCATCTCCTGCGCCCGTGGAATCTACTAATTTCACTGGGAATACAGGCTGATATCCAGATTCGTTACTCTTGGAATCGTAATAGATCGATCCTTCTTCACCCAATGTGACTACCATGGATGCCAACTTATGGATATCCACGTATTCCCTAAGTTTTTGTATCTTACCTTCTACGTCTAAATCGTTAAACGAGTCGCTAATGATTTTTTCTGCCTCAATGTTGTTGCAAATAAAACAATCCAGTCTTTGGAGAATAGTTGGATTTTTCATAATAACATCCAGATTGCCGGGAATTCCATATACGGGACGATTTACTTGGTCCGCCAGTCTTAATACATTAAGAGTTAAGGTTTCGTTTAGATCGAGTTCCAAAACGATGTGAGTAGAGCGTTTAATGATTTCTTCACCATTTTTTAGAAAAAGATTCTCTAAGGTAGCTAAGTTAGGCATTTGAGAAACGGATCCGGCTAAATCTCCATGTTCATCTAAAATAGCCAACCACATTCCCATGCCTTCACTAGGTGTTGATTTTAAATATTCCGTATTGATTCCCGCTACTACTAGTCTTTTTTTGATTTCCTCACCTAAGCCTGTATCATCTACTGTTGAGACAAAGGCAACGGGAAGTTCTAAATTCACCATGTTTTCGGCAACATTTCTTCCCACGCCTCCATGGACAAATCCAATGGTTCCAAGGTTTCTGCCGGTGGGGTTATAGTTTTGCTGGGCAAAGCCTTTGCAATCAACAAATATCGTTCCTATTACAGACACGAAGGATGTCATCAATTAAATCTCCTTTTAAGAAAAGTAAAAATATATCAACTGTAATTATACAAGATATTAAGGAAATATAAATCTATAAGTGAAGTATTTCCGTGAACAAGCCTAACCTTGTCTGCATAATCGTCCAAGTCCCCACATAGACATGTTATCAAGTTGAGTTTGATTATGTCGTGGAGGGGATGGAGCTATGCGTCGGTTCACGTGGGTGGTGGCCCTTGTGATGATTTGCTTGAGCGTGGTGGTCAGCGGTTGCGGCCTGGTTGGGAAGAAGGATGCGGGTTCGGTTGTCAAGGATTTGGATGGCGTGAGGAGCAAGCTGCAGAGCTATCACGGTAAAGGCAAGATGACGCTGAATACGGGGCAGGAGCCGCAGGAGTATGATGTAGAGGTTTGCTACATGGAGCCTTCCTACTATCGGATTGTGCTGACGAATGCGAAGAAAGATATTACCCAGATTGTGCTTCGCAATGATGATGGGGTGTTCGTTCTTACGCCTCATTTGAACAAGAGCTTCCGCTTCCAGAGCGATTGGCCGGAAAATCAGGGACAAGTGTACTTGTACCAGTCGCTTGTGGACAGTATTCTGATGGATAATGAACGCCAATTTACGTCCGATGAGCAGTCATATGTCTTCGATGTGGTAGCGAACTATCAGAACGGATCGCTCGCACGGCAGAAGGTGTGGCTCGATAAGAAAAATTATGCGCCGCAGCACGTCGAGGTGTCGGATGCGAATGCGAATGTCATGGTGATGGTGAAGTTTGATGTGTTTGAATTCGGAACGAAGTTTGAAAAGGATCATTTTGACATGCAGCGCAACATGACGAGCTGGAACCTGATGACACAGCCGACGATGGCGCATCACGGTGAAACAAAAGATGGAGCGGCGGATGAGAGTCAAGGCGCTTCGACGAATGGAAGCGGAGCAAAAGGTACAACTTCAGGTACGAGTAAGGATGCGGCCAAGCAGCAGTCGTTCGGTATTATTCAGCCGAACTATATGCCGAGCGGAGTGAAAAAGCAGGACGTGACGGAGCTGATGCTGGGTGAAGATAAGGCAGTGATGCTGCGTTACTCAGGGGCCTACAATTACACATTGGTGGAATCGCGTCCTGTAACGAAGACAGTGACCAATCTGCAGGGAGACATTTTGGACCTCGGATTTACGCTCGGCGTGATGACGGGGGATGCCCAAAAGACGCTGACCTGGACGTATGACGGAGTGGAGTTCCGTTTGTCGACTGCAGATTTGCCGGAAACGGAGATGATTAAGGTCGCACAGGCTGTTCAAGGGGAAATGGGGAAATAAATGGATACGGACTAAAGTACGCCCTGTAGGAGAACCCTGCAGGGCGTACTTTGCTGAAATCATATTTGCCTATTCTGTTAAAAATCCGTGATATCGTTGACAGGACGAGGCCAAACGGATTAACATAGTTCTATTCAGTATAGGGAAGCTCTTCCCCGATTGGGGTGGCTTCCCTTGCCTTTGTCAGACTTAAGAAGAAGGTGGACCTTGTGGATTCGTTTTACCGGCCGACGCGGGTAGAAATTTCGCTTGATGCACTGCGTCACAACCTGGAGGAGTTTCGTAGAGTACTTCCTGAGCATGTAAGCATGATGGCCGTCGTCAAAGCGGATGCGTACGGACACGGCGCCGTGGAGGTTTGCCGGGAGGCGCTGAGCAGCGGCGTGGAATATATTGCTGTAGCTTTTTTGGACGAGGGCCTGGAGCTGCGGCAAGCGGGGATTACGGCGCCAATTCTGGTGTTGGGCTATACGCCGCCTGAAGGGCTTCAGACGGCCTGGGAGAACGACATTACATTAAACATATACACGCACGAATTGTTGGATGCCTGGGAGCGTATAGGGCCCAAGGAACGTCCGCTGAACATTCATATTAAGATCGATTCGGGCATGAACCGGCTCGGATTAACCGAAGAGCATGAAGCGATCGGATTGATCAAACGCGCGATGCAGGTTCCAGGCTTGAGGGTAGAAGGGTTGTTCACCCATTATGCTTGCGCAGATGAGACGGACAAGAGCTGTACGTTGGAGCAGCATGGCCGTTTTGAACGGGTCGTGGAGCATTTCGGGCGTCAAGGGATCCGATTTCCATGGGTGCATGCGGGCAACAGCGCCGCGGCAATCGATACGCCGAATTTAACGTTTAACATGGTGCGGCTCGGTATCAGTATGTACGGCTTGTACCCATCGGAGGAAGTCAATCATCAACGTGTGCAGCTGCAGCCGGTGTTGAGCATCAAATCAGGCGTGGTCATGGTTAAAAAGGTGCCATCGGGCGAAGGCGTCAGTTATGGTGCGATTTATCGGACGGAAGGCGAAGAGACGATTGCGACGCTGCCGATTGGATATGCGGACGGATTCTCGCGGATGCTTACAGGTAAAGCTGAGGTGCTCATCAAAGGAAAGCGCGTGCCGATTGTAGGAAGAATTTGTATGGATCAATGTATGATGAATGTGACGGGGCTTACCGATATATCCATAGAGGAAGAAGTCGTCATTCTGGGAAGCCAAGGGGATGAGCGAATCACGGCTGAGGAGCATGCGAGCTGGCTAGGAACAATCAACTATGAAATTATCTGCATGATTTCGCACCGCGTTCCAAGAGTATATATCAAGGATGGGCGCGTAGCGCATGCGGTCAATCCGCTGCTCCGGCATGTGTGGGAGCGATCGGAGTGACGGGTGCATTTTCCAGTTGAATTTTTCAACAGGTTGAGAGGATTTTCATGTTTTTCCGCGAATATGTATAGTTAATACTCTGTGGACGCCAATGGGTATAACATATTTGCTATACCTCGCGCATATATTGATTTTGTATATTTTAACTGGGATTTTGCCATAATGGAAATAGGTTTTTGTATGTTTTTGGGGGTGCATATTCAGGTGGCAGGTGCGCATAACACGAAGCGAATCATGATCAGTTTGCCGGATCACTTGCTGCAGGAAGTGGATTTTCTGGTGGAGAAGGAGAATTCCAACCGCAGCGAGTTTATCCGTCAGGCAATGAAGCTGTATTTGATGGAGCGAAAGAAGAGGCATTTGCGAGATTCGATGCAGC
Organism: Paenibacillus sp. PvR098; assembly: GCF_017833255.1. Taxonomy (NCBI): domain Bacteria; kingdom Bacillati; phylum Bacillota; class Bacilli; order Caryophanales; family Paenibacillaceae; genus Paenibacillus; species Paenibacillus sp. PvR098. The sequence continues at coordinate 3,739,435 of NZ_JAFIBU010000001.1, forward strand.
GCGGCTATATGGAAATGGCTAAGATCAACCTACACATGGCCTCGGAAGCATTTCAGGCGGAGGAAGAAGCGGATGACACGCTCGACCGTCTTGTAAGCGGGGTGTAACGATTGATTGTCAAACGTGGCGATGTTTTTTTCGCGGATCTATCACCGGTCGTGGGTTCTGAGCAGGGCGGTATTCGGCCTGTTCTGATTATTCAGAATGATATCGGCAATCGCTTCAGTCCCACGGTGATCGTGGCAGCGATTACAGCACAGATTCAGAAGGCCAAGCTGCCGACGCACGTGGAGATTGACGCGGAAGCGCACGGTTTTGACAGGGATTCGGTCATTCTGCTCGAACAGATCCGTACGATCGATAAGCAGCGATTAACGGATAAAATCACGCACTTGGATGAAGAAACCATGCGCAAGGTCGATGAAGCTTTGCAAATCAGCGTTGGACTGATTGAGTTTTAAAAGTGCTGACGAGACGGGGGTGCGTATGCCCTCGTTTTTTCGTTTGTTGGACATGGAGAGGAGAGACAGTGGATGGTAAAAGAGCAAGCGGTGCAAGTAGGGGAAGAAAAAACCAAGGTAGAGCTGACCATGGAGATGAAGGCGGCGATTCAGGAGCGGATTCTAAAGCAGATCGCTTCCGAGCTTCAGATATCGGCAAGCCGCGTCAAGACGACTGTCGGACTTCTGGACGAGGGGAACACGATTCCTTTTATTGCCCGATACCGTAAAGAAATGACGGGGGAGCTGGATGAGAATCAGCTTCGCGATATAGAGGAGCGCTTGACATATCTGCGCAATCTGGAGGATCGGAAGCTGGAGGTTGTTCGTTTGATCGACGAACAGGGGAAGCTGACGGACGAGCTTCGGGCAGCTATTGAGCAGTCAGCGAAGCTTCAGGAGGTTGAGGACCTTTACCGGCCGTACAGGCAAAAGCGCAAGACGCGGGCAAGCGTGGCCAAGGAGAAGGGGCTTGAACCGTTGGCGGAGTGGATTATGGCTCAGCCGAAGCAGGGCGATTTACTGGTTGAAGCTTCAGCGTATATTAGCGAGGAGAAGGGTGTCCAGACGGCTCAGGAAGCCGTGCAGGGAGCAATGGATATTATCGCTGAGCAAGTCGCGGACGAAGCGAAAATCCGGGCTTGGGTGCGCCGATACACGTTCGATCAGGGCGTGCTTCGCACGGAAGCGAAGGATGCGCAGCAGGAGTCCGTCTACGAAATGTACTATAGCTACCAGGAGCCGGTTCGCAAGCTGCCGCCTCACCGCATTCTGGCGGTTAACCGCGGGGAGCGGGAGGATGTGCTGAAGGTGACGCTGGACGTGCCTGTCGAGCGTATTCATGAATACATAGCGAAGCAAATAATCAAAGGGCCGTCGGTGGTCCGGGATACGCTGCTGGCTGTCATAGAGGATGCGTATAAAAGGCTATTGTCCTCATCGATTGAGCGGGAAGTGCGCAACGAGATGACGGAGAAGGCGGAGGAAAAAGCGATCGAGGTGTTCGCGGAGAACCTGCGCAATCTGCTGCTGCAGCCGCCGATTAAAGGCAAGGTGGTACTTGGCGTGGATCCGGCCTTCCGGACAGGCTGTAAGCTCGCGGTGGTGGATGACACGGGCAAAATGCTGGAGATCGCCGTCACCTACCCAACCCCTCCGAACAATAAGGTTGCCGAAGCGAAGGTAATCTTCGGGCGTCTGATTGACAAGTACGGCGTGCAGTTGATTGTCATCGGTAACGGGACGGCTTCCCGTGAAACGGAGCAGTTCGTAGCGGATCTGATCAGTGAGCTGAAAGGGCGGAAGCTGGAATATTTGATCGTGAATGAGGCCGGAGCGAGCGTGTACTCGGCCTCGAAGCTGGCGCAGTCTGAGTTCCCAGAGCTGGATGTGGCGGAGCGCAGCGCAATCTCAATTGCCCGGAGGCTTCAGGATCCGCTGGCGGAGCTCGTAAAGATCGAGCCGAAAGCGATCGGCGTAGGGCAGTACCAGCACGATGTGACGCAAAAAAGGCTCGATGAAAGCCTGACCTTTGTTGTCGAATCTGCTGTGAACCATGTCGGCGTGGACGTGAACACAGCGTCTCCGTCACTGTTGTCCTATGTGTCGGGTGTGAACAGCACGCTGGCCAAAAACATTGTGAAATACCGGGATGAGAACGGGAAATTCGAAAGCCGGAAGCAGCTGCAGAAGGTGCCGCGGCTTGGAGCGAAGGCGTTCGAGCAGTGCGTAGGCTTCCTGCGTATACCGGAAGGAGACAATCCGCTCGACAATACACCCATCCATCCGGAGTCATATGACGTGGTGGATAAGCTGTTCCGTGAGCTGAAGCTGGAGTTGTCTCAGCTTGGCAGCGCTGAGCTGAAAGAGATGCTCAGCAGGTTGGATCCGCAAGAGCTGGCCTCGAAGCTGGATGTTGGTGTGCCGACCATGCGTGATATTCTCGATTCGCTGCAGCGTCCTGGCCGTGACCCGCGTGAGGAGCTGCCTGCGCTGATTTTCCGGACGGATGTGCTGCAGATAGAGGATTTGGCACCAGGGATGGAGCTGAAGGGAACGGTACGCAACGTCATCGATTTCGGTGCGTTCGTCGATATCGGAATCAAAAACGATGGGCTTGTCCATATTTCACAGATGAGCGATTCTTTCGTGAAGCACCCGATGGATGTCGTATCCGTGGGTGATGTGGTGACCGTATGGGTACTCAACGTGGATGTGAAGAAAGGCCGCGTCGGTTTGACGATGAAAAAGCCTTCTTAAGAAAATAATAGAGCATAGGCCGGAGGCAAGGGATTTCGCTTGATGAATATGGCGAAGCGAGACCCTTTCGACTGGCATATGCTCTATTCACTTTATTATGGAGATATTCAATGAAGCTGGGATTCCGTGGAGTGCGCATCAGGTTTACGCGTCCGGTAAAAGAACCAGCAATCGTTAAGCAAACGGATTTGCCGGTGGTTTTTGTTGTAAAAAGCGCGCATCAGTTGGTTGCATAGCCACTGTGGCAAGCCGATCAGCCCCTTCCCGTCATGCTGCTGTACATCTTTAGCATATGGTGGAAGGGGCTGAGGGGTGCAGGTCCTCATGAATTAAGCAAGGTCTTCTTCCTCTTCGTACCACTGCTCAAGCTGAGCTTGAAGCGCACGAATTTCCGTAAGGAGGGAAATCAGAGGGTACTCCTTTTCCTGCTCCTGAAGGGCAGAGAAGGTTTTCTCGAGTCTGTTGATGTAATCCAGGCCATGCTGCAGCTTATGTGCTGGATGGACGATCTCAAGCTGCTCGAATTCCGCAATAAATACCGGTAACGCCGGTTTGGACGGGATGGTTAGCTTGTCAAGCTCTTTATGCAGCCTTTGATTGAGTGCGGCCAATTGGTACATATGAGTTGTTGGCATTTCGACGAATTCCAATTGGTCGTTATGTTGAAGCAATGCATGTTTCATTTTGGGCATAGGAAGGCAATCTCCTCTCATAAAATAAGACGCTGGACGTTGTAAGGTCGTATGCTGCGTCGGGTGTGCCCTGAGTATACGATTCATGATTCCTACTTGACAGTGTAGCCTAACCTGAGGTTACAATTCAAGTGAGAAACGAAAGAGAGACAGAGAATAAAGGATGGGAAAAATCGATGGATGACCGGCAGCTCCAGCTGTGGGTGGAGCAAATATCGCTGTCGTCGTTTGGGCTTCCTTTTCAACACCGTGCTCGGTTTAACCGGCGGCTGCGTTCTACAGGTGGGAGATATTTTACCCGAACGCATGATATTGAGATCAGTTGGCTTCAGTACGAGCAGTTCGGCGAACAAGACGTGGAGAAGATCATCAAGCATGAGCTGTGCCACTACCATTTGCATCTGCGGGGAAGGGGCTATCAGCATCGGGACATGGACTTTAAACAGCTGCTTGCCAAAGTGGGCGGAACGCGCTACTGCAGGTCGCTGCCCCAGACGCTGCAGCGCAAGGAGCCGTATCGGTACAAGCTTGTATGTGTGAGCTGCAAGGCAGAGTATCTGCGCAAAAGAAAGGCCGATCCGAAAAAATACGTGTGTGGACATTGCAAGGGCAAATTGAGACTGCTCGCACTTGACTTGGAACACCATTCATGATAAATTAAAAATTGTCGTTCCCTGATAGCTCAGTTGGTAGAGCACTCGACTGTTAATCGAGTTGTCACAGGTTCGAGTCCTGTTCGGGGAGCCATACTTCATTTTGGAGAGATACCCAAGTGGCTCAAGGGGACCCTCTGCTAAGGGGTTAGACTGCGTAAGTGGTGCGAGGGTTCGAATCCCTCTCTCTCCGTATATGATACACAAAAGAAACCGCCGAAAGGCGGTTTTTTGTATTATACGGAAATTGGAGAGAATTCGATCCCGAGAAAAGATTCGCCGCGGAGTCTCGCGTGAACAAGGCAAGAAAACTATGTTTCCATACAACACCTGCTTTCCGACCCTAATCCCCAGTTTTCACCCTAATCCGCCCATTAATTCGACAGACTCCCACCATATGCCTGCTCAGCCTACGAACCTTGGTTAGACCAATTGTCTTGCTTGTCGCGGTCTGTATACCGCAGTATAGAAAAAGTTGTTTCATTTTTCTCTCTAACGGTTAATTGATATATTGGATTCCAGTTTATAAGGAGGGGAATATGTAACCTACAATTACACATTAGAGGGGAGGTTTTATTGTTAATGAAGCGAAATGTTACTGAAGAGTATTACTGCTTTAAATGTAAAAGAATTGAAAAGGTCAAAGATGCCTCCATAGTTTTTAAAACAGGATTCAAAAGATTAGAGTTTCAAGATTATCGAGCAGGTTATTGCGCTTTAAGTCCAAACAACCAGCATGATTGAAGAACCTTCGACTCGATAAATCCGATCCGACTATAGCTTACATTTCTTAAGATAAGGAGGCTTATATTTAAGCTCTCTTCTCTAAGATTCAAATTAGTCCAATTTAGTTAATTAATTCTATCCCTAAACAGAAGGAAGGAAAATTATATTTCTTATTCTGAGAATGGACTAGATAAGTTGAGTAATGAGGATCTAATTGTCGTTTATTTAGATGCAAAGAATCTCACGCTTGATGTTGATTTTATCAACCTGCTGTTAGTTGAAATTAAAAAACGACATCTAGTACCCGTTTAAAAAAGAGGGCCTAATAAGGTCCTCATCCCGGATCTCGAACTCCTGAATTATTTCCCTTACGATCTATCCAGCGCTTGAATCTGCCCCTGCATTACCGGCTTCATGTCCGCCAGCCCCGGCAGCTCGAACAAGAGCATGTTTTCTCCAAATCAAGCGCTGGATGTACTCCTGCCCGCGACATATTATCCGCTAATTCCGATCTTACGAACGTATTCAAAGCCATTTTCACCATGTTTAAACTCATCACACATTCGCGAGACCAATCTCCGATCATCCCATACGCCAAAACACCCGAATTTCCAAGCCATTTCGTGTATTATTTTTTGAAGTTCATGGCCGCAATCCGACAGACAGCGGCGGAAGATGTAGGGTATGATTGTGAAGGGTTCTGATCATTTCGATCATCTTGTCGATATCGTGCACATTTGCAGTTCTAGAAGGACTGAGAGCATATCTCTATAGATGTCGGTAAGTCGATTGCCCGGGAAATATGATCGCAGATGTCGATAATCAAAAAGTTGCTTCTTTTTGTTGATATCAAGAATAAGCATGACTTTTTGTCGTCTTGCCCCAAGGCTATGAATCAGGATCAGCGAGGCTTGCATCTTATTATTTATTTCGCCAACTTTTTATTGCAGCTTACAAGGATTTGAGTCCCCAAGAACCTCCTCTTCCGAAAAAAAGTGCCGAAAAAAGTGCGGAACAAATGTTGAAAAAATATCTTGTCAACCTCTTGGAATTCGGCTATAATAACAATTGTCGCTTAAAAAGGCGGCGGAATTCAATGCAGCATGGCCCGTTGGTCAAGGGGTTAAGACACCTCCCTTTCACGGAGGTAACAGGGGTTCGAATCCCCTACGGGTCATCCTTTAAACAAACCTGCGGTTGTGGTGGAATGGCAGACACGCTATCTTGAGGGGGTAGTGGGCGTACGCTCGTGGAGGTTCGAGTCCTCTCAACCGCATACCTACCAACCAATAAGCCTGGTGGTCCCAACGGATCATCAGGCTTATTTTTTGTATTTAGCACGTTTTTTAAATCGGGGAAGGATTTTTGGAGGCTGGGGCTCAGATATATTATTCTTATCGAATGGACGTAGGGGCTGATGTATTTCCGCCGCCACTGACCCTGATGCGCTTGGAAACCACGAGAGCCGGTACGGTCAATCGTTCGTTGGCGTTATTGCTCATCCAGGTGTATAGCCTCGGCCTATTATATACAAGATAATTCCTGCAATGATCGTTGGAGTTAGAGTAAACATGATCGAAAATATCGGCGGCGGACCACCGAAAGAGCCTCTAAACGGATCACCAAAAGAGATCATCCCAACCCACTCCCCATGTTGAAATCGTCTATACGGTTTAAAATCGTTTCGCTGGCGGGGTGTTTTATGTTTTAAATATTTTAGAGCGTAAAAGAGAATGTGGGTAAGATCATATCCGAGCTGTATGAAAATCGAGAATGGATCGTTGTCCATTGTCCCCACTTTACTCCTGCTTGAGAAGGAGATATAATGGAACTCATATTCGCGGTTGTGGTGGAATGGCAGACACGCTATTTTGAGGGGGTAGTGGGCGTACGCCCGTGGAGGTTCGAGTCCTCTCAACCGCATATTACATGAACTTCGAGAACCCTGGGGAGCCAAGGGTTCTTTTTTTTAGAGCACATTATTAACTGGTTCAGCATATAAATCAGACATGCCTTGATGGGAGCTGGTTTGTTTGCTGTACCATAAAATCGCCGCACTCATTGCGGGAAGTTTATTGATCGCGGTCGGTGTGAATTGTTTTCTGATGCCATTTAAGGTGTTGGACGGAGGAATCATCGGAATTGCTCTCATCATGAACTATTTATTCAAGGTTCAAGTGGGACTTGTTATTATTTTATGCAGTATTCCCATCTTTACATTGGCTTGGTTTTATTGTCGTGAACTGGTTTACAACAGTTTGCATGGGATGCTGCTGTCCTCTTATTTGATCGACTTGCTGGAACCATTCCATTATTATTTCATCTATTATGTGAAATTGAGCCCATGGAGCAGTGCTGTCCTTGGGGGCCTGATTGTTGGCGTAGGTATCGGAATCATGCTGAGATACGACACCAGCACAGGGGGGACGGATTTGTTTGCTCAATTTCTTTCTCGCTACGTCCCTTTTAATGTGGGAGTCATCATCTTAATGTTGGATACCGTGATCGTTAGCTTTGGAGGACTTCTCTTATCGGCAGAGACCTTTGTTCTATCCATTATTACGATATCTGTTGGAGGGATGGCCACAACCCTTTGTACGCTCAAATAAAACGTACAGCTGGCTTGGGTTGACAGACACTCCCCCATGTCAGGGAGAGCTCTGTGTGGAGAAAGCTATAAACGCAGCAAGGCTTGCCGCTCGGCCTGCGGTCTGCAGGATTTGCATACACCGATCACTCTGCCTCGGCCTGAATAAAAGGACAGCTCCTTAGAGGGAACCTTCTTTTTGCAGTAAGAGCAGCTTTGCTTGGACAAGGGCAGTTTGCTATGGCCGGGACGAATGTGCGGCGGTCGGCTGCGTTTCATTCTGAAGGCGAACCAGGCGGCAGCAGCAGCGATCACAAGGATGAGCGCATACAGAAGGTTTTTCTCTTGATCACCGAACATGTTGTCCTCCCCTCATTGTTGGACCGTTGATGGACATGACTTCCCAACCCACTATTTCGCTAAACGGGGCTGATTCCCTTTTTTCGGGTGTGTTGTCTGCTCTTCGGTTTTCTAGTATACTGAACCCATCTTACATTATGAATGAAGGGGATGCGAATATGCAGCTGAATGGGGCATTGAATGCGATCTCGAGCGGTGACGCTTTGAAGCAAGCGGTCGGGATTACGCTGCTCAGCAAAATGAAGGATACGCAAACCGAGCAGATGGCAGTGATGCTGCAGGATTTCGCTGCTGCGCAGCATTCGTATTTAGGCAAGAGCCTGGATATTCGAGTATAACATAGAACGTACATAAGATGTTGGAAACCAGAGGATCGATACATAAGGTGAAGAGTTGGTTTAAAGCCGCGTGCCTTGACTTCGTTTGCGTCACATAGTCAAGACAAAAGCCTGTCAGATGGTTTGGCGGGCGGCATCTGGCTAGAGGCGCTGAACGGAGGTCAAGAAGCCTGCGGTTTTTTCGCGTTCTGATCCGGAGTAAGATAGGGAAGGCTTACAGTAAACGATTGAAGGCAGAAGTCTACAAGGAATGCCGACGATCCAAGGCGGCTGAAAGGTTTAGTGTAACAAAATATGCCTCATCAACCGATAAAAAAGGAAAGAGATAGGAGGTTTCACGATTCATGAGAAAAACTAGCAGCCCTGTGTGGCGCAAGCTCGTGCTTCTGGTTTCATTCACTCTTTTGCTGTCGTTACTGCCGGCGCCTGCTTTAAGTGCGGACAGCGGCTTCAGGGATGTAGATCCACAGCGTTACGCTTGGGCGATAAGCTCCATTCGTCAGATGACGGACAAGCAGGTGTTGACCGGATATCCCGATGGTCTGTTTAGGCCCGGCCAAACGATCAGCAAAGCAGAGTGGACGGTGATGATCCACCGTTTGTTTAATAAGTACCGCCCCAATCAGTATGCCGTGGGAATGGAGAAAATCAGCTATTTTACGGACGTGCCAACGCTGCACTGGGCACATCGGCCCATTACCGATATCTATGATGCTTCCTTTCGGATCGGCGGTTACGGTGTAAGCCGAACGGGGGATCTGGCCTTCCGGCCCGATCAAGCAATGAGCCGATTGCAGCTTGCGCAGATGCTCTATTCCTTCTTTAATTCGCGGTTGATGGACCGCCGGCTGAGTGAAAACGATGTGTGCGCTGTATTGATGGAATTTAAAGATGTCCCTGTGAGGCTGTTTACGGACGCGGCAGAATATGATTCCGCTCAAGCCGATGGACGATACGAAGCGGGAGGCTTGATGGACATCGAAAGCACCAATGTATATCCGTCCCTCTTTCTAGGCAATCATGCCAGCAACTGTAAGTTCGGAGACGACTTGCTCTCGAATGTGCAATCTACGGCGCTGATCAGTCTAAAGGCTAACGGCATCATGACACCGAACGACGATGGATACTTCCGGCCGAAGGACCGGGTAACCCGTGCGGAGGCGGTGACGATTCTTGAACGGATTTACAACTATCTTAATAATAATGGCTTACTCTCGGATTATACGTCGGTTGATCTCAAGGCTTCTGGTTCAAGTGGCGGTTTAAGCGGAACGGGCGGGGGATCGCCCACATCAGGAGGCGGCTCCTTCAACAACAATCCGAGCAGCAATGTCATCGTTCCGCCGAACCCTGGCGGGGGAGCTGGAAGCGCGGGCAGCTCAGGCGGCGTGAATAACCCAAACCCGGAGTGGTCGGATAAATCGGTGATCCGTGTAACGGATTATTTTAATGATCAGGGGATTATCGTGAAGAACGTGAAGCTGTCCGGGGAAATTGAGACGGCGGTTCAGCCTAACGGGAAAAACTACTTGACCATCGATCTGAAGTCGCAGGAGAAGGTTGATCTGTACATTGTTTTGGACGGGCGCGTGGGCTTCGTCAAGCAAGAGGAGCTGCCGCTTACTTTGCCTTTGAACGGCATTGGGATTGTGGGTATCCGTTCGCAAAAGCGGGATATGAATTCGCCGCGGACAACCGAGTACAACGCCACTTTGAGTGTGGGCTTGTACGACGAGGATCCGGGAACCGGAAAAAAACGGAAGTAGTCTGGGAAGGCTTCCTTACCCTTGGGGGAATGGAGGCCTTTTTGCCGAGTACTAGGCCCACACAACAAAAATCCCTCTCAGGCAGCGGAGAGGGATGGCAAGGACGTTTTACTGAAGCAGATGCTTGTAGGCGGTGTAGTCGATTTGTTTTTTGTCGAGGAAGGAAGTCAGGCTCTTGTAATCGCGTTTCGGCGTTGCGAGAATGTAACCCTTGATGCAGTGATCCTGCGTGACTTCAGTAGCCTTATCCTCCAGGGCCACTTGTCCGATTTGGGCGGCGATGGAGTGCCTGGCGATGTCGCGGAACGGCGTGGGAACCGGTTCAACGAGTATTTCGAGGAAGGCTTTGGATTCCTCGGTCCATAGATGGCGGGATGACTCGACATAGTGATTTTGCCAGTCGAGCTTGGATTTGCCGTCATTTCCCATTGGAAGCACCTTCAAAAATTTACGGAACATAAAATAGCCGCCGACCGACATGAAGAACAGCAGCACAAACACCCAAAACATAATAAACCACATAAACCCCGAAGGCGGGGCGGAACTGGATAAGAACATCGTACATTTCACCTCGCTTCCATTATACCTCAAACTTGGGCTGCAGGAAAACGGCTGCCGAGGACGGTTAGGGGGCTTTTTTGCAAGAGAAACATTTCCTATCCTAGATTTCCGGAAGCAATCCTAGTAAAATAGAGAGATGTGATATGAAAAGGAGTGAATCCCGGTCATGGTCAAAATCGGATCGCACGTATCATTTTCAGATAAAGGACTGTTAAATGCTGCGAAAGAAGCTGCTTCATACGGGGCCGGCACGTTTATGATTTATACGGGAGCGCCGCAGAATACGCGCCGCAAGCCGATCGAATCGCAATTTATTGAAGAAGGCAAAGCCCTGATGGACAAGCACGGGATTGGCGAAATTATCGTGCATGCTCCCTATATTATAAACTTAGGGTCGTATAAAGAGGACACATTCGAGCTGGGAGTTCGTTTTCTTCAGGAAGAAATTCGCCGAACGGACTATATAGGCGTGAAGCAGATTGTGCTGCACCCTGGCGCTTACACGGACAAGGATGCTGAATTTGGTATTGCGCGTATCGCTCAAGGGTTGAATGAAGTGCTGGCAGGCGTGAAGGACACGGGTGTGAATATCGCGCTGGAGACGATGGCTGGCAAAGGGACGGAAATCGGCCGCAGCTTCGAGGAGCTGGCGCAGATAATCGAGAAGGTGGAGGACAATAGCCGCCTGACGGTGTGCCTCGATACATGCCACGTGAATGATGCGGGCTACGATATCGTGAACGACCTCGACGGCGTGCTGGAGAAGTTCGACAACGTGATCGGCCTGGACCGTATTGCGGTTGTTCATCTGAACGACAGCAAAAATCCGGTAGGAGCGGGTAAGGACCGCCATGCCCCTGTAGGCGCAGGTTGGATCGGATTCAACGCGATGAACGGCGTGGTTCATCATGAGAAGCTGAAGCACCTGCCTTTTATACTGGAGACTCCTTGGATCGGCAAGCTGGATAGCTCTCAACGCCCGATGTATGAGGCGGAGATCGCCCTGCTTGGCGGAACCGTGAAAGAACGGTTCGGAGATGTGTTTCTCTCGGATGTGGAGAGATTGGCGCACTTTTTCTCGAAGCAGGAGCTGGATCCGAGATCGTACGTGCTCCAGACTTGGGGAGTGCTGAAGACAGATGCCAAAGCCAAGAAAGCGGATGGCCGCGAGCCGATGGAGCGTCTCTATGACATGGTTGTTGCAGAAGGCTTATTCCCTGAGTTAACCGAAGAGCAGATTAATCACCGCTTGACCGCGTGGTTTGCCGGCGAGCTATTGTTTGCCGCCGTGTAATACGGGTCAGTCATATGAAGGAGTAGAAAAAGTAATGGTTCCCAAAATCAGCCCTAAATCAAAAAACGCAGATTTGCAGAATCGCGCACGCATGCTGGTGTCCTGTCCAGACAGGCCGGGTATCGTGGCTGCCGTTTCGCGGTTTTTGTACGAACATGGCGCCAATATCGTTCAATCCGACCAATATACGATGGATCCGGAGGGGGGTCTGTTCTTTATTCGGATCGAATTCGATCTGGACCGTTTGGACGAACGCCGTGAACAGCTCAAAGTCGAATTCGCCAAGGTAGCAGAAGAATTCGAGATGAAATGGAGCATCACACGAGCAAGCCGCAAGAAGCGCCTGGCGATCTTTGTTTCCAAGGAGGACCATTGTCTGCTGGAGCTGCTCTGGCACTGGCAGTCGGGCGATCTTGATGCGGATATTGCGATGGTCATCAGCAATCATAACGACATGCGGGAGCTTGTGGAGTCGCTCGGCATACCGTATCATCATATTCCCGTGACGCCGGACACCAAAGCCGAGGCGGAGAAGCGTCAGCTTGAGCTGGTGGCCGGTCAGGTGGATGTGGTCATACTGGCCCGCTACATGCAGATTATCTCTCCGAAGTTCATCGAGTATTTTCCGAATCGTATCATTAATATTCACCATTCGTTCCTCCCGGCCTTCATCGGCGGTAAACCGTATGCCCAGGCCTATAACCGCGGCGTAAAAATCATTGGTGCTACGGCCCACTATGTCACTGAGGAGCTAGATGGCGGACCGATTATTGAACAGGACGTGCAGAGGGTAAGCCACCGCGATAACGTGGATGACTTGAAGCGTATCGGACGTCATATCGAAAGAACCGTGCTGGCGCGGGCCGTGGATTGGCACGTAGAGGATCGCGTCATTGTACATCAAAATAAAACAGTAGTGTTCAGCTAGAATCGATTGCTTGAAGGGCTCGAATGCCTGAATGCAGCGTAAGTGAAGGTCGACACGTCTTCTTTGGAAAAAGAGGACGGTCGGTCTTCTTTTTTTTGGACTTATGGCCTGACAACGACGATGCGTAGATTGGACGGGATAGTACAACAGAACAAATGTTAAATAAACTAACATAATAATAAAAATAAATTAGCAAAAAGCGTGATAAAAATAATTTAGAATCGTGTAAAAACGAACATTTATCATTTTTTTTAAAATATTGTTCGTAAATTTTAAAAAAAATATCCCAAAAAACAAGTTATTATAGAATAAACTATTGTATAATACGGATTTATCGTGTATATTGGTTTTACATAAAAACAATGTTATATAACATTACACAAAATAGTGAAAACGAATCATAAAGGATGGAATATTCATACAATATAACATATTGTGTAATATAATTTGGATGAGGAGTGGAGAGGCATGAAACGTAAGCTGGTGCTTGTAGGCAACGGGATGGCGGGCGTATGGTGTGTGGAGCATATACTAAAGCTGGCTCCCCAGCAGTTCGATATTACGATTTTCGGGGCGGAGCCGCATCCGAATTACAATCGTATTCTACTTTCGTCGGTGCTCGCAGGGGATTCCAGTATGAAGGACATTGTCCTGAATGACTGGGACTGGTATCGGGATAACAACATTGCGTTCCATGCAGGGCAAGCCGTGACGAAGCTAGATACGGCGAACAAGCAGGTCGTTTCCGATAAGGGCATCACTGTGGCTTATGACGAGCTGATCCTTGCAACGGGCTCGCTGCCGTTCATGCTTCCGATTCCAGGGGCGGACAAGGAAGGGGTTATCGCGTTCAGGGATATCAAGGACTGCGAAACGATGATGGAAACGGCCAAGCAGTATAAAAAAGCGGTCGTCATCGGCGGTGGCTTGCTCGGACTGGAAGCGGCGCGGGGCTTACTCAATTTGAACATGGAAGTATCGGTTGTGCACATTAATAATTATTTAATGGAACGCCAGTTGGATGAGACAGCTTCGAGAATGCTGCAGGTCGAGCTGGAGAGGCAGGGAATGAAATTCCTGCTGGAGAAGCAGACGGAACAAATCGTGGGCAAGAAGAGGGTAACCGGAGTCAAGTTTAAGGACGGCAGCTTGGCGGAGGCAGACCTCGTCGTGATGGCGGTTGGGATACGGCCGAACGTCGCGCTGGCGAAAGAAAGCGGCATAGAACTGAATCGTGGAATCGTAGTTAACGATTATCTGCAGACCAATGTTCCGAACGTATATGCGGTCGGGGAATGCGCTGAGCATCGCGGAGTTGCCTACGGGCTCGTGGCCCCGTTGTATGAGCAGGGGGATGTGCTTGCCAAGAAGCTGTGCGGTCTTGAATGCGAAGGTTACCAAGGCTCAGTTACCTCCACCAAGCTCAAGGTATCCGGTGTGGATGTCTTCTCTGGCGGTCAATATAACGATGAGCCGGGAACCCGCGCCATCAAGATTCAAGATGAATTTGAGGGCATCTATAAAAAGGTTTTGGTCCGGGAAGGTAAGGTCGTCGGTGCCGTGATGTTCGGCGATACGAGCGACAGCTCCCGCATCTTCAAGTTGATTCGAACGGGGGAAGATATCAGCGGTCGGGAGAAGGAAATCGTGCTTGGCGAAGGCTTCGGCGGCAAAAGCGGCAGCGGCGGTGCGGGGGTAGAGTCGATGAGCGACGACGAGATCGTCTGCGGCTGTAACGGAGTGACCAAGGGAGCCATTGTCAAGGCGATTCAGGAGAAGGGACTAACCTCTGTTGAGGAGATCAAGGCTTGCACGAATGCCTCGCGTTCCTGTGGCGGATGCAAACCCCTCGTCGCCGGGGTGCTGAATTGCACGCTGGGAGAGGATGCCGTCACCGCGGCAAAAGAAGGGGTTTGCGGATGTACAACGTTGGATCGGGACGAGGTGGTAGCGGCTATTCGCTCGATGCATTTGACAACAAGTAAAGAAGTCATGCATGTGCTTGAATGGAATAATCCGGAAGGCTGCTCCAAGTGTCGTCCTGCGCTAAACTATTACCTCGGCATGGCTTGGCCGGTAGAGCACGCGGAAGAGCGGGAATCTCGTTTCGTCAACGAGCGGAACCACGCGAACATACAGAAGGACGGTACCTACTCCGTCATACCGAGAATTTACGGCGGTGTGACATCACCTCAGGAATTGAAAAAAATTGCCGAAGTAGCGGAAAAATATGACGTGCCGATGGTCAAATTTACAGGCGGTCAGCGGATTGATCTCCTCGGTGTGAAGAAAGAAGATCTGCCGCGGATGTGGGAAGATCTCGATATGCCGTCCGGTTATGGTTACGGCAAGGCGCTTCGTACCGTCAAAACGTGTGTCGGTTCAACTTTCTGCCGGTTCGGGACGCAGGATTCGATCTCAATGGGAATCGAGCTGGAGAAGCGCTTCGAGCGGTTGAACACGCCGGCGAAGGTGAAGATGGCTGTATCCGGTTGCCCACGGAATTGTGCTGAAGCGACGATTAAGGACTTTGGCGTTGTGGCCATCGACGGCGGCTGGGAGCTATACATCGGGGGCAACGGCGGCGTCAGGGTCAGAGCATCCGACCTGATGTGGAAGGTCAAGACCGAAGAGGAAGTGTTCGAATATTCAGCTGCCTTCATGCAGTATTACCGGGAGAGCGCCAAATGGAACGAACGGACGAGCGAATGGGTGCAGCGCGTTGGCCTAGACATCATCCGGGAAGCTCTCGATACGGAAGAGAAGCGAAAGGCGCTTGTGGCCCGCATTGATGAGGCGCTGAATCTGATGAAGGACCCGTGGAAGGAGATCATCGAGACGCCTGAGCTGCGTTCGATGTTCGAAGCACTTCCGGAGAAGGAGGCTGCCGCGGCGGCGGAATAAGTTGAACCGGCTGGAGGCCGGCTTCGATCATCATTATATTGAACGAGGTGAGCGGGAATGGAACGTATTATGGTAGCTCGGGCGTCGGAAATTCCGGCGCTGCGATCCAGAACGGTGACGGTAGGCGGAATGGAGATCGCCATTTTCAAACTTTCGAGCGGGGAGCTTCGCGCCATCGAGAACCGATGCCCACACAAGAACGGCAAGCTGTCGGAGGGAATTGTTTGCGATCATCACGTATTTTGTCCACTTCACGACTGGAAGATCAATATGAAGGATGGTTTGGTTCAAGCCCCGGATGAAGGCTGTGTGACTACGTTTTCGGTGGAGGTGGATGAGGAAGGGAAAGTGTATCTGCTTTGGGAGAAAGGAAGTCTGTCCGCGTAGCAGAGGACGAGTCAAAGGAAGAGACGGCAGCAGATCAGATATGGATCAGCGCCGTCTTTTTTTGCTCCCCTGCTTCAGTTGCGTATATCCATATGCCTGCAGCAGGCGAGCAGCGTATACAGTACCCCGATCATAGCCGAGACAGCCAAATGCAAAGAAAGTTCGAGCCATTCCGGCAGGGAATTGAGAATAGACTCCCTCATGTTATGGAAAACTGTTGCAGAGAATGGTACAATAGGGCAAGTACATGATGCTGCCGGACAATAATGCACACGTGAACATTTCGCGAGCATAAGGGAAGCCCGCTGCTGGTGACCGAAGGCGAATCACAGCTTTAACACGCTGATGCGACAAAAAGACTAAACGAGTAGAAGTGGGAGGATAACAATGACGGTAACAAACAAATCGATTGAGCAACTTTCCGTGGACACAATCCGCACCCTTTCCATCGATGCGGTGGAGAAAGCGAAGTCCGGGCATCCCGGCATGCCTATGGGATCCGCCCCAATGGGGTACGAGCTGTTCGCCAAGCTGATGAAGCATTATCCGGAACAGCCGAATTGGATTAACCGCGACCGGTTTGTGCTGTCGGCTGGACACGGTTCCATGCTGCTGTACAGCTTACTGCACCTCAGCGGATACGATCTATCGATGGAAGAGCTGAAAAACTTCCGGCAGTGGGGCAGCAAGACTCCGGGTCACCCGGAGGTGGGGCACACGCCTGGTGTTGATGCGACGACAGGACCGCTTGGACAAGGCTTCGGTATGGCAGTAGGTATGGCCATGGCGGAGGCGCACCTAGCTGCAGTATATAACCGCGATTCTTATCGCTTGATCGACCATTATACTTATGCGATTTGCGGTGACGGTGATCTAATGGAAGGGATTTCTTCGGAGTCCGCATCGCTCGCAGGTCATCTGAAGCTTGGCAAATTGATCGTACTGTACGATTCAAATGATATCTCGCTAGACGGTGAGCTCAATCTATCCTTCTCCGAGAATGTGGCTCAGCGCTTCGAGGGTTACGGCTGGCAGGTGCTTCGCGTGGAGGATGGCAATGATCTTCAGGCGATTCACAAGGCGGTTCTGGAAGCTCAGGCGGATTATCGTCCAACATTGATCGAGGTGAAAACCGTTATCGGTTACGGCAGCCCGAACAAAGCGGGCAAAGGCGGACATGTCGGACCGCACGGCTCTCCGCTGGGTACGGACGAAGTGGCACTGACCAAAAAGGCGTATGGCTGGGACGATGCGCAGCATTTTCACGTACCGGATGAAGTGCGTAAGCACTTTGAAGACGTGAAAAGGCGCAACGGAGATGTCTACGAAGGCTGGAATGCCATGTTTGCGGAATACGCTAAGGCGTATCCTGAGCTTGCGAAGCAGTTCGAAATCGCAGTGAAGGGAGACCTTCCTGAGGGCTGGGATAAAGACATTTCGGAGGCTCCTCCGGCAGAGAAAGGAACCCGGACGGCTTCGGGCATTGTGCTGAACGAGATCGCCAAGCATGTGCCGTATCTTGTCGGCGGATCTGCGGACCTCGAATCGTCTACGATGACGCATATGAAAGACCTCGGCGTGATGACAGCCAAGGACTACAGCGGTCAGAACATTTACTACGGCGTGCGCGAGTTTGGTATGGGCGCGGCGGTGAACGGGATGCTGCTGCACGGCGGCTTGAAAGTATTCGGCGGAACGTTCTTCGTTTTCTCGGATTACCTGCGTCCGGCGATTCGTCTTGCTTCGATCATGAACGTGCCGGCGATCTACGTATTTACGCATGACAGCATCGGTGTCGGCGAAGACGGCCCGACCCATGAACCGATCGAGCAGTTGGCGGCGCTTCGCGTCATTCCGGGTGTGACCGTCATTCGTCCGGCGGACGGCAGCGAAACCGCGGCAGCATGGCGTTATGCGGTAGAGAACAAGAGCGGTCCTGTTGCGCTGATCTTCTCCCGCCAAGCGGCGCAGAAGCTGGAAGGCTCGGAGAAAGGCGCAGTCGATCGCGGGGCATATGTACTCGCCGATGCACCAGGCGGCAAGCCGCAAGCGCAAATCATCGCGACAGGCACGGAAGTGCAGCTGGCTGTTGCGGCTCAGAAGCAGCTCGCCGAAGAAGGCGTCGCTGTACGGGTCATCAGCATGCCTAGCTGGGAGCTGTTCGATAAGCAAACGCAGGAGTACAAGGATTCGGTGATCCTGCCGGATGTGAAGGCTCGTTTGGCTGTGGAAATGGGTCATTCGTTCGGCTGGGAGCGTTACGTCGGCGATCAGGGCGACGTGCTCGGCATCAATAAGTTCGGAGCATCGGCACCGGGTCCGATCGTCATCCGCGAGTACGGATTCACGGTAGAGAACGTAGTTGCCCGCGTAAAGCAGCTTTTGTAATCAATTCATGGTAGAGGGGAACGTTGTAGATGTCACAGTTTGAGAATGTAACAATCGTAAAGAAAGCAAACGTCTATTTTGACGGGAAGGTTACGAGTCGCGCGGTTCTGTTCGCAGACGGCACGAAGAAGACGCTCGGCATCATGCTGCCCGGCGAGTATGAATTCGGCACCGACGTCAAAGAAATCATGGAAATACAAGCCGGCGAGCTGAGGGTACTGCTCCCGGGATCTACCGAATGGTTAGAAATCAACGGTACAGGAGAATTCACCGTACCGGCTAACGCTAAGTTCAAGCTTGAAGTCCGTACGGTGACGGATTACTGCTGCTCTTACATTAGCGAGTAAACAACCAGAAAACCCCGCTTTGTCCTATCCATTGTGTACATCACATTGGCGGATGCGGGGTTGTTTTCTTTTGTTGGGATGAGTATCGTGATTTTCAATTCGTTACCTCTGCATTGATTTTAGTATTTCATGGGCAGACTGTGAATGTTCTCTTGCGTTATGGACGGAAAGTAAAGTATTCTATTTTTATAGGGATTTACGACTTAGTCTACATAAAGAGAACCCAAAGATTGGATAGGAGGACATGTTTTCCATGTGTGCAAAGCTTCGTTTTGATTACAGTAAGGCACTGGACTTCATTGGACAGCATGAAGTCGATTATTTGGCGGGGGCAGTAGCCTCGGCGCATGAACAATTGCACAATAAAACCGGTGCAGGTAATGATTATCTCGGCTGGATAGACCTCCCTGTCAATTACGATAAAGACGAATTCGCCCGCATTCAGAAGGCGGCTCAGCAAATTCAGTCCGATTCCGATGCGCTTGTGGTGATCGGTATCGGAGGCTCTTATCTGGGAGCGAGAGCGGCGATTGAGATGCTGTCCCACAGCTTCTATAACCTGCTGCCGAAGGGCAAACGCAAGACGCCTGAAATCTATTTTGTCGGCCAAAACATCAGCTCCACTTACGTTACTCATTTGCTGCAGCTTCTCGAAGGAAAGGATATTTCCGTGAACGTCATCTCCAAATCGGGCACGACGACCGAGCCGGCAGTTGCTTTCCGCATTTTCCGTGAGCTGCTTGAAAAGAAGTACGGGAAGGAAGCGGCACGGGGGCGTATTTATGCGACAACCGACCAAGCCAAAGGAGCACTGAAGAAGCTGGCTACGGAAGAAGGCTACGAAACGTTTGTCATCCCGGATGATGTAGGCGGACGGTACTCTGTGCTGACTGCGGTAGGGCTGCTGCCGATCGCAACGGCTGGCGTAGATATCGAGGCGATGATGCGCGGCGCGGCGGATGCGCGAGAAGCCTATTCTAACCCGAATCTGCAGGAGAACGAAGCTTACCAATATGCGGCGGTACGTAATGCGCTCTACCGCAAAGGCAAGACAACGGAAATTCTCGTCAACTACGAGCCTTCGCTGCACTATGTATCAGAATGGTGGAAGCAGCTGTACGGCGAGAGTGAAGGAAAGGACAACAAAGGAATTTACCCGTCTTCAGTCGATTTTTCTACCGATCTTCATTCTATGGGACAGTTCATCCAAGAAGGCTCGCGTAATTTGTTTGAGACTGTGATTCAAGTAGAAGAGGTCACCGAGAAAATCACGATCGGTAACGATCCGCAGGATCTGGACGGGCTCAACTTCCTCAGCGGCCAGACGATGGATTTCGTCAACAAGAAAGCGTTCGAAGGTACGATGCTCGCGCATACGGACGGTGGCGTGCCGAATCTCATCGTCACTTTGCCAGATATGAGCCCGTACACATTCGGGTACATGGTTTACTTCTTCGAAAAAGCTTGCGGAATCAGCGGATACTTGCTTGGGGTTAATCCGTTCGATCAGCCGGGCGTCGAAGCATATAAGAAAAACATGTTCGCGCTGCTTGGAAAGCCGGGATACGAGAAAGAAAAAGCTGAGCTCGAAGCCAGACTGTAAAAGTAAGGCGGACGGGACGTCAGCACACGCGAAAAAGCGGCTCATCCCTCCGGAGAGCCGCTTTTTTCATACAGACCTGCGCTTCGCTACAAAGTAGGTCAATTAGAGGTCCCTTGGATATAAAAGGAGGCACCGGAAGACCATGCTCATGCAGTACAGAACGGTAAAGCGTTTCGGTTCGGCGGAGATCGTTATCAAAAAATCGCGTTTTATCGGCTATGCGAAGCCGGTGGAGTCGGAAGACGAAGCGATCGCTTTTATCGAAAGCATCAAGAAGGAGCATTGGAATGCTACGCATAACTGCTCGGCTTATATGATCGGAGAGCGGGATGAAATCCAGAGAGCGTCGGATGACGGAGAACCGAGCGGAACGGCCGGAAAGCCAATTCTGGAAGTCATCAAGAATCAGGGTATGAAGAATGTCGCCGTCGTTGTCACCCGCTATTTTGGCGGTATCCTGCTTGGAGCGGGCGGCTTGGTACGCGCTTATACCGACGGAGCAGTGGTCGGACTGGCCGCAGCGGAGCCGGTGTATAAGGTACTGCACAGTGAAGTAATGGTGGAGATCGATTACACCTGGCACGGCAAAGTAGAGAACGAGCTGAGGAACCGTGGGACGCTGATGGGTGAAACGTCGTTCACCGATAAGGTAACATTGACCTGTTTGCCGCTGGCCGAGGAGGCGGAGCGCTTCATCCTTTGGATGACGGATATCACTCAGGGACAGGCTGCGATCGTTGAAGGGGAATCGCGTTTCGTAGATCATGCTGAGCTCCCGTAAGCTTGGGGATCGGCAGATTTTCAATACATCATGATAACAATAAAACAGGGGGAGCTGGTGATTTTTGGCCAGGAAAGCGGTTGCACAGGAGCTAAGCCGTGAGCGAATCTTGGAGGAGGCGAGACAGCTTTTTGTCGAGCACGGGTATCATGCATTAACAATGCGGAGTATCGCAAAGACAATGGGGTATAGTCATGGGGCATTATACTATCATTTTAGCGAGAAGGCGGAGCTGTTCTACGCATTGGTTACCGACGATTTCCATATGCTGCTGGAGCGGCAGAAAGACATGCTTAGGCGCACCCGCTTGGGTGATCTGGGGCAGCTTGAGAAGCTGATGTTCGAATTTATCCGCTTCGGGCTGGAGAATCCGAACCATTACGAAATTATGTTTATGATCAAGGATCCTGAGCTGCAGCGTTATTCCCGCACGGAACAGGCGGAGTGTCTGGATCTGTTCGCAACGGTTGTACGCTCGGTCGTTTCCAAGCAGCCGGAAAGTGATAAGAAGATGTACAGCTTGCCATGGAGCTTGTTCATGTCAATGCACGGATTCATTTCTTATAATATTCGTTATAATCAATCGTTTGAAGATGTCAAAAAGTTGGCGGAACAGCATGTCAAATATTTGTGCGAGGGGCTGCAAGGATAACGTAATCTCAGCATCCGGAGATTCTTTGCAGCCCCTTACTTCATTGCATTAAAGCTTCAATGACTTGTGTGTTTACCCGCGGCTAAACTTGACTAAGCAGGTGCGCTGGCGCGGACCATCGAATTCGCAAAAGTAAATACCCTGCCAACGGCCTAATACCAGGCGCGAGCCGGCGATGAGCACGGTTTGCGACGAACCGGTGGTCATCGCCTTTAAATGGGACGCTGTATTTCCTTCGGCATGCTTGTATTTCGGATGCTCCCAAGGAAAGACCTCAGAAAGCCTCATCAGGACATCATGCTTCACATCGGGGTCGGCGTTCTCCTGAATGGTGATTCCAGCCGTGGTGTGCGGACAATAAATAACGGCGGTGCCATCCTCCAGTCCTTCCTGCTTTAATAGATCGTGCACAAGGCGGGTAATTTCAATCATCTCGTCCCGTTCCTTCGTTTGCAGATGCAGCGTATGGATCATGGAAGATCCTCCTTCAATTCGGGGTTGGATGCTTCATTTCGTCATCATTATATTACACGAGGTGTCTGCTCACAAAACATGGTACAATAAGTACATATTCTAACAGCAACGTAATCGAAAGGGTGAAGACGGTGAACTTGACGGCCAACACAATGGAAAATACGGAATTTATGATAGAAGAAATTAAGAGGAAGCTGCGGATGGCGAGCGGCGCCGCGCTCAAAGCGTCTAAGCTAAACGATGAACAGTATGATGATCTGCGTGATATTTATGAGATGGTGGCTGGTAAAAACCAGTTCAGTATCAGCGAGATTGAAGCGATCACGATGGAGCTCGGGAGGCTGCGTAAGGCTTAAAGCACTTCGGAGTCTTTGGACATCTGCACATCTTGCCTGAACCAAGGACAGGGATACAAGCAGACAGGGCATGCACCTCGTACTATATAGCGTTAACACTAATGATGGAGGGCTTCTTGGCCCAACGCTAACTATATGGAGGTGCACGACTATGCACAAAGCAGTCCGCAAGCAAGATGCTGCTAAGCTGATCGGCAAACCGATTTATGCGGTGAAGAAAGATGGCACGGTTGTTCATGGCAAGCTGGTGCGCATCAGCGGCGGAAAGCTGCTTGTCGCTCCCCGCAAAGGCAAGCAGGTCCGAACGTCGGCGATTATACCGCTCGTCCTGTTTGATTTGCTCGCCATTGGAACTGCCCCGTACGCCTACGGCGGCGGTTATGGCGGAGGGTACGGTTACGGAGGATACGGTGGTTACGGCGGCGGCTATCCGTATGGAGGAGGCGGCGGCTTCATCTGGTAATGAACCTCAGCATCCTGTCGTTCATATGAGCAATCCCACGTTTTGCGGCGCTCTCGCGGAACGTGGGATTTTTATTTGTGTATGTGGGATAGTTAGGTTTCCTTGAGAGGGATAAGCCGCTCTTTTTTGGACAAATAGCAGAAGAAATGACGGTCTTGCCGCAAGGATGAATGCGGACAAAGGCCGTTATTTGCGTTGTTACAAATAGGCATTTGAATTAGTAACAATAGCGGATGATCTAACATAAATTATTTTGTCAAGGGAGAACGGCCTAAGGTTTGGCGGATGTTCCCAACCAGGTAGTTGTTTCCCTTATGAATATAATTTAACGGAGGTTGTAAACATGGATGAGTTTAAAAAAGATATTCAAAATTTGCAGGTTGCTGAATTCAACGCGGGTCAGGTAACGCCCTGGGACAACCAGGCACAGTACGAGAGTGCCCGATTGTGTATTGGTTTCGGCGGATTTTGTGGTGGATTTGGCCGGTGCGGTGGATTTTGTGGTGGATTTGGCCGATGTGGCGGATTTTGTGGTGGATTTGGTGGTGGATTTTGCGGTGGTTTCCGCTGCGGAGGATTTGGTGGCGGCTGTGCTCGCTGCGGTGGTTGCGCCCGCTGCTTCTAGTTTCCTCACGGAAGCTGTCGCTGTTTAAGGAGAAGAGAAAGCCTCTGCCCTGCTGGGCAGGGGCTTTTCTCGACAAAATCAGGCATGAGGGACAAATAGCCATACATAGAATGAAAAAGAAAGTGACGGCTTTAAAAGAAGTTCGCGGTAAGGAGGAGTGAAATGACAAAGCTGAATCCCTCTATGCGTCTGAAGGTAAAAGGGGATACGTTTTTTCTCCCCGATTCGAACGGAGGCGTGTATTTTCGTAATAACTCAGGCTCGTTCCGTATGGAAGGCCGTGGGATTGATCAGTGGGTTGCCAAGCTGATCCCCGTATTAGACGGAAAGTACTCCTTGGACGATTTGACGGACGGATTGCCGGACGAATACCGGAACCGGGTAGTCGAAATTGTAAACATGCTGTACCAAAACGGCTTTGTGCAGATAGTAGCAGACCGCTCGCATCAATTGCCGGATCCGATTCTCCAAAAGTACGCCTCTCAAATTGAGTTTTTGAACAGCTTTGGCGGCTCGGGCGCGTACCGCTTCCAGTCCTACCGTCAGACTAAAGTGTTGGCGGTCGGCTCAGGCTCTTGGTTGGTCTCGATGGCAGCAGCGTTGTTTGAATCCGGGTTGTCCAGGTTTCATGTACTGATAACGGATTCGCATCCAACCCATCGTCAGCGCTTGGCGGAGCTTACGGCGCACGCCCGCACAACGGACCCTGAGGCGGCGCTGGAGGAAATGACTCTTCCGAAGGCAGGCTTGAACTCTTGGCGGGAGGCCGTGAAGATGTTTGATGCGATATTGTATGTGTCGCAGGAAGGCGAGCTTGAGGAGCTGAGGGTGCTTCATGCGGCTTGCAGAGAGGAGAAGAAGGTCTTTCTCCCCGTTATTTGTCTGCAGGGGGCGGGTCTGGCAGGTCCGCTGGTGCATCCGGATTCTGAAGCATGCTGGGAGTCGGCATGGCGCCGCATCCATAGATCCGTGTTGAAAGAAGACCTGAAGCTGCATACGGTCTCTTCAACAGCAGGAGCGATGCTTACGAATGTGATCGTGTTTGAATGGTTCAAAATGGCTGCGGGAGCGGTTGAACAGGGAAGAAACCATAAATTCTACCTGCTCGATCTGGAGACGTTGGAAGGCAGTTGGCATTCGTTCATGCCCCATCCGCTGGTGACCGGCCGTGCTGAAGTCCAGCGGATTCGCGATCTTGAGCTGTTGCAGAAGGAGAGCTCAGACGAAGGTGATCTGACGGAGTGGCTTACTTATTTCGACTTGTTGACATCAGCAGAATCGGGAGTTTTTCATCTTTGGCAGGAGGGAGAACTGAAGCAGCTCCCGCTCGCGCAGTGTCGGGTTCAAGCCGCCGACCCGCTGTCGGAAGGACCGGCAGAGTTGCTGCCGGAGCGGATATGTACAGGTCTGACGCACGAAGAGGCACGGCGGGAAGCGGGGTTGGCCGGGATTGAAGCGTATGTTTCGCGGATGGTTGGTTTACTTGCTTCGGAGCCATCCTCAGATCGGGAAGCAAAGGGAAATGGGATAAACCCGCAGGAATGTGTTGGAGTCGGAGCGGGGACAACGGCCTCAGAGGGTATATGCCGCGCGCTGCATCACTGTTTGTCTGAGGAGCTAAACAGGCGTCAGGGAGTTCAGCAGCCTCTTCTCCATCGGGTGGAGCTGACGGCGGTAGAAGATCAACGCTGCCAATATGATTTGCAGGCACTGACCACGATGCAAGGTTCGCCCGTGATCGGCTTGGGGGAGGACATAGCCGGTTTCCCTGTGGTTTGGGTCGGTACAAGCGGCTGCTGGTATGGCAGTGTAGGCTTGAATGTGACTCTGGCGCTCAGGAAGGCACTTCAACAGGCGCTGCTGAAAGCCCAAAATCCGATGGCTAATATGACAGCGCAGGAGCTGGTAGCTTCGTCTGTGATTTGGGAGGAGGCATTGCCGCAAAGTCTGGCGATCCCTGCGTTCGAGGATACTGCACAGCGGGAGCTGCTGCAAACGACCCTGCGGGTTTTGAACCGGAGCCGCAAGCAGCCAGTGGTCTTTGATCTCGCGGTGGAGCCGTTTATGAGAGAAAAACTGGCAGGGGTGTTCTGTGTGTCGTTGCGAGAGGAGGAATCCCGATGAGCGGCGCTGTTGTATTGATTGTCGGAGAGGGGCAGCTGGCGGAATTCGCAACCTCCGAACTGTCCGTTCAATACGAGATCTTTCGCCAGAAAGATTTCAAGACAAGGATACCGAAAGGGGTCGATTTGGCACTAGTGCTGGACGATGGTTGGCATCCCTTCGCTCATCAGGAAGCCGAAGCGGTGCTGCAATCAGCGGGGATTCCTTGGGTGCGAGGCTTCGTTTCCTTTGGCGAGGCTATGATCGGGCCGCTGGTTCGTCCGGGTACTCCGGGGTGCTCTCAATGTGCGGATTTGAGGCATCTGATGGGAGGGCGCGATCGCAAGGAGATGTGGGGGCTGCGGCGAATGCTGTCCGAGCACGGAGGCCTGCCGCGTGACGTGTGGGCTTCACGCTTGGGACTTTTACAAGCGGCGCATCTGCTAGCAGCGGAGGTGCGGAGAATCCTGCGAGGCAATCAAGCGGAGATAGAAGGACGAGTGTTTTTGATTAACCTTCAAACGCTCAAGAGCTCGCGTCACTTCTTTTTGCCCGACCCGCAGTGTGCGGTGTGTGGTCGTTTGCCCGACGACTCACCGGAAGCAGCTCAGATTGCTTTGCGGCCAAGTCCGAAAATCAACGCCAAGAGCTACCGCTGCCGTCCGATGGATGACTTGAAGGAATTTTTGGCCAAAGATTATTTGGATTACCGGACCGGCTTGTTGAATGGGAAGATGCATGATTTTGTGTCGCCGTTTGCCGATGTGAGCGTGAATCTGCCGTTGTTCACGCAGGACGAGGCCTGCGGAGGCCGGACTCATTCCTATGCGGAGAGTGAGCTGACGGGCATCATGGAGGGCCTGGAGCGATACTGCGGTGTGGCGCCCCGCGGCAAACGGACGGTGATCCATGACAGCTTCCGTCGTCTCGAGGATCAAGCGCTGGATCCTGTCAAGGTAGGAGTACATGATAAGGAGCAGTATGCGCGGCCCGGCTTCCCGTTCAAACTGTTTGATCCTGACCGTCCCATCGATTGGGTATGGGGCTATTCGTTTAAGCAAGAACGACCGATTCTGGTTCCCGAGCTGCTTGCTTATTACAGCTTGGGGTGCGGGGATAAATTTGTCCATGAAACGTCCAACGGATGCGCATTAGGAGGAAGCTTGGAGGAAGCTATTTTCTACGGCATTATGGAAGTGGTGGAGCGCGATTCGTTTTTGTTGACTTGGTATGCGCAGCTGCCTATTCCGCGGCTTGATCTGTCTACCGCTGACGACCGAGAATTGCAATTGATGATCGAACGTTTGCGGACGGTGGCGGGATTTGATGTGGTTGTATGTAACGCTACGTTGGAGAATGGGATTCCAAGCGTATGGGCGCTCGCGAAGAACAGGAAACCAAGGGGAGTGAATCTGATCTGTGCAGCCGGGGCTCATCCGGACCCGATACGCGCGGTGAAAAGCGCGATTCACGAGCTGTCGGGCATGATGATGACGCTGGACGAGAAATTTGAAGCGAATCGGCAGGACATTGAGCGAATGTTCCGCGATCCGTTTCGGGTGCGTCACATGGAGGACCATTCCATGTTGTACAGCTTGCCCCAAGCGGAAGAGCGCCTGCGATTTTTGCTGGATGAGGATCGTCCGGTGCGGACCTTTGACGAGGAGTTCAAGCCGAAGGCGAGGCATACGGATTTGACCGATGATTTGAAGGACATTCTTCAGGTGTTTCGTGGCTTAAATCTTGATGTGATCGTGGTGGACCAGACTACACCGGAGTTGCGTCAAAACGGATTGTACTGTGTGAAAGTACTGATTCCAGGGATGCTCCCTATGACTTTCGGTCATCATCTTTCCCGTTTGACGGGACTGGAACGGGTATTCACCGTACCGGTGGACCTCGGATATGCAAAGCAACCGCTTACGCCGGAACAGCTCAATCCGCATCCGCATCCGTTTCCATAACCCGTGACAAGGAGTGAGGAGGATGAGTCTGGATGCCTTTATACATTATTTGCATTATGACACGGATAAGGCCAGGCCCCCGGATTGGGAGGTAGATTGGGAAGATGCGCCGCTTCCGTATAAGCTCTACCGCGGTTTGCCAGTGGTTTCTTTATGTCCGGAAGTGCCGCTGACGTTAGAAGGAGGGCGAGGGTGGGGGAAGCCCGATATCCGCAGAATCGCTCATTTTTTATGGTACGTATTCGGACTCACGCAGGTGTGTCAGTCCGTCATTCCTTTGGATTCCACGGAACATGCCGTGGGCTCCATGCCGTTTAAGCGCCGGTTTGTTCCCTCAGGGGGTGGGCTGTATCCCAACGAATTATACGTTTATTTGAAGCTGGAAGACTTGCCTCAAGGGGTTTACCACTATGATGTGGCTCATCATCAGTTGATACTGCTGCGCGAAGGTGATTTCGATTCCTATCTGGCTAGGGCGCTGGGCAGCCGCTGTGACGTATCGGCTTGTTTTGGCGCGGTATTTGTTTCGACCCTATTTTGGAAAAACTTTTTTAAATACCACAACTTTGGCTACAGGCTGCAGGGTCTGGATGCCGGCGTGCTGATCGGACAACTGCTGGAAGTGGCCAAACGGTTTGGTATTTCCTCGGGAGTGTATTTCCAGTTTCTTGATCTGGCCGTCAATCATCTGCTGGGGATAACCGAACAGGAGGAGAGTGTGTATGCGGTGATTCCTCTGTCGGCTGCCCCTGAGATCACATGGTTTGCAAACCGCAGAGACGATGATGCCATGGTCTCTGCCGCTGAATTGTGCCGGGAGCTGCCGGTTGTTCAGCATCAGCACTATGTCCGGTCACAGAGGGTCAGGGAGTATCCGATGCTGATCCGGATGAATGAAGTGTCCTTGCTGGACTCGCCTCACTCGTTTCGGCGGATCGTGGGGGAGAAGAAAGCTGCCGAAGCAGGCCCAGTCCAGGCGGTGATTCTACCTTCAGTCAACCGGCTCTCGTATGATCTGGCACCGGTCTGTAGAAAGCGCTATTCACCGGAAATGGATTTCGTGATGGGCCGGATAAGTGAGCCGAACTTGGCCGCGCTGCTGCAGGAGGCGGCGAAATCCTTTCTGTATCGCAACGATTTGGATGGAGCCTGTGAGAACCCTGTGCCCCGCGTCCGGCTGTATTGCTGCCTGCGTGGGGTCGAAGGAATTCCGGACGGCGCATACCGCTATGACAGTACTCATCATTTGCTCAGGCAGGTACGTCCCGGGGACCATCGGCTCAGGCTGCAGCAGGGGATGTCCCTGGACAATGTGAATCTGTACCAAGTTCCGCTCAGCCTGCATGTGGCGGGGGATAAGGACCATCTTCTTACGTTACTAGGGTACAGAGGCTATCGTATTCAACAAATGGAAGCGGGTATGCTCGTCCAGCGTCTGCTGCTGGCGGCATTCGCCATGGGGATGGGGGGGCATCCGCTTCTCGGATATGATGTGAACTTGTGTGATGAGATCTACCATATGGCCCGGCATGGACAAACGAGCCTGATTCAAGTCCCGGTCGGTCCTTATCGTGATCGCCCCCGATTGTCGGGAGGATTGCATGGTTAAGGTCGGCAAGAAAGCAAAGAGCGGCCCGAATGTGGACTACATTCGAGCTGCTCTTTGTGTACCGATTTTTTTCTACACCCTATTAATAATGAACCGGATAAGGGTAATGGTGGTGATGCGGCCATGGATGGTGATAGAACCAGGGATCATAGTGACCGTGGTGGTGGTGCCATGGATTGTACCAGGCAGGATGGAAGCCATCACAATAGTCTTGATGATAATGGACATGATGATAGTAGTCATGGTGAGGGTCATCGTGATGATGGTAGTCATGATGAGGGGTATAAGTATACGTATGAGTCTGAAACTGCTGCGCGGGTCGGTCAAACTCGGCTGCATCCGCCGGCTCTTGTATGAATGGGTTTTCCTGAATCATATTGTGTCCTCCTTTGTGAACATACTCTACAATATGCTGAAATGAAAAAAAGGGCACTCGTCTACATCAATTGGGCTTGCCCAAAGTCGGTTTTTTCTAAACTGGGGTGCATTCAAGTCGTCGAAGCGCAAAGCTTGAACCCGATATTTTTCTACCCTGTTCCTGATGATTCTCCCCTTACTGAATATGGATCAGGTTATTCTGAATCCGCAAGTAGCTTGGTATTCGGAAGAATCGGAGCGGAATTAAAGGGGAAGGTTGCCCAGAACATCGTTGATGTTCTCCCCGGGTTTTATCCTGCCTACCTTGCCAATCCTGATGCAAAAGGGTTAGTTGACCTTAGAAACAAACTGTTAATTCCATAACCGGCTGCCGTTACATGTAATAAACAAACAGACCTTCCCCGTTGGAAGGTCTGTTTGTTTTGTTCCATCTTGAAATCATACAATGTTTCAGCATGACGGCTATGGTTTATTTATTATGAAGTGCAATAGCTGCGTTTAATTGCGTACCGGAGGTCGTCCAATTGACATAGGCCCCGATGATCTCTCTGACCGCTTTTACTGGAACCATGGTTTTTTCATTAATAATCAGTGGCATGCCCTCGTGATATACTGCTTTTCCGTCAATGGTATAAATGGTGGAGTCGTTCTTTACCGTTATGCTTTTGCCTTGTAGAGTGGCGATAGCTGATCTTGTTGTGCTGTCCCACTCTATCATTCCGCCTAAACCTTCGACAATGTCGCGAAGGGGCACATAGAACTTGTCGTTAATTACAGAAGGCGAAATGTGCGTTCCATTGACATTCACATGGACTTTGAGCGATTCCAGGAAATCGATTTTACGAATGAGGCCGTGTACTCCCTTGGTTCGATCCACGACCTGAGATACTTCATAATCTGTTGCGGCGCTGAGATAAGCATAAGCCACTGCGCGGTTCATTCCCAGTTTGTCTGATAAGAAAGTGATAGATTCACGAACCGCTTCTTTCATCGCTTCATCCAGATCGGGATCCAGACCGATCGGAATCCAGTAATCTTCCGTTTCGGCAAAAGGTTGTGTAAACTCGCCGTTACGAGGAATGGATGGATCGCCATTTTTGAGTACGGTTAAACGTAAGGTTCCACGCAGCGATGCTTCCAATGCGGTTAAAGCGACCTCGCCGTCGCCTTGTGCAAAGTGCGGGTCTCCGGTATAGAAAAGAGCTCCGCTGATTTTAACAGGAAGATAAAGCGTTGATCCTACCCCTAATTCATTAATATCGATATTACCTCCGGTTTCGGTTGGAGGAACCGAATGTATTCTTTCGCTCGAATCTGGTGCTACTCCCATAACACCGAGGAATGGATGGATCGGAAATCTTACCTTCTGATTGTTCTCCGTGGGAAGAATACCGTACCATTTTCCATTGATTTCCTCAATAGGGGTGAAGACGGATACGTTATTATATAATTCGGGATGTTCAGCACTGGCGCCTTCTTGAGGCCCCTTATTTTCCGGGAATTCCCCGGGTAATGCTCCTTTATAGTGTCGGTTCGAAATAACGCCATAAGGCACCCTTGTTTGCAACGACAGAACCTCAACCTTTAATACATCGCCTGGCTCCGCGCCTTCGATCGCAACGGGTCCTGTAACGACGTGAGGACCGTCTTTGTCAAAATCATGCGCGATGGGAGAGGCGGCAATCGCTTTGGCATCCTCCAACACTTGATCTGCTGGAATACCGTGAGATCCAAAATATTGAACCGGATTCCGTCCCTGGTCTTCGACAATACCTTCATGAGAGACCGTGTCGAAGGTTACAGCACTTCCGGAAGGAACGGTCAGTACAGCTTTGCTGTCTCGATTGGGCAGGTGTCCCCAACGAATATTTTCTATGGTTGATGGAACATAATATTGTCCTTCGACTTTTTCCAGTGTAGTGGGTTGAAGCGGCATACTGTTCGCGCTGGCAAAACCAAATGATGGTACGATAAGAATTGTTACCACACCTAACATCATACCTATCCTTGAAGCCTTGTTCACTCTGTTCTTCACACTTTTCCCTCCATTTATGTAATTATTTCTAACACTCATGAAAGGATTATATCGGACAACCTCAAAAATAACAATAAATATTTTAATTCATGTAATAAAACATGACATTTTGATAGAGGGGTATGCTAGGGCGGTAGCATAATCAAATCTTTAATGAATAAATCTACTTAAATGTTGTCAACAGTAATCATGACGAAACGAACTTTTCCTTTGATTGAACATTCAGGCAGCCTGCTTTACGATAAAATCATAAACCCCTGCCCGTATATGTGTAGGCAGAGGCAATTATAAATCAAAGGGGGAAATCCTAGTGAATACAGAGGCAGCGCAGCAGCCTTCTTCCGGAGGTATTCGGGTGGCCGTACAACGCTTCGGTCGATTCCTGAGCGGTATGGTGATGCCGAATATCGGCGCTTTCATCGCATGGGGATTGATCACGGCTTTATTTATTCCAACGGGTTGGATTCCAAACGAATATTTGGCTAAGCTGGTAGGCCCTATGATCACTTATTTGCTTCCCGTTCTTATAGGGTATACCGGGGGACAAATGATTCACGGTTCCCGCGGTGGAGTGATCGGTGCTGTAGTAACCATGGGAGTCGTGGTAGGTGCGACGATCCCAATGTTTCTGGGGGCTATGATCGTCGGACCGGCTTCGGCGTGGGTTTTGAAGCAGTTTGACAAAGCAGTGGAAGGCAAGATCCGTTCCGGCTTTGAAATGCTCGTCAATAACTTTTCGGCTGGTATTATCGGGGCCGGGTTGGCTCTGGTAGCGTATACGGGAGTGGGCCCGGTCGTTCAAGTCATCAGTAATATCTTGGCAGCGGGTGTTCAATTCTTGGTCAATGCGGGACTGCTTCCGCTGGCGAACGTCCTGATCGAGCCGGGTAAAATTCTTTTCTTGAACAACGCGATCAATCATGGTGTGTTGGGTCCCATTGCTTTGGATCAAGCGGCCAAAACAGGACAATCGATTATTTTCATGCTGGAATCGAATCCCGGACCAGGACTGGGTATCCTGCTGGCTTACTGGTTGGTAGGTCGCGGTACGGCGAAGCAATCCGCTCCCGGCGCAGCGATCATCCACTTCTTTGGCGGAATCCACGAGATTTACTTCCCTTACATTTTGATGAATCCGCGGTTGATTTTGGCTGCAATTACAGGTGGTGTAGTCGGAACGTTCACCTTCGCTTTATTTAATGCAGGTCTGGTCGCCACAGCATCGCCGGGGAGTATTTTCGCTTACATCGCTATGGCGCCAAGAGGCGGTTTGTTCCCTGTACTGGCCGGCGTGGTGACGGCAACGGTTGCTTCGTTCCTGGTAGCTGCTCTTCTGCTCAAAACGAGCCGTAAAGATGAGCAGGAAGAAGATTTGGAGCAAGCGGCTGAAAAAATGAAGCAAATGAAAAATGCAGGCAAAGCCGAAGCTGCAGTTGCCGAAGCTCCAGTTGTTGAGAACAAGAAGTCTGAAGTGAACAAAATTGTATTTTCTTGTGATGCCGGGATGGGTTCCAGCGCAATGGGGGCTTCCATTTTGAGAAAGAAAATGAAAGCAGCCGACGTAGATGTAACCGTCATTAATACGGCGATCAGTGAGATTCCACAGGATGCGGATATCGTGATCACGCATAAAACCCTGACGGATCGCGCCAAAGGGCAAGCGCCGAATGCTGAGCATATATCGATCGACAATTTCCTGAAAAGCCCGGAATACGATGAACTCGTCAAACGGTTGAGCTAATTAAAGCGAAGTATTGTAACGCTGGCATTCTGCCGGCGTTATCTCCATTTTGTTAAATAGGGGAGCTGTCCGTGATGAACGTTTCCAACAGACAACGACAAATCCTGGAGCTGCTGCTGAACCGGAAGGATGAAATCACGGCTGGAGAAATTGCCGCTGATATCAAGGTCAGCACGCGGACGGTTCACAGAGAGCTGCTGGAGTTGGAGAACGTTCTGGCGGCCTATGATGTTTCCCTGCACAAAAAATCCGGTATCGGCATCCAAATTCAAGCAGAGTCGGAACAGCTGGATGCGCTCAAACGGAGTCTCTCCAATATGAATACAGTGGAATATTCGGCAGATGAACGAAAAGCGCTGATGCTTTGTACGCTTTTAGAAGCCGATGAACCGGTGAAGCTGTTTTCCTTGGCGCACAATCTGCAAGTTACCGTACCGACGATCAGCAGTGATTTGGACGACCTTGAAGAATGGATTCAGAAAAGCGGCTTGACGTTGGTTCGGCGAAGAGGGTATGGCGTACAGCTAAACGGTCCTGAAGCCAATAAGAGAAATGCCATATGCCTGCTGGCACGAAAGCATCTGGATGATTCCGACTTGTTCGGGAAAATCGCTATCGGACCGCATCATCCGCTGACCGGACGGCTCCTTGCTATGGTAGGTAAAGACCATTGGATGAATGTGGAGCATGCGCTGTGGCAGCTGGAAGAAAAATGGCCCATCGAGCTTTCGGAGGGGGCTTATACTGACCTCTTGATCCGATTGTCTGTAGCGATCACAAGAATCCGGCAGGGCAAGGAGATCGAACCGGCTTGGGAGCTGCATTCCGGCCAAGAGACGGCAGTCGATAGCATGACGGCCAAGGCTCCAATGGTCTTGCAATTATCCGAAGCGCTGCATCTTTCTTTGCCTCCGGAGGAAGCCTCTTATATAGCAGAATTATTGGATTGGGATGGAGAGGTCCATCCCAACCGACTGCTCCCGCAAGATGATATAAGCTTGATGGAGACGGTTCAACGACTCATACGCTACATAGAGAATCAAGTCGGCGTACCGCTAAGTGAAGATCGTTCCTTGAGGGAAGGGCTGCTCAAGCACATTGAGCCGGCCTTCCAGCGGATTAGGGGAGGCGCACACATTCGTAATCCGCTCCTCTCCCAAATTAAAAAGGATTATGAGCTTCTATTTGGCTTTATCCGGCAAGGGGCAGATGAAATCATCACTGGATTCGTTGTCCCTGATGAAGAAATCGGATTTCTCGTCTTGCATTTCGGCGCATCCATGGAACGTCTGAAGCAGTTTTCCCGTAACGTCAAGGCGATTGTGGTATGCACCAGCGGTATTGGGTCCTCGAAGCTGTTGGCCATCCGATTGGAGAAGGAGCTGCCTCAAATCGAGATTGTCGGGAATGTGTCTTGGTACGAAGCTGCCAGAACTCCAGAACAGGCATATGATTTAATCATTTCCACCGTGGACCTTCCTTTGGAGCCGGGGAAATACTTCAAGCTAAGCCCTCTGCTCACGAAAGAAGAGACGGAAAAACTGCGTCAATATGTTCAAACCATCACCTTAAAGCGGGCTCCCGTGGACCTTCCCGGGCCTAGGCAGGGGACTCCGTCATTAGAGCGTTTACGCGGTCTTAAAGCCTATTTAGACGAAATGGTATCCCTGATGGACGATTTTAAGGTGTTTCACTTGGCGAACCATTCGGACCTGCAGTCAACGCTACAGCAGGCTTGTGATGCGGTTAGCAGGGATGGGGCTTGGGAGAGAACCGAACCGATCGTCGAGCAGCTGCTGGAGAGAGAACGATACGGGACTCAGGTGATCCCGGAAACCGGGTTGGCTCTGTTTCATACAAGAAGTGAGCTTGTCCGAAGACCGATGCTGTCTTTGTTTCGGCTAACCGAAGCATTGACCTTGGACTCTGAGCATCCCACGCAGGTCCGCGAGCTGCTGCTCATGCTTGGGCCGCGGGAGCTTTCCAAGGAAGGTCTGGAAGTCCTAAGTGAGATCAGCGCTTTGCTGCTCCGGCCGGATATGATCCGGATGCTAGAGAGCGGGACCACGGAGCAGATTAAGCAATTTATATCGAATGAGCTGGCAGTTTTTTTTGAAAATAAAACCGAAATGGGGAGAGTTACCTAAATGAGTATCTTATCGAAGGACAAAGTGAAACTGAATGCCAAAGCCCAGGACAAATTTGAAGCGATTCGCATGGCCGGACAGCTTCTCGTCGATGCGGGCCACGCTTCTGCCGGATATATTGACTTAATGATTGAAAGAGAGCAAACCCTGTCTACCTATATGGGTGGAGGGCTGGCTATTCCTCACGGCACCAAGGATTCCAAAGAACTCATACGTTCCACGGGGCTGTCGATCATACAATTTCCCGAAGGTGTCGATTTCGGTGATGGAGAGAAGGCTCATTTGGTAGTGGGTATTGCCGCGGCAGGAGACGATCATTTGGAAATTTTGACGAATGTGGCGATGATTTGCTCGGATGACGATAACCTGGAGCGCATCCTTAAAGCATCTTCGGCTGAAGAGATGATCGGTATTTTCGAAAGCGGGATGGAATCATGAAGGCCGTTCATTTCGGAGCGGGTAATATCGGCAGAGGCTTTATCGGACTGCTGCTATCGAGGTCAGGCTATGAAGTTTGCTTTATAGACGTCAATGACACGCTGGTCTCCCAATTGCAGCAAAGAGGCGAATATACAGTGACCTTGGCCAACGAAGCCCATGACTCTGCGGTAGTGAGCGGTGTTACGGCGATCAATGGAAAAGACCTGGATCAAGTAGCAGAAGCTGTTGCAAATGCGGACCTTGTCACTACGGCTGTCGGAGTGACGATACTAAAGCACATTGCCGGAGGGATTGCCAAAGGCATTGAACAACGGCTTTCGCGCTCCAGCGCCCCTCTGCATGTTATTGCATGTGAGAATGCGATCGGCGGAAGCTCGCAGCTGAAAGAGCATGTCTATTCCCAATTGAGCGAAGAAATCCGCGGTAAAGTGGATCAATACGTAGCGTTCCCGGATGCTGCGGTGGATCGGATCGTTCCTATCCAGCATCACGAGGATCCGCTTAAAGTAACGGTGGAGCCATTCTATGAATGGGTGGTTGACCGTTCAAGAATGATTGAGGGTTTTAACGAAGTCAAAGGAATTCACTATGTGGATGAATTGACGCCTTATATTGAACGGAAGCTCTTTACCGTCAATACGGGGCACAGCACTGCTGCTTATCTTGGATACCTGCACGGCTTCTCCACGATTCAGGAATCGATGGCGGATGTGGGGATTACATCGCGGGTCCAGCAGGTGATGGAAGAAACTGGCGAAATGCTTGTAAAAAAGTACGGTTTTGATCCGGAAGAGCATATGGGGTATATCCATAAAATTTTGGACCGCTTCCGCAATCCTTATTTGACGGACGAGGTCGAACGCGTGGGACGTTCTCCTATTCGTAAGCTATCTCCGAACGACAGGTTAGTTCGTCCGGCTCTCCAAGCGTTTGAGCTAGGGATACAGCCGAATCATTTGGCGCTGGCTATGGCGGCTGCCCTGTTGTTCGATAACGCAGAAGATCCGGAAGCCGTTGAACTGCAGTCGGCTATTCAAGCCTTAGGGATAAACCAGGCTGTGACTCAATATACAAGCATCCCGGAAGAGCATCCAGTACATGCGCTGATCCTGAATCATGTTCATCAATTGAAGCAAAAAGCTCATTCGTAGGGAAAGGACTGTTCACCATGTCGAATTTGTTAACGGGTATTGCTGCTTCTCCCGGCTTCGCTATTGCCAAAGCTTACCGGCTGAAGGCCTCGACTTATGTTCCTGTCCGAAGCGAAGTGACAGATACCAAGCAGGAAGCACAACGCTTTCGGGAAGCCGTCGAGCAGGCTAAACAGGAATTGGAATCGATTCGAGAGCTGACGGAAGCGAGACTCGGTTCCCAGAAGGCTGAAATTTTTGAATCGCATTTACTTTCGCTCGAGGATCCGGATTTCATAGATGTCATTCTTGATAACATCGTGCAGGAAGCAATCAATGCAGAGTACGCGCTTCATGAGGTTTCACAAGCTTTTATTGAGGCGCTGCTGGCGATGGATAATGAGCTGTTAAGAGAACGCGCCGCCGATGTACGCGATGTATCCGGGCGCTTAATGAGCGGATTGCGCGGGGAGAAGTATACCACCGTCTCGGATATTGCAGAGGAGTCTATTATTATAGCCGAGGATCTCTCCCCCTCGGATACGGCACAGCTCAATTTGGATGTGGTGCGGGGTTTTATTACGGAAATCGGAAGCCGTACGTCCCACTCCGCGATCATGGCCCGTTCGTTGGGTATCCCGGCCATCGTCGGTGTCGGAGCGAGCGCAGGAGAGATTACAGCGGGTGTCACCGTCATTATGGATGCCGTAGAAGGCCGTATGGTGGTTGATCCGAGCGAAGAGGAATTGGAAGCTTACCGTCAGAAGAAGGAACAATACGAAATCCGTCAGGCCGAGCTGAGCAAGCTCAAGGATCAGCCCACGATTTCCAAAGACGGCCGACAGGTAGAGCTCGCAGCCAATATCGGCAGTGTGGAGGACATGCAGAAGGTGCTCGATAACGGCGCTGAAGGCATCGGATTGTTCCGGACGGAATTTTTATATATGGGACGGAGTTCATTTCCTACGGAAGAGGAGCAATTCAAGGTCTATAAGTATGTGCTTGAAAAAATGGAGGGCAAGCCGGTCGTTATCCGTACACTGGATATCGGTGGCGACAAGGAGCTTCCATATCTGGAGCTTCCTAAAGAGAGCAATCCTTTTCTTGGCCTGCGTGCCGTTCGTCTTTGCCTCGATCGGCAGGATTTATTCCGCACGCAGCTGCGCGCACTTCTACGGGCAAGCCGTCACGGCCAACTGAAGATCATGTTCCCGATGATTGCTGTTCTCGAAGAGCTTTTGGAAGCCAAGCGTCTGCTTCAAGAAGAGAGAGACAAGCTTGTCCAAGAAGGCCAAGCGGTAGCTGACCACATCGAAGTAGGAATGATGATCGAAGTGCCTGCAGCGGCGCTTGCGGCAGATAGCTTTGCCCAAGAGGTCGATTTCTTCAGTATCGGGACGAACGATCTGATTCAATATACAATGGCTGCAGACCGGATGAACGAAACCGTATCGTACCTGTATCAACCGTGTCATCCTTCCATTCTCAGACTCATTCAAATGGTTATTCGCGCGGCTGAGCGAGAGGGCAAGTGGGTCGGCATGTGCGGGGAGATGGCCGGCGATGAAACGGCGATTCCTCTGCTGCTGGGACTAGGGCTGCATGAGTTTAGTATGAGCGCCAGTTCCATTCTACCTGCCAGAGCGCTGATTCGTGAGCTTGTTCAAGAAGAATGGGT
Source organism: Paenibacillus sp. PvR098 (assembly GCF_017833255.1). NCBI lineage: Bacteria > Bacillati > Bacillota > Bacilli > Caryophanales > Paenibacillaceae > Paenibacillus > Paenibacillus sp. PvR098. The sequence continues at coordinate 3,778,305 of NZ_JAFIBU010000001.1, forward strand.
CGCTCACGCTGATCGTGCGCTCGCGATGAGAAGCCAGAATGAAATCAAAGAGTATGTTCATATGCTGACAAGGAGTGATTCTAAGTGACATCCCAAACCTTTACTGTGCTCAATCCTTCCGGATTTCATGCACGCCCTACGAAAATGTTCGTTCAGACCGCCAGCACGTTCCCGTGTAAAGTGAATGTGATTAAAAATGGTAAGAAAGTGAACGGAAAAAGCTCGTTAAGCATGCTTACGCTAGGGATTGCCCTGAATGACGAGGTTACGCTGGAGACCGACGGAGAACAAGAAGAGCAGGCGCTTCAAGAATTGGGCGAGCTGTTGGTCAAGATTTACGAGGAATAGCAGTGACATAACTGCACCTAGGATTACAAAGTACAAGCCACTGTGAAGTAATTCTTACCTGGCTAAGGACACCATTATTCGATGGTGTTCTTTTTTATTGCTGATTTTTTGTCCGTTTGTTACTATTTACCTATGTGTCAATTTAACAATAGGAGAAGAGAACGGCGGAAGGGGAATTTCAGCATGAAGGGCAGATCCATACTTTGGTTTATTGTATTAACCGTATTCGCTTTACTTACTGCGTGTACTCCAGGAGAAAAGGCTCCTAAAGCGGCAGAAGAGGAGCCGGCCATATGGATGTTTAAAAAGGGAGAGAAGGATTCGAAGACAGGAGAATTATATGTAAAGCGCATGAATCAGGAGCCGGAGAAAGTGGCCAATGAGGTTGCAATTGGGAATTTTGTACCGTATCCTGACGCGAAAAGAGTCCTATTTTTGGATGGCGAAAATAATCTATATGCTTGGGAGACCGGGAAAGAAAAGGAGAAAGTGGATAGCGACGTCCAATTCCATTCCATCGAAATTTCGGCGGATGGACAAAAAATATATTATTTAAATTCGGATCAAGCTTTATATGTCCTTGAGAAGGGAAAAGAAAAATCTAAGCTCGGCAGCGAGGTATCCAGCTATCGGTTAGCCGGTGACGGCGGTACAGTCTATTATTTGGACGATGCAAGCAGCTTGTACCGAATTCCGCCTGCAGGTGATAAGGAGAAGCTTGCCTCCGATGTAAATTTCTTTGAAGTATCAAGAGACACCAAATCGGTTGTCTATCAGTCGGAGGAGAGCATGATTTATGTTCTCCGTGACCAGGGCGTAAAGTATAAGCTGTCCAATAGCAATGCCGGCGATGCGTATATTTCATCGGATGGCGGCTTTGTCACTTTGACGGATGAATTTAACACGGACAAAGGGTATGGAGAGCTGTATTTGTCGCAGTGGGGTAAAAATGAGTACGCTCGGGAGAAAATCGCTTCCGATATTCGGAATCATTTTATTTCATGGGACGAGAAGTCGGTCTATTACCTCAATAGCGAGAACCATTTATATCAATTCGATATTAAATCGAAGCAAAAAACAAAGGTGGCTTCCGAAATAAATGAATTGGAATTCAGTAAAGACCACCAGCTTTTTGCCTATTTAAATAAGGACGAGGATTTGTATGTTTGGGAAGCAGGTAAAGAAGCTGAAAAAGTAGCTTCTGAAATTAGAACGGTACAGGTCATGGACAATAAAGCCGTATATTATGATGATAAAGACGGCAATATTTATGTAAAATTGTACGGCAAAGAAAAAGCTAAGATCGAGCTTAATGCAGAGGAATACAGTATATCGAACGAGATTTTATATTATGCGACTAAGGATCATAAAATCGGCGTTGTTCTACCGGGAAAAACGGAGGGAACGTTCCTCTTGGAGCAGGTAGAGCCCTATCAATCTATTTATAGCTCAAGGCAATTATTGTATCAAAAATTAGCCAAAATTGAAGACGTATCCGGATATTGGTACAGCGAAGAGGAAAAGGGTTATGTTTTCTTTGAAAAATCCGGGGACCAAGAGATGAAGATGTCTTACTATCATTTGGATGAGGAAGAAATCTTGAAGCTTCAAGTCGACCATAGCGAAGAGGATAAGCTCTATGTTACCGATTTGGAAAATGATGAGCACAGTGCAGTTATTATCATTAACGGCAAGGATCAAATTACTTTAAGCGATGACGACTCGGAGAACATTATTTTTAAACGAAGCTCCAAAGAAGAGCTGGATAAGATGAAAGCTAATGTAGAGGCAGAAAATAAACAAATCTTATCTACATTTGAGAAGAGCATTCGTGCATTAGAGCAAGAAGATCTCGAAGGTTATTTAGCAACGATTGATCAGGATTCTTATGTTTATGAGGAAACTCAAGAGACGATGGCTTTTCTATTTGAAACTTATGATGGTATTAAGTATGAGATCGAAAGCTCAAAGATGATTGAACGCTCTGAGGACGAAGCCGTTGTAGAAGTGGTGCAAATTACGCGAGGCAGCGGCCCAGATTTTGCGGATAATAAGACGGTCACGGAGCATACTTTGATCAAAAGTAGTGACGGCACATGGAAAGTAAGTAATTCTAATGTGATTGATATGGAGTATTTGGAATAGCGGCAAACAAAACCAGCTGTCCCCAAGCAGAATATCCTACAAGGGGACAGCTATGGGATTCCCGGAAATAGGAATACCTTCCGCCTTTGGGCAAGTAACCTATCATGGGCGTGGGGTATGGAAGAGCTTGAAATGGGGTCTGGTTATTACGGTTCTGGGCGATATTCTTGTGATCCTGTTCCGTGAGCCTCTGATCTAGCTATCGCAGCGGATGAATGGACACGCGGCATCATCATGTTCTTTCGTTGGAGAAGCAGAGCGTGGGGGAAAAAGTCTCTGGTGGATCACTCCGGTAAGCCTGAGTCTGAGCCTATGGCAGCCGTCTCCGGTACTTAATAAATAATAGGGCTGACCCTGTTGTGGTCAGCCCTATCTATCATCTTACTGTATTAAATGACGCCTTGCGCGATCATAGCGTCTGCTACTTTGGTAAATCCGGCGATATTCGCCCCCACCACCAGGTTTCCAGGGTGACCGTATTCTTCAGCGGCTTGTACGCTGCTTCTGTAAATGTCTTTCATAATGGCGTGAAGTTTATCATCGACTTCGTGGAAACTCCAAGAATATCTCATGCTGTTTTGGGCCATTTCCAATGCGGACACGGCAACACCTCCGGCATTAGCTGCTTTTGCAGGTCCGAACAGGACGTTATTCTCTAAGAACACATCGATGGCTTCCAATGTGGAAGGCATATTCGCGCCTTCGCCTACGGCTTTGACGCCATTGGCAACCAGAAGCCTAGCAGAAGCTTCGTTGATTTCGTTCTGAGTAGCGCACGGGAGGGCGATGTCACATGGGATTGTCCAAATTCCGTCGCAACCTTCATGATATTGCGCATGAGGATGCTCTTTTACATATTCGCTGATACGTTTTCTCTCAACTTCTTTAAGACGTTTAACCGTTTCAAATTTAATGCCGTCCGGATCATATACATATCCGTTAGAATCGCTGCAAGCGACTACTTTTGCGCCAAACTGGATTGCTTTTTGAATGGCATAAATGGAGACGTTACCGGAACCGGAGATCACAACAGTACTTCCCTCGAAGCCCAAGCCTATGGATTTCAACATTTCTTCCACGAAATAGACCGTACCGTATCCAGTGGCTTCTGTACGCGCCAAGCTGCCGCCGTAACCGATTCCTTTGCCTGTAAGTACTCCGGCTTCGTTACCCCCGCGGATTCTTCTATATTGACCGAACATATAACCGATTTCTCTTGCGCCTACGCCAATATCACCGGCAGGTACGTCGACGTCCGGACCGATATATTTGAATAACTCCGTCATAAAGCTTTGGGTAAATCTCATGACCTCTCCGTCGGACTTGCCTTTAGGGTCGAAGTCGGATCCTCCCTTGCCTCCGCCGATAGGTTGACCTGTCAAAGAGTTCTTGAAAATCTGCTCAAATCCTAGAAACTTAATAATGCTGGCGTTAACGGATGGGTGGAATCTTAATCCTCCCTTGTAAGGGCCCAGGACGCTGTTGAACTGAACGCGGAAACCGCGGTTGACTTGAACCTTCCCTTGATCGTCTACCCAAGGAACTCTGAAGGTAATGATTCTTTCGGGCTCGACAATCCTTTCAAGGATACCGGCTTTCATGTACTTAGGGTGTTTTGCAAATACGGGGACAAGGGAGAATAAAATTTCCTTAATCGCTTGATGGAACTCGTTTTCGTAAGCATTGCGCTTGATTACGGTCTCATAAACTTCGTTCACATACTTTCTTGCTTCTAATTCGTTGTGCTGTGTTGTTTCCAAAGTTGCCATGCTATAACCTCCGTTATTTTATTATCTTCAGGTCAAAAGATTTTACCCCATTCAGATTATTTTTGCATATTTATTTAAAGAAAACAATATGTTTTAACTCAAAAATGTAAGTGGTTAATTAAGGAAAGCTGAGAGGCATATTTTCTAACATCATATGTTATGAACTGTAAAAAATATGTGGATATTTTTTACATGTAGTGTATAATTTATATAGGTACACTATATATGTGCCGAATAGCGTTTGGATACAGGTTGGAGGCTGCTGCATTATGCGAAATGTGATGTCGTTTTTAAAGCCATACCGAATAGCGATCATCATTGCTCTGTTTTTAATGCTTGTCGAGTTAATGGTGGAGCTGCTGCATCCGCTGCTGATGGCCAAAATCATCAATGAAGGCATTATGAAAAAAGAACTCTCCGTTGTGCTGCGATGGGGAGGAATCATGGTAGGCATTTCATTGCTCGGGTTTGCCTCAGGCATTATCAATTCGTTCTTTGCGGCCCATGTCAGCCAAAGCTTCGGGCTCGACATTCGAAAAAGCTTATTTGCGAAGGTTCAGTCGTTTTCGTATGCCCGTTTTCACCAGTTTGCCACCTCTACTTTAATTACGAGAGTCACAAGCGATGTAACCCAGCTGCAAAATATTGTGTTTGCGGGCCTGCGTATTATGATGCGCGCTCCTTTGTTTATGATATTGGGTATGGTCATGGCTTTAACGGTGCACTTTCAATTGGCTTTTATTTTAGTGGTCGTCATTCCTCTCCTGCTCGTTTTTATGGCAGTTATGATGAAGAAGGGATTTACGTTGTTCCGTTCCGTGCAGGAACGCCTAGACCATGCTAATGGAATTGTCCGCGAAAATTTAATGGGAATCCGATTGATTAAAGCTTTCGTGAGAGACGGTCACGAAATGAAGCGCTTCTCGAATGCCAATGAGGATTTGATGGACCGCACAGCCTCGGCTTTGAGGCTGATTGAGCTGACGATCCCGATGCTGCTCTTGGTAATGAATTCGAGTATATTATTCATCCTTTGGTACGGCAGTTTGGAAGTGAATGCGAATCATGCAAATCTTGGCGAAATCGTTGCGATTGTCAATTATGCGACTCGGATTACAGGCTCGTTTTCGGTGGTTTCGATGATTATGATGATCCTATCTCGGGGTAAAGCTTCGGCAAATCGAATTTCGGAAGTACTCGCAGCCAAGGTAGACGAGAAGGATTCCGGCCCTAGGGAGTCGGCTCATCGTGTAACGGAAGGCAAGCTTGTTTTTAAGGAGGTTTCGTTTCAATATCCGGGGACTTCAGAACCGGTCCTCAAGTCCGTCTCGTTTACTGCCCAGCCCGGCGAAACCGTCGCTATTCTAGGAGCTACAGGCTCGGGGAAAACTTCCTTGTTTCAGCTCATACCACGTCTGTACGAGGCGAGCGGCGGAACCCTCCTCATCGACGGCACCGATATCCGAACCATGAAGCCGGAAGAATTGCGCGAGGAGATCGGGCTGGTTCCTCAAGAGGCCATACTGTTTACAGGGACGATAAGAGACAATATCCTGTGGGGAAAAGAGGATGCTTCGATGGAACAGGTTATCCAAGCGGCTCAAGCGGCTCAAATTCATGAAACCATTATGAAGCTGTCGCATCAATATGAGACTGTCGTGGGGCAGAAAGGGGTTAATTTGTCGGGAGGGCAAAAGCAGCGTCTTTCGATTGCAAGGGCGTTGATACGCAAACCGAAGCTTTTATTATTGGATGACAGTACGAGCGCATTGGATTTAAATACAGAAGCCAGGCTGCTCGCCGCTTTGAGTACCTTTCCATGCACGAGGCTGATCATTACCCAAAAAATCGGCACGGCCATGAGAGCGGACCAAATCCTGCTTCTGGATGATGGACGTCTGCTGGCCGCGGGAAAACATGAAGCGTTAATGCGGCAATCCGAGCTCTACCGCCAAATCGTTCGATCACAGTTCATTGAGGAGGATACAGCCCATGTTTAACCCTCCCACTCCATTTCAACCGGCGGGAGGCAGGGGGCCATCTGCCGCGCGAATAGGCGCACCGGTCCCCAAAGGAAAGCCCTTCGCCAAACACGGACTGCGTACTCTCAGAAATATATGGACTTATCTTTCCGTTCATCGGAGATTTCTGGTGCTTATTTTCATGATGGTGATCATAAGCTCTTTGCTCGGTCTTCTCGGGCCATATTTGCTCGGCGTAACGATCGATACCTACATGGGAACTGAGCAAAACCAAGGTCTGTTTACCCTTATGATGATCTTGGGGGGAGTGTACCTGCTTCATTCGATATCGACCTGGCTGCAAAATTATTGGATGATCGGCGTTGCCCAACAAACCGTGTATGCCATGCGGTCGGACCTGTTTCGTCATCTGCATAAGCTTCCGGTGTCTTTTTTTGCCAAGCGGCAGCATGGCGAGGTCATGAGCCGGCTCACCAATGATATAGATAATGTGAGTCAGACGCTCAACAGTTCCTTTATCCAATTGGTTTCCAGTGTGCTTACCTTCATTGGAATGATCGGCCTGATGATTTGGCTCAGCATGCCGCTGACCTTGATTACGTTATCGATGATTCCCATCATGGTTCTGGGCATGAAGTGGATTACGGCGCGTACGGGAAAATATTTTAAAGAGCAGCAGCGGAACATGGGAGAGTTGAACGGTTTTGTGGAGGAGGCGCTTTCCGGTCAAAGTGTCGTCAAAGCCTTTTCGCGGGAAGAGAATATGATTTCGGAATTTAATGCGAAAGCGGAAAAATTAAAAGCAGCCGGTTATTGGGCCCAAACCTACTCGGGATTTATCACTAAGTTAATGAACGTATTAAATAACCTGAGCTTTGCGGTGATTGCCGGAGCGGGAGGGGTTCTTGCGCTGCATGATATGGTTTCGATCGGGGTAATCGTTACGTTCGCCGAATATTCCAGACAATTCACGCGGCCGCTGAATGATTTGGCCAACCAATGGAATACGTTTCTTTCCGCGGTGGCCGGGGCCGAAAGGGTGTTTGAAGTGCTGGAGGAGGATGAGGAAGAGAAAGACGAGAAGAAAGCCATATCGCTGTCGGGATTGCGGGGAGACATCGAGTTCGCGGACGTGTCATTCTCATACAATCAGGAAACTCAAACGTTAAAGGGTATGGATTTTCATATTTCTTCAGGGGAGACAGTAGCGTTGGTCGGCCCGACAGGAGCGGGAAAATCGACCGTTGTGCAGCTTCTCACCCGTTTTTATGATGCGGACCACGGTCAAATCTTTATTGACGGGTATGACATCCGTAATATCAAACGGGCGAGTCTTCGCGGGCATATGGGCTTTGTGCTGCAGGACGCTTTTCTCTTTCAGGGGACGATTCGGGACAACATCCGTTACGGCAGACTGGAGGCGACTGATCAAGAAGTGGAGCAAGCCGCCAAGCTAGCTAATGCGCATTCGTTTATCATGAAGCTGCCTGAGCGGTACGATACGGCTGTGCATCATGACGGAAGCGGAATCAGTCAAGGCCAGAAGCAGCTGCTGTCCATTGCCCGGGCCGTCTTGGCCGATCCGTCCATATTGATATTAGATGAGGCGACAAGCAGTATCGATACGATTACGGAGATCAAAATCCAAGAAGCATTATCCCGTTTGATGAAGGGCAGAACCAATGTGGTCATCGCTCATCGGTTGAATACGATCCAAAAAGCGGATCAAATCTTGGTAATTGATGAGGGAAGGCTGATCGAGAGAGGGACCCACGGCTCTCTTTTGAAGGAAAAGGGTTATTATTACGGACTGTTTCACAGCCAATCTCAAAACGAACCGGTGTCTTGAATATCGAATCGCCTTCAAGGCAGTTCGGTACGAAGTCGGCTGCTGCAAGGTAAAACCCCTCATTATTACAAAGGGGTGTTACCTTGCGAGAGGTTTTCCCGGCGCAATACCGAGAGAATGGCCTTCTTGATTTCCTGATAGCCCGTACACCGGCAAATGTTGGACTGCAGCCAATCTTGGATGATTTCATCACTGGCTTGGGGGTGTTTTTGAATTAAGGCATGACAATTCATAATGAACCCTGGGGTGCAGTAACCGCATTGAAAGGCCCCATGGTCGATAAAAGCTCTTTGAATGGGAGTATCCGTCAGCCCTTCAATCGTGGTGACCGGTTTTCCCGAGGCCTCTACGGCAAGCATGAGGCATGATTTCATCGGCCAGCCGTCGACCAGAACCGTGCAGGCGCCGCAGTCTCCATTGAGACAGCCGGGCTTGGCGCCGGTCAGCCCCAGTCCTTCCCTCAGCACGTCCAAAAGAATATCCGCCGGTCTGACGACCACATTCTTTTGTTCCTTATTCACGCTAAGCTCCACCATGACCTTATAAGCATCGATATCCCGCATGCTATTCTCCCCCCAGCGAACGGATCGTTTCCAGCAGTGTGTTTTTCAGGACCCATTCCCGGTAAGCCGCCGATCCGTTGATATCGTCGAGTGTAGGTGCAGGCAAATGGACAAGGGCCTGCTCGATTCTCAGCTTAAGCGGAATCTCCCGCCGGTTTAACAGGTCTTCCATTATCGGTGACCGAAAAGGGAATGCGCATACACCGCTGAAGGCCACCCGAATCATAGAGTTCGTTTGGATGGCGGCTATGGTAACCAACGGATAACCGATAGCGGACACTTTCCGCTTTTTCACCGAAGCATAAGGCATACGGATATAGCTTGAATCGGTGATCGACTGAACCAGAAATTCTCCCTTTTCCAGCCGGAGCTGTCCATTGAACACCTGATGGATCGACACCTGTTTCCACCCTGCGGGACCGGCGACCCGTACTTCACTATCGGTCAATAATAAGGGCAGAACCACTTCCCTATACATCAGGTTGCTGCAAATGTTTCCGCCCAGCGTAATTTTATTTCGGGAGGTCCGGTCGGCAACGCCGGCTGCGGCTTCTCCCAGCAGGGGAAAGGCGCGCACGTCATGCAGCTGAGACAAGCTTAATGCTGATCCGAGAACCAGCTTTTGATCATGGACGGCAAGCGTATTGCATTCGGGAATTCTTTTGATATCAATTACTGCACGAGGTTGAAGAAGATGGATTCTACCCATCGTGATGATTTCTGTTCCTCCGGCATAATAAAGCGGTTCTTTGCCCTGAAGAGCAAGATCATGAAACAGGCGAACAGCTTCAAGCGCGGTGACCGGCTGATAATATTCGAAATTATACGGAATCATGCTGCGCCTCCATAACCGTTTTCCAAACGCACTCGGGAAAAAGGGGAAGCCGGTTGAGAGGGACTCCGGCGGCTCTGGAGAGCGCGCTTGCAAGTGCCGCAGGCATTCCGATCAGCCCATGCTCACCCAGTGCCCGCGCTCCGAAAGGCGCTTCCAAACAAGGATTCTCCACAAATTCGACGACATATTCGGGCTGCTCCCCATAGCGGATAAGATGGTAATTGCGAAGCGAAGGGTTATAAATGATCCCTTCGTTGTCGAAGTGGAAGGTTTCCCGATTGGCGAAACTCAGACCCATACTCATCGCACCTATGACCTGACCTTCGGCAGTCTTCGGATTCAACACTTTACCGGCATCAATCACGGAGACGGCCTTGATCATTTTGTAGGTATACTCTCTGGTATCCAGCTCAATCTCCACCGCCTGCGCCGCCACATTCCATTCCGGTCCGGGATTGCCTTCCCCTGTTTCCGGATTCAGATAGGTCATTTGTCTTTGAATATAATGGCCTTCTCCGATAATTTGTCCTCCGATAGAATTCCCGTTAGGGTACTTGTAGCCGTAACAGATATCTTTGACTGCGATTTGCACGGAAGGATCGGCTTTCACAAAAATATTTCCCCGTCCGAGCTCCAAATCTTCCGGGTCGACCCTGAGCACGCAGGCGGCAATATCCAGCAGCTGGCGTATAGCATCGTCCGCCGCCTTCAAAACCGCGCGTCCGGCCATAAACGTTCCGCGGCTTGCCACGGTTTTCCAATGCTCGGGGGTGATCTGAGTATGGATGGGAAAACGGACATGAATTTGCTCCGGATCCATCCGCATGCGTTCGGCGAGCATCTGCGCGAGCACCGTCTTCGTTCCTGTCCCGATTTCCACAACCCCGGATTCCAAATTCAGGCTGCCGTCGGCATTGAAAGAAACAATAGCTCCTGAGCTGGCGTCCGGATCCATGGAGGAATTTTTCCAGCAGCAGCTGATGCCTTTAGCCCGGACTTTATGAGCGTCCACCCGCCGGACGGTCCAGTCGTCCCATTCGATCAGTATCCGCATTCTTTGCATGCATTCCTGCAAATGGCCGAGATTGCTGGAATTCAGAACATTCCGCGTCGGGCTGGTATCGCCCGGGGCTACGATGTTCTTCATGCGAAGCTCCATAGGGTCCATCTTCAGCTTGTCGGCCAAGGCGTCCATGGCTCGTTCTATGGCAAACGTCAGCTCCGAATGGCCGTATCCGCGGTAAGCGGAAGCATAAGGATGGTTGGTATATAGGGTCAAACAATCGCAGTACAGATTGTCGATCGCATAAGGTCCCGTACAATCTCCTGCCGCTGCTCTGGATACGTCGCTCGATTTGTCGCAATAGGCGCCTCCGTCAAACTGATAGATGATCTCTGCAGCTGTAATTTTGCCTTCTCGCGTACTTCCCAGTTTGACTCTGGCCTCAAGGCCGATATGTGCAGGGGAGGTCACCATATCCTCTTCTCTGGTGTTGACGATTTTGACCTTGCGGCCCCCGACCGCCTTGGAAGCGATATAGGCGATAAGCTCGAGCTGTATGGCCGCTTTCCCACCATAACCTCCTCCAACGAAAGGCGTTTTGACAATAATTTTGCCCGAATCCATGTGGAAATAGAGACCCATGTATTTTTTGACTGCAAAAGGGGCTTGAGAGGAGGTTTCTATGATGATATGGCCGTCCGGCCTTATTTCCGCCAGGGCGCTTCGCGTTTCCATCGCGGCATGATCGGACGGGGGGAATGCCACGCTATTTTCGATGATCGTTTCGCAATCCTTCCAGCCTCTCTCCAGATCTCCCTTACGAATTTTGATGATGCTCGCGATGTTGGTGCCTGGACGGGAGATAACGCCGGGTGCTTTGTCATATTCCCCGAGCTTTTCGTGGACTAAAGGAGCATCAAACCGCATGGCTTCCGTGGGGGAATTCACTACAGGCAGGATTTTATACTGCACTTTGATTAAATAGACGGCTTGAAGTGCGCTAGCTTCGCTGTCTGCCACAACAACGGCAACGGTTTCACCAAAATATCTGACCTTGTCTTTGGCTATAATGGGCCGATCCCGAATTTCCTCGCCTGTCAGCATATCGCAGGCTTCTCCGGTCAATATGGCGCGGACGCCTTTAATCTGCCAGGCTTGGGACGTATCGATCTTTACTATGGCGGCATGGGCATAAGGACTGGTCATCATTCTTGCGTGAAGCATCCCGGCTTCCACGCGATCTCCGGTGTATTTGGCCGCTCCCGTTACCTTATCAAGCGACTCCTTCTTGGGGATACTCTTGCCGATGACCTTCAGGTGATCCATGCTTTCCCTCCCGATTCATTGACTTTACCTTGGGCAGATACCCTGAACATCAGTAAATTATATGAATCCGGAGTCTCTTTAGTACGTTATTTGAATTCACGGGAAGGAAGCGGGAAAAGGGACTCCTTTTATGGAGTAGTTGTGTCATGTTAGTAAAGATGATGCGGGGAGTATTCGACTCGTTGGTTATGCAACGCTCAGATGGACATGACCTTAAATTAATCTAAAACGTTCCAATTGATCCCACAAGCGTTCTTTTTGCAGAATCTCTATTTGCTTCGAACCGATCAAATCAAAGTGGGGAAAAGGATCGCGGTTATGAATATATCTGGGATCTAATCCGTTGGTTGCGCACCATTCAGATAAGCGTTCCAGGTTCGTGCAGCCTACTTTGGTTACCGTATTGATGCCCGGAAAACGCGGCTCCAGCCAAAAGTGGGTTATAAAAGCGATCTCCCCCCTGGTCACAGCTTCTTTCCACTGAGTCAGTTCTTCTCTGGTGATCCCGAATGCCACGGTGCTTCCTCCTTAACCTATCCGGGTCTTCATGATAGATAATGATTCATTATAGCAAGGATCAATGTTGATTGCGATTCGATTCATTGTCATCTGATCGGGACATCGATATGATATGTGCCACCAATATTGTAGCTGTCGGTTCATGGAGTCACTTCCTTCCACAACGTATGCCAGATCAATTGACTCTAAAGGACCAACGCGGCTGCATATTGGACAAATAACGAACAACTTTCGCTAATTGCCGAGATGAAATTGTATAAAATTTCCTTTAGAATAATTGTAGTACTAAGTCCATTGACCTAAAATTAAAGATATCGATATATAATAATGAATAGGGGGGTTAAAATATGGTAAAAAAATGGATGCCGGTATTATTATGTTTCGTGTTGTTGTTTTCTTTTGCGGGTATAGGTGCTGCGGCATCGATTCCTCAAGACTGTGATTCCATTCAAGGTCAAGGCGAATTGTTGTTCTGCTCTTACTCGGCAAAGTACGAGAACGACAACACCCTACTGGTGCAAGGTATGTTCGTTAATGTGGGATCTTCCGTTGTGACGCAGGTAGATAAGTTGAATATTAAGGTTACCGATAAGAATGGCACATTAATTGCTGATGCCGTATGGGAGAAGGACCCGGCCATGATGCAGTTGAACCTGAAGCCAGGTCAAACCCATCTGATCGATCTTCCTTTTGACGGCGCGCTGAAAGGCGACGTTACCACTGTAGATACAAGCTATGAAATGGACATTACCTTAGAGCAGCCAGCCATTCAAGCCAAAGGCAGCATCAACATCTACGTCGATGACAGTCCGGTGAAATCCGAAGTGGCCCCTTTCGTTAAGGATGGCAGTACGCTTGTTCCGCTGCGCGCGATCTTCGAGGCTATGGGCGTTAATGTAGCTTGGGATGGACCGACGCAAACCGTAACGGCAACGGATGACACGAACAAGCTGGTTCTAAAAATCGGGGAGAAGAAGCTGACGATCAATGGAGAAACGGTGACGTTCGATGTGCCTGCCCAAATCGTCGAAGGTTCCACCTTCGTACCGCTTCGTGCTGTGGCCGAGTCCTTGAACTCGTATGTATTTTACGGAAAGTTCGATGATGCCGTAACGATTGCGATTATAAGCAAATAGTAATCATCCTCTTCCATAACATGAAAAAAAGCATCGACCGCACTCTGAAGCGGCCGGTGCTTTTTGCTATGTATTTCGTCCTGTTCCAGACGCTAAGTCCCATTCCTCCGCAAGTATCCCGTAAACGGCGAGATCGATGTAGCGACCATATAACCGCTGGCCTCCGCGGGCGACTCCTTCGAACGTAAAACCCAGCCGCTCCGGCACAGCACGGCTTTTCAGATTGTCTACGCCGGCTCTAATCTCAACCCGATGCAGCCCAAGCCCAAGCTCGTCAAACGCATAAGAGACCATCGCGCGGCAGGCGCGGGTCATGATGCCGCGGCCTTGGTAGGATTCGCCAAGCCAATACCCAATGGACGTGTGCCGGTTCAGTCGGCTGAGTGCATGATGATCGATCGTACCGCACAATTCACCACGAAACAAGATTCCTGCGGTAATGCCTTCCCCTTTGGACCAACGGGTTCGGGCGGACTCGATGAAGGATCGGCTGTCCTGCGAGCTTTTTGTGCTGTCGATCCAAGCCATCCATTCCCTCAGATAGCTGCGGTTCGCATTCGTAAGCCGGAACATCACTTCCGCGTCACCGGGCTCCAACAGCTTTAACTGTACTTCGTGATCGACGATGTACTTAAACATGCACCAGACCTCCTTTGGACGAAGATATCATGCGCAGCCTAGTTTTTTGTGCTACCAACCAAGAGATATGATTCAATATCGAGAAAAACAATGGACCAAAACATTGAAGGAGGAGATAAATGAACAAAGAATTCATTGTAATAAAAAACATAGCGATCCTTGCACCGACTTCAAGAGTATAGGTAATATTCATTAGCGGTGGGATGATTTACCTGAAGGTTGCGATGAAGAAAGACGGGTACACGTAGATCATAAGATATATTCAATGATATCATAGAAGAGAACGGCGAGCCATGATAGCGGGTTACCCGTTGTCACAACGCTCGCCATTTATATAATAGCTGTCCTCCCGATAGGCGATAAAAGCTATCTCCACCTCAGGGATTCCGAGCGAGCGGACATGCATCGTTATCGTCTGCGCTACGCGGTCTCTTATGCTTTGTCCCCGTTCAAACCAAGCGACCTCGATGAAGGGATAGGATTCAACAATCTCCCCATCGAATACAGATGTCGTGTGAATACACTCGATCATAAAATTGTCCGTCCCGCATTCGCAAACGACAGCCAAATCCTCAACTAGGGTTTTGCTGATCAAGCACATTTGCTCCACGGGTACGCCTCTAACGATAATGTGCGGCATGAGTTAGACTCCTTTCGTTATGAAAAAACTCACCCCCTTAGGAGGAGTGAGTTCGAATGATCGGCTGGCCTTTGGACCGCTTTAGTGTCCGCTTGTTGCGGCTAGCCCTACTTTTTCAATCAGGACTTTGCTTTCTTCGTTGAGCCCGATGATGTTCACCTGTTTGTTTAAGTTTTTATATTTGGAGATGACCTTGGAAATAGCGGTCACCGCTGAATGATCCCATACATGAGAATTGCTGAAATCAATGACAATATGGTCGGGATCTTGGGAATAATCAAATTGATCGATAAAATGAGTCATCGTTCCGAAAAATAGTTGGCCGGAAATGCGGTACAGCTTGCTTCCATCCGGCTGCGCTTCTTTTTGCATCCTAATTTTCGCCACTTTCCAAGCAAAAATCACGGCGCTGAGCACGACGCCGGCCATCACGCCTTTGGACAGGTCGTGGGTAACGACTACGATAGCTACGGTGACAATCATCACCAAGGCATCGCTCAGTGGTATTCTCCTCAGACCTGTTAACGACTGCCAATCAAAGGTGCCGATCGATACCATAATCATGACGCCTACCAAAGCAGCCATCGGGATTTGCTTCACGATATCTCCAAGAACGAGAATCAGAAACAATAAGAATACTCCGGCTACGAAGGTCGACAGACGGGTCCGTCCGCCGGACTTCACGTTAATGACGGATTGGCCGATCATGGCGCATCCCGCCATCCCGCCGAAAAATCCAGTAACGAAATTCGCAATTCCCTGACCTTTGACTTCCTTGTTTTTATCGCTCTTCGTGTCTGTCATCTCATCCACGATGGTCGCGGTAAGCAGGGATTCCAGAATACCGACCAAAGCCAGCGACAAGGAGTACGGAAGGATAATCCACAGCGTTTCAAGGGAGAATATCACTTGAGGCAGGTGGAACAGCGGGAAAGAGCTCGTAATTTGGCCCATATCTCCGACTGTTTTAACATTCATCCCAAAGCCGATCACGATCGAAGATACAATAATAATGGCGGCTAAGGCCGAAGGAATGACCTTCGTTAAACGCGGGAGCGTGTAAATGATGATCAACGTCAGGGCCACGAGCGCATACATCAGCCAGCCTTCCCCGACAAAGTGAGGAAGCTGCGCCATGAAAATCAGAATCGCCAATGCATTGACGAAGCCGGTCATGACGGAATGGGGAACGAACGTAATGAAACGCCCGAGCTTAAGCAGACCCATCAGATACTGGATCACTCCGGTCAATATCGTCGCAGCAAACAAGTACTCGACACCATGCTCTTTAACCAGCGTGACCATGAGTAGTGCCATTGCACCTGTAGCGGCGGAGATCATGGCAGGCCTTCCGCCAATGAACGAAATAATGACGGCGATACAGAAAGAAGCATACAAGCCTACCATAGGATCCACACCCGCGATGATAGAGAACGCGATCGCTTCGGGAATCAAGGCTAAAGCTACGGTCATTCCGGAAAGAATGTCCGCACGGGTATTGGAGAACCACGACGTATTCAGTTGTTGGAAATTCAAAGATATATCCTCCTGTATTTAAAATGTGGTTGACTTTTCACTCTCAGAAAAGTCGGGGCCGATGTTCACAAGTCTTCATTATACACATTTTTGTCACATGCCACTAGTCAGTAAATGCCCAAGTAAGCGGTTAATTAGTGAATATTCTTTTACAATCATTGTTTATCTCGCAAAAGTTTATCCAAGATGGAGGAGGCTATTTCACCATGATTTCAAAAATTGCAACCGTAGCCGTATATGTAGAAGACCAGCAGAAAGCAAAAGCCTTTTGGACGGAAAAGGTAGGCTTTGAACTTGTTCAGGAAACTCCGATGGGCCCTGCCGGCAGTTGGATTGAAGTCGCTCCCCAAGGAGCGGAGAGCGCTCTGGTGATCTATCCCAAAAGCATGATGAAAAATTGGGAGGAACAAAAGGCTTCTATTGTATTTACATGCGACGATATTCAAGCGACCTATGACCAAATGAAAGCAAACGGAGTACAGTTTGAAGGCGAACTGCAAAAAATGCAGTGGGGAACCTACGCTACATTCAGGGACGAGGACGGAAATTCGTTTCTACTAAAGGGATGATTTATTACCTCAAACTAAAAGAGGTCCTTTCTCCCGGACAAATTGCCAAGTATGACGAATGGCGTGGTTATACTGGACATAAAGCCAATCTCCAGGATACACCAAATTCTCATCAACATTAGTTGCTTAACGGTATAGAGCCCTCTGGTGCCTCCTTTCCGGAAAGAAGGAGGCACCAGAGGGCTCTTGCTTTTGCCAAGAATAACTTTTAAACCGCCTCTTTCGCGAAACTTAATCCGCCTCTTGCTTCTTTCAAATATTGAAGTGCGGTCTCGTCATCCCATTCAAACACATCCCTCATAAAGTGAACGGTAGGCTCCAGCCAACGCTCAGCGTTCTTGTGGTCGAAGTTGACGGCCCCTGTACGGCGGTTGAGGAAATCGAGAGGGCGGGTGACCATTTCTTCTTCCATGCTGTATACGAGCGACGCCAGTACGTCGATCTCCATTCCATACGTTACTGACGCTTCGCGAAGAGTATCGAATTTACCATACACTGACGGCACGTTGCTGCCATAACGTCGGACAAGGACAGTCGCCTGCTTCTCAGACAAGCCTTGCTGAATGCCATGCTGCGTCCATTTGGCGGCAAATGCATCGAAGCCTTCCGGGAAATCACCGCCGGACAGCTTGACTTGATCGGTGCTGCAGCCCGGGTACGTATGGTCGCTTTCTTTACCGATCTGCTCGGTCACCAGATCGACGACCCGTTCGGCCATTTTGCGGTACCCGGTCAATTTGCCTCCTGCTATAGTGATGAGGCCCGATGGCGAGAGAAAGATTTCGTCCTTACGGGACAACTCGGACGGCGATTTGCCGTCTTCATGAATGAGCGGCCGCAGACCGGCCCAGCTGGCCTCGACGTCTTCTTCCGTAAGTCCGATGGTAGGAAACATATAATTCGCCGCAGCGAGCAAATAAGTCAAATCCGCTTTCGTCATCCGCGGATGCTCCAGATTGTCTTCGTAATTGGTGTCTGTCGTCCCGATATAGGTTTTGCCGTCCCGAGTTACCGCAAACACCATACGACCGTCCGGTGTATCGAAATAAATCGTCTGCCTCAGCGGGAAGCGGCTTTGATCTACAACGATATGCACTCCTTTCGTTAAGTGCAGACGCTTGCCTTGTTTCGATTTGTCCAGCTCGCGCAGCGTGTCCACCCAAGGGCCGGCCGCGTTCACGATCCTGCTTGCCCGAATCTTGAAGGAGCGTCCCGAATTCTGGTCCTCCGCCTGCACACCGGTAACCTTGCCGTTCTCATACAAGAATTGCGTCACTTTCGTGTAATTGACGGCTTTGGCCCCGCGGTCCACGGCAGCTTTCATGATTTCAATCGTGAGCCGCGCATCATCTGTGCGGTATTCGACATAGTAG
Source organism: Paenibacillus sp. PvR098 (assembly GCF_017833255.1). Classification (NCBI taxonomy): domain Bacteria; kingdom Bacillati; phylum Bacillota; class Bacilli; order Caryophanales; family Paenibacillaceae; genus Paenibacillus; species Paenibacillus sp. PvR098. The sequence continues at coordinate 3,796,537 of NZ_JAFIBU010000001.1, forward strand.
CCGCCAGCAAGCAGCTTATCCTGCCACAGCAGCGGTTCTTTGGCGATCGTTTCGCTTTTGGACAGCATTTTGCGGCGTTCCTCCCGCTTGACTCCGGCAAGCCAATCGTACACGTAAAGACCGACGGATGTGGCCAGCTTCCCGTACGTGCCCCCTTTTATAATCGGCATCAGCATCCACTCCGGGATGACGACATGCTGGGCATTTTCATGGACGATAGCGCGTTCGCGTCCGACTTCCCGCACAAGCTTGACCTCTCCTTGTTTCAAATATCTCAATCCGCCGTGAACGAGCTTTGTCGATCGGCTGCTGGTACCTGCCGCGAAGTCCTGCATCTCAATCAGCGCGACCTTGAGCCCGCGCACCGCGCCGTCCAGCGCAATGCCAGCACCTGTAATCCCGCCTCCGATCACCAGCATATCGTAAGTTTCCTGTTCTAGCTCACGCTGAATGTCATCCCGTTTCAAGCTGGAGAACGCTTGTGTCATGGGGTGCTCCTTTCTGGAGACAGACAAATATGCAAAAAAGGAAAAAGACGCACAACAGCATCATTGACTTAACTCAATGAAGGGTTGTGGTCTTTTTCCTCGTCTCCGACCCAGTGGTTATTATATTGCCTTCATCATAAACTTTTTTTCCGTGGGTTGCAAGAGGTAAAGCACGGATTTTCGCCGTAGGCCGGGCCAATTTTCATTCCGATGGAACTTTACAGAAACCGTGATTTCTTGTATCGTAGTGCTGCGAAAGAGATAGACGGACTCATACGTTTATGAATGCTGGAATAGGTTTATTTACAGGAGAGGGAGCGATGTCTTTGTACGTGTTGGCGCTTGATCAAGGTACAACGAGCTCTAGAGCGATTTTGTTCGATAAAGCAGGGCATATCGTCGCTGACGCACAAAAGGAATTCCGGCAAATTTATCCTAATCCCGGTTGGGTGGAGCATGATCCGGAGGAAATATGGGATGTTCAGCTGGACGTGATTCGCGGAGCGTTAGCTGAGGCAAGCATTCAACCGCAGCAGGTTGCGGCCGTCGGTATTACGAACCAGCGGGAAACGACGGTCGTGTGGAATCGGCGTACAGGCCGGCCACTGTATAACGCCATTGTATGGCAAAGCCGGCAGACCAGCGACATTTGCCACGAGCTTCAGCAGCAGGGGTATGAGGATCTGGTGCGGCGCAAAACCGGACTTTTGATCGATGCCTATTTCTCGGGGACGAAGCTAAAGTGGATTTTGGATCATGTCGAAGGGGCCCGTGATCAAGCGGAACGGGGAGAGCTTGCGTTCGGCACGATTGATACCTGGCTCGCTTGGAAGCTGAGCGGAGGAAAGCTGCATGTGACCGACTATTCGAACGCTTCGCGAACGCTGATGTTCAATATTCATTCTCTGGAGTGGGACGATGAGCTCTTGAGCATGCTGGATGTGCCGCGCTCGATGCTTCCGGAGGTGCGTTCCTCCAGCGAAGTATACGGGCAAGCGGACGAAAGTCTGCTGGGTATCGGTCTCCCGATTGCGGGCATTGCCGGTGACCAGCATGCCGCCTTATTCGGGCAAGCCTGCTTCGATGAGGGAATGGTTAAAAATACGTATGGTACCGGCTGCTTCATGCTGATGAACACCGGGAATAAAGCGGTTCCCTCCACGCATGGCTTATTGACGACGATCGCTTGGGGATTGGACGGAAAAGTGGAGTATGCCCTGGAAGGCAGCATCTTTATAGCCGGGGCGGCGGTTCAGTGGCTAAGGGACGGGCTTAAGCTGATCAGCTCCGCGTCCGAATCGGAAGCGAGAGCGGCGGAGGTAGCCGGCACGGATGGCGTTTATTTCGTTCCGGCATTTGTCGGACTTGGCGCGCCTTATTGGGATATGGAAGCCCGGGGCGCTATATTCGGGCTAACCCGGGGAACAACGGATAACCACTTGATCCGTGCCGCGATTGAATCGCTGGCGTATCAAACCCGAGACGTTCTGGAGGCGATGGAAGCGGATTCGGGCATAAAGGTGCAAAAGCTCGCAGTTGATGGTGGTGCTGCCGCAAATAATTTTTTGATTCAATTCCAAGCGGATTTGCTTGGTACGAAAGTGGAACGTCCGACGATTAAGGAAACGACGGCCCTAGGCGCCGCCTACTTGGCCGGTCTAGCCGTTGGTTATTGGCATGGAAAAGAGGACATTGTTCATAACCGCGTGATTGAGCGGACATTCACGTCTGCAACGGAAGCGGCAGAACGCGATCACATCTATGCCGGCTGGAAGCGAGCCGTACAGGCGACCATGGGCTACAAAGAAAACGTGCGAGGCTAAAGCAAGAGGAGTGATGATTTGAAACCTGTAATTACCCAATCCATCGTGCCAGCGATTCGGAATATGAAAGATTTCGACCAGTTGTTAAAGACAGATTACGAGTTTCTCGTCCTCCTGAACGCGCATATCGCCCAAGTGAAGCCGCTGGTGCGCCGCGCCTCGGAGCAGGGCAAGAAAATGTTTCTTCACGCCGATCTCATCGAGGGGTTAAAGTCGGATGAGTACGCCACCGAATTTTTGGCGCAGGAAATCAGGCCTGCCGGCATTATATCCACCCGTAACAATGTCGTGCTCACGGCAAAGAAAAAAGGGCTGATTGCGATTCAACGCTTATTCATGCTGGATACCTTGGCGCTGGAGAACAGCTACATGCAGCTTGAGAAGACGAAGCCCGATTACGTCGAGGTGCTGCCCGGCATTATGCCGCATATTATCCGGGAGTTTCTGGAGGAAACGAAAATCCCTGTGCTAGCAGGCGGCCTGATCCGTACCGAGGAAGATGTGCGGTTGGCGCTTGAAGCGGGAGCGACAGCGGTCACGACCTCAAGAAAAGCGCTTTGGCAGAAAAAAGAAGCCTGAGGGGTTAAATGAATCACCTTTACAAGAAATTCATTTGAATACGGCAATTTTATATTTTATACTGGGAACCAAGTTAATAATAGCGGTGACTTGAATTGGAGAAGACCTTCAACGGCTCGTATCTGTAAACCGGGTACGTGAAATTGAAGGTTATTCTTTTTTAAGATTGGTTAATGAGACGTGCTGAGATGCTGTTTTTCTTATTGAAAAGAAAAAGTTGAGGTGTTCGATATGCTCATTATTGCGCATAGGGGAGCTTCCGGATATGCTCCGGAAAATACGATGAAGGCGTTTCAATTAGCTGTAGATATGAAGGCGGACGGCATGGAGCTGGACCTGCATCTTACCAAGGATGGCGAAGTAGTCATTTGCCATGACGATGATGTCAAAAGGACGACGAACGGCCAAGGACTGATCAAGGAGCTGACGCTTGAGCAGCTGCGGCGTTTGGATGCGGGCGCATGGCATAGCGAGCCATATGCAGGGGAAACGATTCCGACACTGCAGGAATTTATGGCTGTTGCTTCCGGCACGAACATGCTGATCAACTTCGAGATCAAAAATTTGCCTTACTACCATAAGGGCATTGAGGAGAAACTGATTCGCTCCGTTCGTGATCATGACATGCTGGATCGGGTCATCGTATCCTCCTTCGATCATTACGCGCTGGCGGAGACGGCGCGTCTGGAGCCGTCGATGAAGCTGGGCGCGCTGTTCTCCACCAACATTATCAAACCTTGGGATTACGTACGACAGCTGCCGTTTGCCGTATACAGTTTGCATCCGCATTATTCGTTCGTTGACGAAGCTTATATTCGCCAAAGTCATGCTCATGGATTCAAGGTCTATCCGTATACCGTTAACGAGGGGGAATGGGCAGCTCCTTTAGCCCAAGCCGGGTTGGACGGCGTGATCACCGATGTTCCGGACCAGTTGAAAATCATCTTATAACCTAGTACATTTGGCAGAACCAATCTTGGTACCCTATCATACACTGTTATCATCTCACAAAGAAGAGGTGATAGATTTGGTGAAGAGGGATATTAGTCTCAGGATGTTCTCGGGCTTTAACTTTACAGGGCGAAGCATTCATTTTAAACGTAGAGGCGTCGCGGTTCGCGATATGGGGGCCATACGATTTAACAACATCCTCTCCAGCTTCCGGCTTAGAGGGGGCGTTTTTACTGGAGTAACCCTGGTTTTGTTTTCCGGGACGAACTTCCAAGGCTCCTTCCGCATATTCCGAGGAAACCGGGACGTTGCGGATTTGAGAAATTTCAATTTTAACAATGTTACGTCTTCGTTCATTCTGGTAAGCCGTCCGCTTACAACCGCTCAAATTAATGAAATTCAACGCACGGGTAACCCCCCGAGGGACATTTTGGTCATCAAACGGTGATGATCTGAATCCGAAATCATCCAAAAAACCTTAGTCGATGAATCATCGAACTAAGGTTTTTTGGCATTTTCAGCAAACGCTCAGGAAATGCTCATCGTTTCTTCAGTTGCCGCTCAGATGCAATTCAGCTAAGGGGTCTATACTTCAATTTGTAAGCAAAAATAAAACAAAAAGGTGGAAAAAGGATATGAAAAAAATCGGCAAAAAAATGATTACAGGTACGTTGATCGCATCTTTCGTTCTTGGTGTTGGCTTTGTTGGGACGCTACATAATCAAGTTTTCGCGAATGAAGCGACATCGACGAATGCTTCGATTCAGAAACCGGACGGCGGGTCCGCATGGGGAGACAAGGGACGCGGAAAAATGCATCATGGCGAGCGCGGCGGCGGCTTCCGCGGGAACAATGTAGTTGAGCAGACCGCAACCTTGCTGGGTGTGGAGCAGAGCGTAATCATGGAAGCATTGAAGGAAGATAAAACGCTGCTGCAAATTGCTCAAGAAAAAGGCTTGAGCGAGGAAGATTACCTGCAAAAGCTGACCGATGCTCAGACGGCAGCCATCGACGCCCAACTGACAGCTGGAACATTGACTCAAGAGAAGGCGGATCAAATCAAGTCCGGCTTGTCCGATCGTCTTAAGCAGCAAATCGAGAAGAAAGGCTTCGGTGGAAAGGGTCCGGGCCGCGGCAAGATGCCTTTTGGCCATTTAGGAAACCCTGAGGAGTTAACGGAGATTCTGGGAGTGACACAAGAGGAGCTAACTGCGGGTCTGCAAGCTGGTAAATCGCTAGCGGAAATCGCAGAAGCAAAAGGCATCACGAAAGAGGAACTTGTTAGTAAGTTAAAGGACGGTATGACCGATCAATTGAACCAATTTGTCGATCAGAAGGGAGTTTGGAACGCCAAACCAAAGGCTCCTTCCGATGCTGACGCGTCGAGTGCGGAAGCCGTAAACTAACCGAAGAAAAAGTACAGTCCGTGTCTGCGGACTGCACTTTTTTACGTCCCGGCATTCAGCAGATTTTCAGCATTCATTCAATTAACTTTCAGCTTGCGTTCAGATTGGATTCAGCAATCCATATTAGAATTATTATGGAAGTGAGATGATGGAAAGGGGAAAGAGGTATGGAATTAAGCCGCAGCAGAAAGTGGATCATTGTGGTCTTAGCCGCGCTATTATGCGGAGCGGGCACTTATTATTATGTACAACATTCAGCAGCGAAGCCTGCAGCGTCCACATCCCAGCAGCAAACAACGATGAAAGTAACCAAAGGGGCGATTACCTCTATGGTGTCGGGGACAACCCAATTCAAAGCACAGGATATGCAGAACATGGTTGTTCCGGTAGACGGATTGATCAAGACGATGAATTTGACTCAAAATCAGGCTGTCAAGAAGGGGGACGTGCTTGTGGAGATCTCCGTCCCTTCGACGGAATCCACGTTAAAGGAAGCACAGGTTTCTCTGCAGCAAATGGAAAAGGAACTGGCTAACCTTAAGGAAGAGAAAAACCACATGAGCATTTCCGCAACGCTCACCGGAAAACTTACCTTAGCTGCCAATTTGGATGTGGGAAGTTCAATCAATAAGCTGATGAAAGTGGCGACGATTTCTGATCCGTCAGAGTTCAAAGTGAAGCTGCCTTTTTATTTGCAGGATGCCGTTCAGTTCAAAAAAGGCGATGCGGTGGAGCTGACTGTGGATGGCTTTATGCTGACGAAGATGGGATCGGTTGAAACGATCAGCAGGGATATCAAAGCCGATGCATTTGGCAACAAGCTTATCTACGTTGAAGTGACCGTGAATAATGACGGGACGCTCTCTGCGGGAACGATGGTGAAAGGAAGCGTCGCTTCATTAGAGCAAACAAAGGAATCCACAGCGCAGGGAGCTTTGGATTATATCCATACAGCCGCAGTTTATGCCGGAGCGAGCGGAAATATCCAGAAGCTGAACTTTAAAGATGGGGAGACGGTGAACCAGGGTGATTTGATCGGGACCATTTATAACGATTCGCTCCAGGACGAGATCATCAGTAAAGAAGCGGCAATTGAGAGTCAGAAGATCAGGGTGTTCGATGCGGAGCAAAGGGTAAAGCAGCTGACCATTACGGCTCCGTTCGATGGTGTTTTTTCCGCTGATTTCGCGAACAGTCAAAGCAACGTGCTGAACAGCTATCCCGCAGGCGCACAAATCGAGGCAAATACGGCGCTGGGAGCGGTTGTCAGCTTAAGCACCATGCAGCTGCCCATTGCCGTGGATGAGCTGGATTTGACCAGCATCAAGGTGGGTCAGAAAGCGCAAGTGAAGGTGGATGCTTTGTCCGGCCGGACGTTTGAGGGAGAAGTGACCTCCGTTTCTAACGTAGGGACAACGAGTAATGGCGTTACGACTTATGTTGTGGTGGTATCGGTGCAGAACACAGAACAGAACGATTTGAAGTACGCGATGACCGCGACAGCGGAGATTTATATTCAGGACAAGAAAGATATTGTAATCATGCCGATCGAGGCGGTACAGACCCAAAGAGGAAAGACCTACGTTTCGCTTCAAAAAGCAGATGGTACAGTGGAGGAACAGCACGAGATACAAATTGGCATTCGGAGTGAAACGCACGTTGAAATCGTGAGCGGTCTGAACGAAGGCGAACAGGTCGTCATGCCGACAAGGAGAGCGACGACCAATCAGCAGTTCCCTGGCGGAGGTGGCGGATTCCCCGGTGCTGGCGGTGGGGGATTCTCTGGCGGCGGTATGGGCGGAGGAGGAAATTTTAGCGGCGGCGGACGCAACTAATGGTTTACTTGGGCGGAAGGAGTCGTTTTTATTGAATATCATCGAATTGAATCAGATTACCAAAAGCTATACCCGTGGAGAAGAACAGCTTCACATCTTGAAGGGAATCTCGTTACATATTGCTGAGGGCGATTTTGTTGCCATTATCGGACCCAGCGGCTCGGGTAAATCGACACTGATGAATACGATCGGACTTCTCGATTCACCCACGTCAGGAACGTATACCTTAGATGGTGTATCGACGGAAAACCTGTCGGATAACGGACTTGCCGAGCTTAGAAATCGCAAGATCGGGTTTATTTTTCAACAGTTCAATTTACTTCCGAGGCTGACCGCCCTTGAAAATGTGGAACTGCCCATGATTTATGCAGGTATGGGGGTAAAAGTCAGGAAAGAAAGAGCCCAGACGATGCTGGTAGCTCTCGGAATGGGGCAGCGCGGTCACCATAAACCGAGCGAGCTTTCGGGAGGACAGCAGCAGCGGGTAGCCATTGCCAGAGCGCTGGCTATCTCCCCATCGTTGATTCTGGCCGATGAGCCTACAGGCGCGCTCGATTCAAAGACAGGCATTGAGGTGCTTGAACTGATTACAAAGCTTAACGAAGAAGGCAATACCATCGTATTGATCACCCATGACAATCATATCGCGGATAACGCCAAGCGGGTGGTTACTTTGCGGGATGGAGAAATCATTAGAGACGTACGGAATGCTCCTATGCCTGTATCGTCACAGGAGGCGGCGGGATGAGACCTTGGGAATTGGTTCGAATGGCGCTCGCAACGGTACGGGCCAACCCGCTTCGTACCGTGCTGACCATGCTGGGAGTCATTATTGGAGTCGCCTCGGTTCTTACGCTGGTCTCGATTGGCCGGGGATCCTCGGAGGCTATCGCTAAGCAATATGAGAGTCTGGGAACGAATCTGCTCGTGGTTAATTTGATGGGCAATGGGCGGGCGACGCAGCTGAATTACGACGAACTGATGGAGATGGAAAGTCTGCCCGGGTTTAAGGCGATTGCCCCGACCATGACGAAGAACAATTCGAATGTCAAATATGATCGTGAAACGGAAACGTATAACGTGATCGGCACGAATGATCGCTATTTGGAAATGCAGCAGGGAGAGGTGGCCGGCGGACGATTTCTTGCCCAAGCGGATATTGACTTTCGGAATCATGTGGCTGTGATCGGCAGCGAAGTCGCAACGGCATTTTTTGGTACCAGCGATCCGCTGGGCGAGAAGATCAATATCGACGGATTCGTATATACCGTGATCGGAAAGCTGAAAAGCAAAGGCTCCAATACGAGCGGAACCTCGCTCGACAGTTCCATTTATGTGCCGCTTTATACGCTGAGCCGGGATTTCAAATTAGGCAATATCCGGACCACGTATGTCGAAGCGTCCACAAGTGAGAATGTGGCTAGGGTTCAGACAATCGTGGAACGGTATCTCCAAAATAAATTTAACAGCACATCGGGCTACAATATCTTTAACTCATCCCAGCTTATCAGCGCGAGGCAGTCGGCTTCCAGTACGATGACCAGCCAGCTCGTCAGTGTTGCGGCCATTTCACTTATGGTAGGCGGAATCGGCATCATGAATATTATGTTAGTCACCGTGAGCGAACGAACGAGGGAAATCGGCATTCGCAAATCAATTGGAGCTAAGAGGCGCAACATTCTGCTGCAATTTCTGGTAGAAGCGGTTCTCATCAGCGGCATGGGCGGCTTGATCGGCTTCGTATTAGGGATCGCGCTTTCCCTGGTTTGGCCTTATCTCAATCCGAGTCAGACAACGAGTCTTTCCCTAGATGTCGGACTGTACGCTTTCTTGTTCTCCGTTCTGGTGGGCGTTGTTTTCGGTCTTTATCCCGCGAACAAAGCTTCCAAGCTTAAGCCGATCGATGCGCTTCGTACCGATTAAACTTATACATCAGTATTTACTACCCCGGGAGGTTATTGGAATTGATACGTAAATTACCGTCTATATCATGGAAGCACACCAGCATGGCGCTCTTATTGTCCAGTTCTTTAGTTGTGATGCCACCGCTGCCGCCAGCGGCTCACGCAGCATCGGAAGGGGTATATATTTCAAGTCAATCCTACTTTACTTTGGCGCAAGCCGTTCTTTCATCTACCTCCTTGCAGTTTTCTGTCATCCTGCACAATAGGGAGAGCAGAGTGATGGATTTTAACGCTTACGGAGTTCGCGTGACGGATCATTCCGGGCGCAGTTACACGGCCCGCCTCAGCGAAAAGAAAAGCGCTATCGTACTTCCAGGTCAGGAACAACGTTTCCGCTTTTATTCCGATATTAATTCAGGTACAACAGCAGAGCAGCTCCAGGTGGAAATATTTCGTTGGGACAGCAGTCAAGCGGATTTCATGAAGCATATGGGGATGTTCTCTGTAGCTTCTGTTGCGCAGGAGGGTCAAGCCTCGATTTCAGAGGAGATCATGAACTTACATACGGTGGACAATACCTTAGCGAATGATGCTTCCATCACATATCAATTAGGACAAAGTGTTCGCGTGGTGGAGGAAGGCAAGTGGTATCTCTACACCCAGTTGTCGGTGAAGAATCTTGGGGCTGGCAGTGTGAAACTCCCCGCGGCGCTTCAAGTACGGCTCAAAGAGGCGGGAGGCTTGAAATATGCCTCTGCGATCACCGATGGAAAGGATCAAACGTTCCTTCCGAACCAATCGGACAGCATTACATTGAAAACGGCCATTTCAAAGGATCTATCGGAGCATGACCTGGGGTTGGAGTTTTATTACATGAATCAAATTCAAGAAGTCTCGCTTAGCAGCATGGACATCAGTTCTTCTCTACAAACGGTCACGTTGGGCGATACGCTGGACTATATGAGACAGCTTGAAGGAGAGCATCTGACCGTTCAGGCGGAGAAAGCCACTTATTCCAATCAAGCGGACGGTGTGCATGTTCAAACGGTAGTTACGTTACGTAATGAAGGGGATTCGATGGCTTCCCTGCCATCCCTACTTGCTTCTTATCAGTTCGGGGGCTCCAGGGCATCCATTACCTCTACGGATCATACGTCTCGTCTTTCCTATCTGTCACCAAAGGAAACGGCGTCATTCTACTTTAATGCGGTACTTCCTGAAGGAATTGATCCGAATACGGTGCAGCTGGTGCTGTGGGAGAAGACGACAGGCTCTTCCGCCAATTCTTCTGCATCCGGCACTTCGTCGAGCGGCGTATCGGGTACGACCACATCTAACGGGACGCCCAGCTCCGCATCCGCAGCGACTGCCGATTCAACAGCACAAGTACCCGTGACGGTTTTCCTCTTGAAAGGGGCTAGCGAAGCCCGCAGCGCCTTCTTATCTGCTCCAGCATACACGCTGGGGGAAAAGCTAATGCTCAGCAGCAGCGGCGTTGTCGATAAAAATCTGGATGTTTCCTTAGTAGAGCTTCACACTCACGTGAATGAAGATTTTGGTTACCAGACAGCGATCGGCAAGTATAAAATTACGAACAAAGGTACAAGCACCATTGCGCTTCCGGAGCTTCAAAACGAGCTGATAGACAGCCAAGGAAAGTCATACACAGGCAGTAGACAAAGCTCAGTACCCGAGTTGATCATGCCGGGCACCTCCTATGTAATTAGCTATTCGTACTTGCTGCCGAGCTCACTTGAAGAGGATAGATTTGCACTGAATGTTTATGATGATCAAGCCGTATCGCAAGGGAAAGTTTCACTTGGGGCCTATCAGGTAGGAATCCAGGAGGAATCAGACAGTGATACGATTTCGTTCTATCCTTTTTTGGTTCAGTTTAAAGACTTTGCACTAGGCTGGTCTTACAGCAGTGGGTCTTATACGTATTATTTGAATCTCACCATGGCTATAGATCGCCCGGATCCCGTCATTGTCGACTCGAATTTCTCAAGAGTGCAGTTTGAATTGGTCGATGCGCTGGATCGTATCATAGGCATGAAGACGATGACCTTTACGGGAACCGATAAGCTCATTAACGGTAAGCAAAAAATTACGTTCTCCGGCTTGAGTGATGAGCAGGGAAGCAGCGGAAATCGAGTGAAGATCTATGAAATCGTCGAGACGGCCAATGGAACGGCCAAGCGTCTGGTTAAGGAATTAAAATATTAAGCCGAATAACAGCTTTTCATGCTCTTTAGGGCGATTGCACATGTGTCATGTGTGCATTCGCCCTATTGGCGTGCCGAAACAGCTTCTTTGTCAAAATAAATTTCCAGCAAGAAAAATCAAATATTGGAAGAGAACAATGCTATATAATGAGCATAGAAGGAAGAATGAACTCTACCTTGAAACGATTGCTCAATATACAGCGATCTCGAAATATCATTTTCACCGATTATTTCACTCTAATGTGGGTATGACACTGACGAGCTACATCCGCAGAAGGAGACTATCGAATGCGGCTAGTGAACTCATCACCACCGAGCGGCGTATTCTGGAAATCGCGTTGGATTATCAATTTGAATCTCAGGAGGCATTTACCCGTGCCTTTAAAAAATTGTTTCATATGACGCCTGGTCAATATCAGTGTAACGGAGAGTGCATGAACCACACGACATCAACGTGTGGTTTCTTACTTTTATTGCAGTGCGATTGTACCATTTATCGAATATTACTTTGACACACATAGTAATATGCAGTACATTGTAGATAAGAGGTGAACCCAATGCAGGAGAACAGCATTAGTCGGGATTTCATTCGCGGCAATATCGATACGATCATTCTTCGTGTATTGATTGAAGGCGATAACTACGGCTATGAAATTATAAAAGCGATATCCAAAAACAGTCATGGAAAGTATGAATTGAAAGAACCTTCTCTTTATACCAGCTTAAAGAGGCTTGAATCTCAACAATTGATCGAGTCTTACTGGGGGGATGAAAGTCAAGGAGGCAGGCGTAAGTATTATAAGGTGACCGCAGCAGGCATTGAAGCCTATAAACATCATCTTGCCGCTTGGAAAACCGCCAAAGTGTTAATAGATCAGCTTATTGAATAACAGGAGGTATTCTTATGAATCGTTTGAAAGACCATGTTGACCGATTATTTTCCGGGTACGAGGAAAGCAACCAAATTAGAGAGCTAAAGGAAGAGATTTTAAGTAACCTGGAAGCTAAAGTAGCCGACCTGACCTCCCGAGGTATGGAGTATCATCAGGCGGTAAGTATAGCTGAGGAACAGTTCGATCATATCGATGGTTTAATTGATGACAACAAACAAGTTTATACGAATAAAGTCCGATTGGAGCTGCTGCAGCTCACCTTATTGTACACACTGATCGCTTGGATTTTAACCATACCACTCCGTATTGTAGGCATGGGAATCCTGCTGAACTACGTTCTCCTGATTGTAGCTTTCGTATCCGGCATCGGTTTCTTATTTTTAAATATGAAGATGAAACGCGGTCATTGGAATAAAATATCCGTATGGAATATGAAATCAGCCTTACAGTACAATCGATGGGTCTGGATCCTTTGGGGACTATTTATTACGGTGGTGACGCTTGTTACCACAGCAGCCCGATTTGGAAGTAATATTTGGTACTTCAGACCTGTTAGTATCACGGGACCGTATCAATGGACCGTGCTGGCCATCGAATATGCGCTGCCCTTCATTTCGGTCATCATCCCCTTACTGTTCAGTACATCAATAAAGCTTGTTCAAAAATATGAGGCTGGTGAGTCATATGAAGGCAAGAAATAAATTCATCATGGGTTTGATTGTTGTTGGGATTGCCTTATTCGGAATGGTTCAGGGAATCATCATACCTCAAATCGCACAAAACGAGCAGCAGTATGCGGCTGCGCAGCAAGACCCGTTAACACACGACTTTGAAAACATATTGAAATATAAAAATAAGTACATGGGTAACGCCGGTAATGTATCGAATCTTTTTCGCTCACTGCCATTAAATAACGTGGATAGATCCTTTCAGCTCTATCCGGATACCTATACAGTACAGGTAAACTACAAAGAATCCATTGGGGACATCGGTGAAGATCAGCTGGATCGGGGGCTCATATACAATTCCACAGCGGCGTTTGCTTTAATTGATAACCTTGAAGCTATCCATTTTCATTTTAGCGGAGCATCTGCTAAGGTGCTGCGAAGCGATGTTGAACGTTGGTATGGCGTGAAAGCCTCTACCTTAGCAGAACAAGGGAATTGGCGGAATAGGGTTCAAAGCAAGCTGGTTGATGAGGAGTATGTACGTCAGTGTAAAGAAGCGATACTTCAAATAGGTTAGAGCTACATCCTCTCCAGCCTTTCAATTCTTGAAGCCATGGAAGGGTGTGTGCTGAACCAGCTCGTTCCTTGCTTTTTTCGTTCCTTGCTAAAAGGATTAGAAATATACATGGAAGCTGTAGTCTTATTGGCACGCAGTACATTAAGATCGCTTCCGCTTATTTTGATTAAGGCATTTTTGAGGCCTGTCGCGTTTCGCGTCATTTCAATAGCCGTCGCATCGGCCAAGTATTCCCGGTTACGGGAAACGGCAAAGTGAACAAACCTGGCCGCAATAGGGGATAAAATGATAAAAGCCAAAGCTATAACATAAACAGCCGGGTGCGTTTTCTTATTGCTGTTGCCTCGCCGTTGGTGGAACAGCATCCGTGTTCCCATATCAGCTAAAATGGCAATCACCGAAATCAATGCAATACTGATCGTCATCAGACGAATATCATAATTTCGGATGTGGGCAATCTCATGAGCGGCGACAGCTTCCAGTTCCTCCCGGTTGAGCCGCTCCAGCAAGCCTGTTGTGAAGGCAACCGCTCCTTTTTCCGGCTTGATTCCCGTTGCGAATGCATTTGGAGATGGATCTTCTACAATGTATATTTTGGGCATAGGGATGCGAGCCGGGATACATAGCTCTTCAATAATATGGTAAAGCTGCGGGTGCTCCTCCCGTGTGGCTGGTCTCGCCCCTGACACACGGAGCACCTGAGAGTTTGCTGACATATAGGTAATCGGGACATAAAAAACAAGCACTGCTGCCGCCCATCCCAAGCCTAACCAAATATTTTCATAACCCAGATAACCCACTGCGCAGCCTGCCCCAATGACCAAAATACTAAAAAGCAAAACAAGCAGAATGGTTTTTCGTTTATTTTGCTCAATTTGTTGATACAGCACGGTCATCACCCTTTACTTTAACGAACCAGCGTGAAACATGGTTAGAATGAAACTTTAGGCACCGCTTTTTCCGCTTCCGGAATGGTCAGCAGCTGCTCTTCTTTGAAACTAAACATGCCGGCAATGATATTCGAAGGAAATGACTCGCGCTTAATGTTATACTCCGCTACCGTTTTGTTGTAGAGCTGACGGGAATAGGCCACTTTATTCTCGGAATTTGTTAATTCCTCCTGCAGACGGAGAAAATTTTGGTTTGCCTTCAAATCAGGGTAGGCTTCCCCTAATGCAAAAATGGACTTTAACGCGCTTTGGAGCTGGTTGTCAGCCTCAATTCGTTCATTCGGCGTGCCGTTCAGCATTTGATTTCGAGCCTGAATGATCTTTTCCAATGTCTCTTGCTCATGCTTGGCGTAACCCTTCACTGTTTCCACAAGGTTTGGGATCAAATCATGACGACGTTTCAATTGGACATCAATCTGGCTCCACGATTCTTTAACCCAATTCCTTAATTTAACTAATCCGTTATATGTAGCGATTACATATAATACAACGATGACTACGATACCCAATCCTACCCATGCCATTCTCATCAGTCCTTTTATTTTAGTATAGGTGGTACTACGTTTTATACTTAAAACCGTTACAAAATGGCGAACTAGCGATGTATTCGTTTTATCGGAATATGAAGTCAGTCTTTTTATTATCTGAGCAAAAAAAATCCTTTACAATGAAATGGCAGGTAGTTCCTGTCCATAATCCACTGAAAAGGATGCGGCTTGACCGGATGAAGTCCGGATATCCGATCGTCTGAGCTGCCATTTTATTGAGGAGTAGCGGCTCGAAAAGGATTTAGAAACGTCTTTGGTACCTTGGTTTCGAATCTCATGAGTTCTCCCGTTGCAGGGTGCATAAAAGCTAACACTCGTGCGTGGAGTCCGAGTCGCCCAATCGGTTTGGCTTTGGAGCCGTATTTTTTATCACCCACGATGGGATGCCCTATGTCCTGCATATGGACGCGAATTTGGT
This sequence comes from Paenibacillus sp. PvR098, assembly GCF_017833255.1. Taxonomy (NCBI): domain Bacteria; kingdom Bacillati; phylum Bacillota; class Bacilli; order Caryophanales; family Paenibacillaceae; genus Paenibacillus; species Paenibacillus sp. PvR098. Next base: position 3,811,802 of record NZ_JAFIBU010000001.1, read on the forward strand.
TTTTTCGCCCTGTTTCGAGATGAACCTCCAATAAGGAGAAATTTCGATTGGATTGAACGACCTTGTAGTGGGTCACGGCCCAAAGTCCGTCGTTGGGATAGGGGCTGGAATACATTTTTAAGGTGCTGCTTTCTTTTAACCAAGACGAAACCGTACCTTCCGTTTTCTTGACCGAACCTTCAACAAGGGCGATATAGGTACGTTCCTTGACCATATCCTGCCATGAGTTCTGCAGGGTTTGCTGCACCTTCTCGCTTTTGGCGAACATCATGACCCCGGAGGTATCCCGGTCCAGCCGATGCACGACAAAAATCCGGTTGTTGGGATTGTTCCTGCGCACGTGGGCTGTTAGCTGCCGATACGCCGTCATCTCGTTCTCTTGTGGAGAAGCAATGGATAGCAGACCGGCGTCCTTCTGAATCACGATGATGTCCTCATCCTCGTGCAGAATCGTGAGCCCGATGAGGGGGGGAGCTTCTGCAGCCTTTTCTTTTTGAATGGTAACCGTTTGTCCGGGTTGAAGCGGATAATTGTACGCTGTAACGACCTGGTCGTTAACCGATACTTGTCCGCGAGCCAGAACAGATTTAACGGAGTTGCGGCCAAGATTAGATAAATGATGTAATAAAAAAGGCAGCAGCTCCATCGGCTCTTTAACCGTATAGAGTTTGGCTTTGGCCTGCCCCCCCTCAGGATGGTTCTGTTTCTTTTTGGTGTTGATAACATTCGCCTTTGTCTTCCTGCTCTTGAACTCTTTTGCCATGGTCGTTTCTCTCCGTTTCATCTTCTGTTGCTATTACTATACCATGTCCGCAGGAAATAGGCGAAATGCAAGCATACCGCAAGGAGGAAGGATTAGGCATCCGCGTATTCCGGGTGATATACTCAAAGTGGAATGAGTACTGAGCCCCAAAGGAGCTGAACACGTTGGCGCAGACGGAAACGATGATCCAAGCAAACGGCTTGGTCAAGAGATACGGCGAGTTTACGGCTGTCAAAGGCGTCAACTTCGAAGTATACAAAGGCGAGGTCTTCGGGCTGCTAGGTCCCAACGGCGCCGGTAAGACGACGACGATGGAGATGATCGAGGGTCTTCGCCGACCCGATGACGGATATGCCTTAGTAGCAGGCTATGATACCCGAACCGAGCTGAAAAAAGTGAAGGAGGTGATCGGCGTTCAGCTGCAATCCACCTCTTTGTTCGATTTGCTCAAGGTACATGAAATTGTAAGGATGTATGCGAGCTTTTATCCGGAATCCGTGCCGATCGACCCGCTCTTGGAAGATATGATTCTCCAAGAAAAACGGAACGACCGTGTGAAAAACTTGTCCGGAGGCCAGAAACAGCGGCTGGCGATCGCGCTCGCGCTGGTGAACGATCCGCAGGTGGTGTTCCTGGATGAGCCGACCACAGGGCTTGATCCGCAAGCCCGAAGGACGCTATGGGACATTGTGCTGCGGCTGAAGGACCAGGGCAAGACCATTGTCCTGTCCACGCATTATATGGAAGAGGCGCATGTGCTTTGTGACCGGATATGCCTGATGGACAGCGGTCAGGTGATTGCGCTCGACACGCCTAGGAATCTTGTGCGAAGCCTGCAGTCGGACAGCGCCATCGAGTTCCGGCTGGAGGGGGCGGAGGAATGGGACAAGGAGCGCATGAGCCAGGTGCTTGAGCTTCTCGGGAAGGTCAATGAAGTGAAGCAGGCGGATCAGCGCAATGAGCTGTTTGTGCTGTATACGGACCATTTGCAGACCTCCTTGGTCGAACTGATCGGCTTGGCTTCTCAGGAGCAGTGGAAGGTGCAGGATTTGCAAACGCGTACGGCGACCTTGGAGGATGTGTTCATTCATATGACGGGAAGGAGCTTGAGAGAGCAGTGAAAGCCTATATTCAATTAACGCTAGCTCAGCTTAGACTGTTTGGGCGTAACCGTCAGGTGCTGTTTTGGACGCTCTTTTTCCCGGTCTTTTTCATGGTTATGCTGGGTTCGTTCCTTGGCAAAGATACCCCGGTCACCGTATCGGGAGTGGTCATCGATCTGGACCAAACTGCGGCGTCGCAGGCTTTGATCGGAGCCTTAGAGGAGAATCCGGTCCTGCAGTTAAAGTCCGCTCAAGAGCTCAATGCTGAATTAGAGGTGCTCAAGCGCGGCGATCATCAGCTGGTGGTCGTCATACCTCAAGGCTTTGCGAAACAAATGGAGGCAAGAACTAGAGCCACCATGCCGAATCCAAGCAGCCAAGCATCCGCGGCCTTGAAGGTATATTATGACGAGACGAACGCCGCCGTATCGCAGATTGGACTGCAGCTCCTCACGCCCATCGTAGACGGCATTGACAAAGAACTGTCGGGCTACTCGCCAGCCATCAAGATCGAGCCGGAAGGCGTGCAGTCGCTGAAGCTCCGCTACATTGATTTTCTTGTGCCGGGTATTCTGGCGATGATGATCATGTCCAACAATTTGAACGGCGTCACCGCCCAAATTGCATCGTGGAGGGAGCGGGGCATCCTGCGGCGCATGCAGAGCACGACATTGCACGCTTCCACTTTCATTGGGGCGCAAATTACGGCACGGCTCGCATTAAACGGGCTTCAGGCCGTTATTGTCCTGCTCGTGGGATATTTGTTCTTCGGTACGCAGGTGAACGGATCCTGGCTGACCCTGTTGTTCTTTATCATGCTCGGCACGCTTGCCTTCATGGCGACCGGGTTCATCGTGGCCGGTCTGGCGAAGACGCCGGAAAGTGCAGCGCCGATCGCAGGGTTCATTTCGTTTCCGATGTTGTTTGTCGGCGGCGTCTTTTTCCCGATCCAAAATATGCCCGAGTTTCTGCAGCCGGTTGTGAAGCTTATTCCTATCAGCCATCTCACCACTGCGCTGCGGCAGGTGATGAATGTCGGCGCGACGATGGGAACGATGTGGGTGGAAGCCGTATTCCTCGGCATATGGCTGGTGCTTGCGTTTATCATTGCCAGTCTGACCTTCAAATGGGAATGATACGGACACATGTTTTTTTTCACCATAATGGGAAATGCTAAATAACGTAAAGACGCATAAGGTATAGAGGGGCATTTTTTTTAACAGTGAGTTGATGTTCCCTTAATCTTGCATTCATGTTGGCAAGGTAACATGAATGCAAGAACTTAAAAGCGAAAGGACGATGTTTAGCATGATCCTGTATCAAATGGCTAAAAGACTGGAAGAAAGAAACCGGCTCCAGCATACGATCAACAATCGGACTGAAGGCGATGTTACGGAGCTTATGACGCAGAAAGAGCAGGTTCAAGCTCAATTGACGACACAAGCCAACATATGGTCCGAAGACGGTCAGGACGAATTTATGCTGGCCGCGTTGAATCCGGATGCGGAATGGATGCAGCAGAACCCCTATATGCAGTAACAGCAAAATGGATCCTTATGGTTCCATTTTTTTTGTTTTCTGAGTAAAATTGCTTTGACGTGCCTGTTACTATAGTCGGCGCAAATTTTAGTAGGTCATAGGGGTTAGAGATTATGAGTACCAATACGTCTGTTTTAGAGGCAAAAGGAGATTTTCTTCAAGGGGTTAAAGATTGTATTCCTACGTTACTGGGGTATTTAAGCATTGGCTTTGCTGCAGGCATTATTGGAAAGACGGCGGGTCTCAGTGCGGCTGAAATCGCTCTAATGTCCATCCTCTTATATGCCGGTTCGGCTCAATTTATTATGGCGGGGATGGTCGCCGCGGGCCATTCGGCTCCAGCCATTATTTTTACCGTATTCTTTGTTAACCTGCGTCATTTATTGCTTAGTGCGGCGTTATCGCCTTTTTTTCGCCATCTCTCACCGTTCAAAAACATGCTGATCGGGTCCCTGCTTACGGATGAAACCTTTGGTGTGGCGATGGGTCAGACATCGAACCGGGAAGCGATCAGTGAAAAATGGATGCACGGTCTTAATTTGGCGGCTTATGTGAACTGGATTATTGCCAATATGGCCGGGGCATTCTTGGGACAATGGATTGCTCAGCCGGAGCAATATGGCTTGGATTTTGCTCTGCCGGCTATGTTTATAGGGCTTCTGGTACTGCAGATGACAAGCCGCGGCCAATTTGTGGTAGATATGAGCGTTGCGGTATTCGCTGTTCTCGTGGTTATAGGAGTCGGATGGGTATCGTCGGGAAGTATTGGTATTATTGTAGCCACTATAGCAGGGGCTACCTTGGGGATGGTGATCGAACGATGGAAGTGAGATGGCATATTTTATTGGTCATTATTGGCGCATCGCTGGTTACGTTCCTTCCCAGAGTTATTCCCCTTATGGTGTTAAGCCGTATACCCTTGCCGGATTGGGCGCTGCAGTGGTTAAAGCATGTGCCGATAGCCGTCATGGCCGCTTTGGTTGGACAAGAGCTGTTCGTATCGGACGGAAAGCTCCTGCTGCTTAAGAATGTGGATCTGGCAGCCGGCTTGTTCACGTTTATCATTGCCATCAAGACCCGCAGCCTGTTATGGACGGTCCTTGCCGGTACCGCTTGTGCTATGGTGCTTCGTATGGTTTTTCATTAATGTACGGAACGGGGCCGTGCGCACCTGATTCTTTTGTGTTCCCCTCGTTTTCCGTGTAAAATAGGGGTACAAATCGAGTAAGGCCAATCGCAAACAAAGAAGGTTTAAACCCAAATGAAAAGCATTGTATTATCTACACTTAACGCCAAATATATTCATACCTCCCTGGCTCTTAGGTATTTGAAGGCTTACAGCCAAAATGACTTTCCCGATATTCGTATTGCCGAATATACGATCAAGGATCCCGCGATGAACATCGTATCGGATTTGTATCAGCGAAAGCCGGATGTGGTGGGATTCTCCTGCTATATATGGAACATCGAAGAGACGATCGTCGTGATCGGCATGCTCAAAAAAATTATGCCCGAGCTGGTCGTGGTGCTCGGCGGTCCGGAAGTGTCTTACGATACGGATTATTGGATGAACCGTCTCCCCGAGGTGGACTTTATCGTCATGGGTGAAGGGGAAGAGACCTTTCATCATCTGCTATCGGAGCTGCAGGGTGACCGCGCCTTCTACAGCGTGTTCGGCGTTGCTTACCGCAAGGAGGACCGCGTGATTATCAACCCGCCGCGTTCGAAGCTGGCGCTCGATGCCATTCCGTCGCCTCATCGTTTTGCGGAGGATATCCCGAGCCTTGCGAACCGTGTCGTTTATTTTGAAACGAGCCGGGGGTGTCCTTTTAGCTGCCAATTCTGTCTTTCTTCTATCGAAGTGGGCGTCCGGTATTATGATATGGAGCGGACGAAGAGCGATTTGCTGTATTTGATCGATTCCGGCGCGAAGCTGATCAAGTTCGTGGACCGGACCTTCAACATCAAGCGCGATTATGCGCTGGAGATTTTTGATTTTCTCATCCAAAATCACCGGGGCTGCGTGTTCCAATTCGAGATTACCGCCGACATCATGCGTCCGGAAGTGCTGGATTACTTGGCAGAGCAGGCACCGCCCGGGATATTCCGGTTTGAGATCGGCGTACAGTCAACGAATGATCTAACCAACACGCTTGTAAAAAGGCGGCAAAACTTTGCCAAGCTGACCCGTACGGTCAAGAAGGTCAAGGAAAGCGGCAAGATCGACCAGCATCTCGATTTGATCGCCGGCCTGCCGGAGGAGGACTACGGCTCCTTCCGCCGGACGTTTAACGATGTGTTCGAGCTGGGTCCCGAAGAGCTGCAGCTCGGGTTCCTGAAGATGCTGCGCGGCACGGGGATGCGCCACGATGCAGAGAAATACGGCTACATTTATATGGATCATGCACCTTATGAAATTCTTGGCAACAACATTCTCCCGTTCAGTGATCTGGTGAGGATCAAGAGAGTCGAGGATGTGCTCGAAAAATATTGGAATGCTCATCGCATGGATCATACGGTCAAGTATTTGATTAAGCATGAGTTTCCGTCGGCGTTTGATTTCTTCCAAGAGTTTGGAGATTATTGGGAAGGACGGGGCTGGCAGAAGATCGGCCATCAGCTGGAGGATTTGTTTACGCGGCTGCATGCTTTCTTACAGTATCGCGGGACGGCTGAGCTTGAGGTCATCGAAGGCTTCATGAAGCTCGATTATTTCCTCGGACATAAGTACAAGCCGCGCAAAATATGGTGGGACTTCACGCTGGACAAGTCCCGGCAATCGGAATTTATGCGCATGCTGGCAGACCGTCCGCAAGCCGTATCGGCCTCTTTCGCTCAGCTTGCGATCGGCGAGAAGGATTTGCATAAGCATGCGATGATCGAGATGCTTCCGTTCCGTCTAGACCATTACTTGGAAACGGGAGAGCTTGACCGTTCTGCGGAGCAGCTGCTGATAGTCCATTTCCCGCCGGCTGCGACCGCCCGTACGCAGTATTTTACTATGGATGTAGAGAAGTCCGCTGTCTTGTAATCGCTAGCGGAAAAAATAACACCACCTCCCGAGGCTCGAGAGGTGGTGTTATTTTATTTATGGCAAGTAGCTGCGAAGCACGGTTAGGCTGCCGGTAAGCGAGTAATCTCCGAGATTGGCCGGAAGCAGGTAGCATTCGCCCGGTTTAACGGGGAGCTCGCCGTCTGCCCAGCGGATGGAGCCTGTGCCGTCGCAAATGATATGGATGATGAAGCTGTCCGGTGTAGTTTGCAAGCCCCAATCACCATCGACCTGACCTTTTTCCGTTACGAAGAATGGGGAACGGGCTAGTGTCAACCATTGATTGACAGCGGGAAGCTCCGTCTTCATATAAGTAGCGCCCGAGCCTTCATAGGCGATGACGTTCAGGGAATCTTCGATATGCAGCTCTCTAGGCTTGCCGTCCAAGCCCAGACGATCGTAATCGTACAGACGATACGTGCTGTCGGAATTTTGTTGGATCTCTGCTACCAGAACGCCTGCGCCCAGTGCATGGACCGTCCCGGACGGAATATAGAAGGAATCGCCGGCCTCGACCGTAATTTCATTCAAGCAATCCATAATGCGGTTTTCTTCGATGGCCGTGGCAAGCTGTTCACGGTTTACGCCGTTCTTCAGGCCATAAATGATTTTAGCGCCCGGCTTGGCATCCAAGATATACCACATCTCGGTTTTCCCAAGTTCTCCTCGCGGAAGACGATCATAATGGTCATTAGGGTGCACCTGCACGGAAAGATCGTCCTGACAATCGAGCAGCTTAATCAGCAGCGGGAAGCGGCCGTTTATCTTGGAGAAACCTTTGCTGCCGAATAGAATCTTGCCGTATTGCTCGCGAATTTGATCCAGCCCCATACCGGCCAGTTCGCCGTTCACCACGGTGGTTGTCCCATGCAGATGATCTCCGATCATCCACCCTTCGCCGATGTGCCCCTCTGGAAGCTCAAGTCCGAACTGTTCCAGAGCGCGTCCACCCCATACTCTTTCTTTGAATTCCGGTTTGCATTGAAGCGGATATGGTTTCATGGGCTTCTCTACTCTCTATGATTTGTTTAACTAGAATTATATCAATCCGAGTATTCAATGGCTATAGGCAGGAGAGGAGGATAAAGGGTACTCATTCATCGTTTCTCGATCGCAATCAGATACGGAGGACGGTTAATTTGATTCATGAAACGATATTGCAGCACTTGAAATTGCCCCTGTGGAAGCTCAGCAGCCCACTGTTCGACAGCAGCGGCTTCTTCTTCACCGCCTGGATGGCCAGTGTACAGGACTGTCGTAATGATGCCTCCACGGCGGAGCAGCTTGGCGGCAGCTTCCAATGCCGTGATTGTTGTATGGGGCTGTGTGATCGTGTCGTGATTGGCCCCCGGCAGGTAGCCAAGGTTGAACATGATCGACGCCACAAGCCCATGCTGATGCTGAGGAATGACTCGCAGCAGCTCGGCATGGCTGCAGTGGTGCAGCTGAACACTCGTGTCTGGGTGCTCTTTGGCTACCCGCGCAGCCGTAAGATCTAATGCCTGCCGCTGGATATCGAAGGCATGGACGGTTCCTTGTGGTCCAACTAGACGGGCCAGGAAGGCGGTGTCGACTCCATTGCCTGCTGTGGCGTCAACAGCCGTATCACCGGCTCTCACGCGTTCTTCAATTAATTTGTGGGCAAAACTGAGAATCGAAACAAACCCCACTTTAGGTCAAACCTCCTTGTAGCGATAACATTCTCTATGGACTCTATTGGTGGCCGATCTGACGGTATCCGCAGCCGGTTCTTTGGCTTCGAAGGCAGGCACCAGGATGCCTGCCTTTTGTTAATTTGGAGCGTCTTTATCATCTTCTATACGAACCGGTTCACTTATGTTAGCCGGGGCCCATAAATCCCTCTCTACGTTTTCGACAGCTGGCTCGGCCGCATCATCGGGCTCGGACCTCACCGTCGGTGGAGCTACCGGCTCCGGCAGCATGGGTGCAGCTCTTTCGCCATCAGACATCGCAGGACCTGCTCCAACTGTGGGGGGATCCACGATGTTCATCACGGGGGCCTTTGGCTTCGATTCCGGCTCTTTCGGCGAAGCAGGTGTTCTGCCGCCCTCTTGCAGCACGGAGGATGCAGGGAGCTCTGGGACAGAAGGTGACTTTGGAGCCTTGGGAGCCGGTTTTGCTGCTTCTGGAGGGGCTTCTGTATCTCCTCTCACGCTGTCCGTGGGGGAGTCAACCGCCGCGGGAGCGTCAGGCTCCGCTTTCGGAGCAAGGGCTTCCGTGGAAGGTGTTGTATCGGTAGAAGAAGTTCCGGTCGGCGCGGGGGGATGCGCAGGGGGTTCATTCGCGCATCCAGCCGCTAGCAGCATCACAGCACCCAACGTTGAGTATAGGAGTTCCTTAGTACCCCGGAGCATATGTGAACCACTCCTTTCAAGAAATACATATTGTCTTTTATTTATTGACGTCATCTAGGCATGAACTGTTGCAGTCGCCAAGCTTTGCAGCCGCTTTTTGCCCTGCCAGGTATCACGGCGCCGAAGCTCCTCGTCGAAAGCATTGAGCACTTCCCATTTTTTGAGGCTCCACATCGGTCCGATGAGCAGATCGCGCGGCGCATCGCCCGTCAAGCGGTGCACAATCATTTCTGGGGGCAAAATTTCTAGCGTATCGACTACCAAACGGACATATTCATCCTTCTCCAGGAACCGCAGCAGTCCGGCTTCATACTGCTTGACCATCGGCGTCTTACGCATCAGGTGGAGCAGGTGGATTTTGATGCCTTGCACATCCATGTCGGCCACCGCGCGTCCTGTTTCCAGCATCATCTCATGAGTTTCCTGAGGAAGACCGTAAATAATGTGCGCACAAACGCGAATGCCCCGTGCCCGGAGCTTCGCGACCGCATCAAGATAGCACTGTGTATCGTGTGCGCGGTTAATGAGCTGCGATGTAGATTCATGGACCGTTTGCAGCCCCATTTCGACCCATAAGTAAGTCCGTTCGTTCAGCTCCGCCAAATAATCGATCACATCGTCCGGCAAGCAGTCCGGCCGCGTAGCGACGGACAAGCCGACAACACCCGGCTGCTGCAGGATCGCTTCATAATATTCTCTCAGCTCCTCTACGGGAGCATAAGTGTTTGTGTAAGCTTGAAAATAACCGATATATTGCGCCTCTGGCCATTTTTGATGCTGGAGATCGCGGATTTTGCAGAATTGTGTCACCAGGTCATCGCGGCGGCTCCCTGCAAAATCGCCCGAGCCTCGCGCGCTGCAGAAGGTACATCCGCCTGTCGCGATCGTGCCATCCCGGTTCGGACAGGTGAAGCCGGCATCCAGCATGACTTTAAACACCTTGGTTCCGAATTGCTCACGCATCTCGTAATTCCATGTATGAAAACGTTTATCGCCCCATAGGAGCGGCTCGATCGTTGGGCTATGATTCATGAGTGTACTCCCTTTCTAGTAAAGCTTACCTTTCTATTTTATCAAAATTGGGCTCAAAAGCGAATTGTTTCATATTGTTTCCTTTACAAAACACTCCTGTTCTGCTGAAGGATAAGAATGTTTCGCTCAGCTCATGCTATGTTTGCAAGGCGGCATAACAACTCAGCTTCAGAAGGGAGAATTACACATTATGAACAAGCTTGGTAAAACAGTTCTTGCTCTCGCGTTAACTGCTTCCTTGGGATTTAGCGGCCAAGCCTTCGCTAACGCCGCTTCAACCGGAACAGGAACGTCCTCCACTTACGGGACCAGCGCAAGCACCGCACCTGGCGGAATGACAACAACCGGAACCAGTACGACAACGAACACAGGTACCACCGGTATGCCGACAACAGGAACAGGTACGACAGGTACGACAGGTGCGGCAGGAACTACAGGTACGACAGGTGCGGGCAATTATACTCATCCCATCACCGGCACCCGCGCGAATAACTACAACGATAACATGTTGGACCGGATGAACACCAACACGAACGCTAATGATCGTACAGGCTACGGTTATGGCGGCAATTACCATACGGCCAATTACCGGACTAATGCAGCAACAACCGATAGAGATATGGATTGGGGCTGGTTAGGTCTGCTGGGCTTACTCGGGTTAGCCGGAATGCGCGGACGTAACCGGGATGAGGGCGAGACTCGTAACCGATAATTTCGGTCATTCATATGAAAGAGATGTATGCTCCATGAGCGACACTCATATTCCCAACGGAGAACGAAAAGTAACACTGACGCTCTCACTGAAGGAAGCCATGGCATTAGCGGCGGGGGTCCGCTTTCATCAGCAGCCGTCCATCGAGGCCGAAGCGAGAAGGAAAGTGCTTGCAACGCTGGAACGGGAGCTGCTTCCGGAAACCAATAAGCTTTATTATCATCAGCTTGAAGCTTAGCCGCTCTATGGCAATCAGCGCATGACCGGTTCAGACTGCGGAAGCGCGGGTATGAACCGGTCTTTTCATTCCCGTCGTTTCAGAGTATAATCGTTCAAAGACATAAGGCAGGCTTGCGATAAGCTGCCTGAAGCGAAAATGCAAGCAGTTGGAGGACGGTACGATGCGTTTAAGAGGACGTAAGGGAATCAGGGAAGCGATTGAAGCACAGCCGGAGCTGGTGGTGCTGAATCCGGAGCCGTACAAAGGAAAATGGGCTGAGGTTTTTGGCAATGACAGGCCGATTCATGTGGAGCTTGGCATGGGGAAGGGGCGTTTTATCAGTCAGCTCAGCGCTTTAAACCCGCAGATCAATTACATAGGTGTAGATATGTATGATGAGCTGATTCGCCGCGGAAGCGAGAAGGCCCGGGAATCCCGTGAAGAGCACGGAGGGGATTTGTCCAACCTTCGATTGGTGCGGTTTAACATAGAATATATCGAAAACATGTTCGAAGCTGGAGAGATCGAGCGTATTTATCTGAATTTTAGCGATCCCTGGCCCAAAAAAAAGCATGCTCGCAGAAGGTTAACCCACGCAAATTTTGTAAATAAATACGGAAGCCTGTTGAATAAGCGGGGGGAAATTCATTTTAAAACAGATTCCCGCTCTCTGTTCGAATTCTCGCTGAATTCGTTCGCTGATTTGGGGCTTCGGATGCGCAATATCTCATTGGACCTACATGCGGAAGGGCCTCGCACAGACCTTGTCATGACGGAATATGAGACTAAATTTTATGAGAAGGGCATGCCCATACACCGGCTCGAGGTCGTTATAGGGGAAGAGTCGCTTTCGGAGCATCTTCGGCAGCTTGAGGTCAGCACGGAAGAGCAAGAGTAGCTTAATAAGGGTAGTCTACATGCATTAGCAGCTTTATAATAAATAACAACCTGGAGGGCGCTTGCCTCCAGGTTGTTTGTCATCCGTTTTTTAGACAGCCTGTCTTATTTTTGTAAAATATCTATAATGGCACGAGAGCAATCGGTCGGATCATAGGTATTTCTCTTTCGTGTCATGCATCTCCGGCGCTTCTCCAAATCCGGGTAATGGTCAACGAGCAGTCTGAACCACTGGTCAACCGTTTCTACCGATTTGATGGGCTCTCCGAACCCATGCTCGGTAAAGTATTGCAAATTTTCTTCCTCTTGTCCCGGAATAGGTTTATAGAACAGCATAGGGATGCCCTTCGCCAGCCCCTCCGTACAGGTCATTCCTCCGGGCTTGGTGATCAACAGATCGGATACTTCCATCCATTTATCGATTTCTTTCGTAAAGCCAAGCAGCCGAATGTTAGGATGCTGGAACCGCTCGTCTTCCTGCAGCTCGGTAAGAGCCCTCGTATTACTACCGAGGCAGACAACCAGCTGAATCCTGTCCCGCCACCGGATCAAATCCGTTAAGAAATCCTCATTCCTCACAAGACCCCAGCCCCCGCCCATAACCAGCACGGTCGGCAGCCGATTCAGTCCGAAGCGCGAGCGCAGTTCCTCGAGGTTATGCTGCTCCCAGAAGTTCGGATGAATCGGGATCCCCGTTACTTGAATGCGATCAGACGGTATGCCGCGTCCTAGCAGCTTTTGCTTTACATCAGGGGTCGAGACCAGGTATGTGGTGACTTCCTTACTGACCCAAGTTCCATGGGCATCATAATCGGTAATGACGGTGCACAGCGGAACGTTCAGGCCGAACCGCTTCAGCCTGGAAATGACGACATTCGGGAATGGGTGGGTGCATACGATCGTATCCGGCTGCAGCTGGTTGATGACTTCCGCGGCATGCGCATAAAAGATCCGGTGGAGAGCAAGCTGCGAGAGACGGTTCAGCGATTTTTTATATTGCGATTTATACATGAGACCGTAAAGCTTCGGTTGGTTTGATACGGTTTTGCGGTAGGCATTCAAAATCCATGGAGCCAGCGTCGGATGCAGAAACGTGCCCAGCTCGAGAACATGTGTCTGGATGTCGGGAGAGAGCATGCGAAGGCTGTCGGATAGGGCGTAGGCGGCCTGCGTATGGCCTGCTCCGAAGCCTTCGGATAATAATAAGACCCTCTTATTACGCATTGCGGTTCACCATACCCTTGTATCAGTTGAATGTATATCGAATTAACACTACTGCTTTTATCCAAAAAAAGCAACGGTCGTCAAGGCCGTCATCGTCCCGATCAGCGAGCCGGCTAGAACGTCGGAGGGGTAGTGCAGTCCCAAATAAATACGCGACATGCCGACCAGTGAGGCTAATGGAATCAAAATCGCCGCAAGCCAAGGAGTAATGAACATCAGCGGGACAGTTACCGAGAAAATGGCTGTCGTATGCCCGGAAGGGAACGAATGGTCCCTAAGTGGGTTTTTGCATGTATTGGTACCTTCAAGTACAAGATAAGGACGCAGACGCGGATATTTCTTCTTTATTATAGCGACAGGCACATGACTAAGTCCCAGTGCGATACAGCTCACTATCCCGGCGGACTTCCATACCCCTTCGGCGAACAGGGCAATGCAAAGTGCCGTGGCAATCGATGCCGTAGCGCCCCCCAGATGAGTGATGATGTTAAAAAAGAAATCCAGCACTTGATGCCGAATCCGCTGGTTGACAAAACAAAACATTCGGTTTTCATGATGCTGAAGCCATGTGATAATCCGGCTCATGTTATCACCATACCTCCCTACAGTGGGGTAAGCTTTAGATAAGCTCATGTATTATTATAAAACACAATTGTTAATGGAGTATCAACGCTATATTAAAGAATCTTCCATTGACGAGGGTCTAACCGTCACCGTATGATATGAAACGGCAGGTTTGAAGGGTTCCTCTAACATAAATTATGAACGATGTGTGAGGCTTTGTCCAACATGAGAGTAGGCAAGTTTTTGGACAGGACCATGGGTCTTGATTTACAAAATATACGGGGGTTATAGGAGTTTGGTTCTATCTAATTAGAAGCAGCAACTTTTTCGCAAACAAGTTCGTCTGTATGATATTGGAAAATTGCTGCCTAAATGTACTCTTCAAGCAAAGTCAAAACTTATACAATGATGCTATTTATTCCAGGTAGCCATTTAGTTTGTGCAAGCTTGGGTTTCGATTTTTGTGCAATGGTTTAAACATGTAATGAGCAGTAGTGTATCGGCTAAGATGGCGAAGAACAAGCAGTTGGGATTGCGAAATCATCGCCTCTGTAAATTTAGACAAGAAAGTTTTTCCAAGCGGTACTTATAAAATAAATGAAAAACGATGAAAATAAGACGTAAAAAGATGGATAGCAAAGAGTCTGACCGAAACTGCTGCTGTTTTTCCCGAAAATGATAAAGAACTGACTTAATCAAGCGATGTGGAGCTTTTGACAAATCATAGCAAAGAGAGGAAAATCATATTCGGCGACCCTCCCAATTGGAGTGGCATTATCGAATCCGTTTTTTAAAAGAGAAAAAAATAGGGGTACATACAAAAAAAAGGGGGATGTATCATGCTGGACAGTATTTTGTTAGGCCTTCAGTTTACGCTGATCGTAGTCGGGGCTTATCAACTGGGTCTGACGTTTTTTGGCTGGTATCGCCGTAAGAACAAAGCACAGCACGCACCGCAAAAAACTTTTGCCGTCCTGGTGGCGGCGCATAACGAGGAACAAGTCGTCGGGGCGTTGATTGAGAATTTGAAAAATTTGGATTATCCGAAAGAGTTGTACGATATATTCGTGATTGCCGACAACTGTACCGATAACACGGCGCAAATTGCCCGCGATATGGGAGTATATGCCTGCGAACGCCATAATCCGAACCTGAGAGGCAAAGGGTACGCGATTGAGTGGATGCTCAAGGAGCTTTGGAAGATGCCTCGCGAATACGACGCGGTGGTCATGTTCGATGCCGATAACCTGTCAAGCTCGGATTATCTAAGACACATGAATAACGACTTGTGCGAAGGCGCCAAAGTCATTCAGGCTTATCTGGATACCAAAAATCCTAACGATTCCTGGATTACCGCTTCGTATGCCATTTCTTATTTTTTCAGCAACCGATTCTGGCAGCTGCCTCGTACCAATTTGAAGTTGGCCAACTTTCTAGGCGGAACAGGCATGTGCTTTGAAACGGGGCTGCTCAAGCAGATCGGCTGGGGTGCGACAAGTCTTGTTGAGGACTTGGAATTCTCCATGCGATGCGTCAAATTAGGCGTGAAGCCCACCTTTAATCAGGATGCGAAGGTATACGACGAGAAGCCTCTTACGTTTAGAGCTTCGGCGAAGCAAAGGCTGCGTTGGATGCAAGGACATTTTGACGTTTGCCGCCGTTACTTTTTCGTATTGCTTTGGCAGGGGATTAAAGAACGCAGCTGGACGAAAATTGATGCCGCGATTTACTCGGCCAATGTATATAATTTTTTCTTGGGTTCGATTGTAACGATGGCAGTTTGGTTCGACAATGTCATACTTGGTGGAGCACAGCTTACTAAGCTGTACGAAATGTCTCCTATCTTGTTTAACGTGGTTACGATCTCGATCTATGTATTGCTTCCGATCTCCATGATCATGGATAAGGCATCTCTGAAAACATATAAGTATTTGATCCTGTATCCTATTTTTATGTTTTCTTGGTGGCCGATCACGATTTATGCGTTCTTCACGCAAAACAATAAGCAGTGGAGCCATACGGAGCATACCCGCGTGATTCGTCTCGAGGATATGCACAGCAAACAGGCTAGTTAAATTACTTTGAGAAAATCGACATACTCCGTTGACTTCCATAAACGGAGTGTGGTATAGTATTTGAGTGCGAAAGAAGAAGCGCCCGCTTCTCACCTGTCCGACGTAGGTTGGCTGGTTATGAATGAGAGTGACCTTACTTGAATATCTGATGTTTTATCGGATAGATCAATCACTTGAAACAAACCGCGTGGGCGTTTTTATCGCCCACGTATTTTTTTTTAATAAACCCTTTGGAGGTGGCAGGTTATCAGTACAGAACACATCATCAATGATGAAATTCGTGCAAGAGAAGTTCGTTTGATTGGCGCAGATGGAGAGCAGCTCGGCATCAAGCCGTTCCGGGAAGCGATGCAGATTGCACTGGATCAGAACTTGGACTTGGTTAACGTGGCTCCAACGGCGAAACCGCCGGTCTGTCGGATCATGGATTACGGTAAATACCGCTATGAGATGCAGAAGAAAGAGAAGGAAGCCCGTAAGAACCAGAAGATCGTTGAGCTTAAAGAAGTTCGTTTGAGTGCGACGATTGACGAGCACGACTTCCAAACGAAGCTTCGCAATGTAACGAAATTTCTGAACGACGGCGATAAAGTAAAGCTGTCGGTACGCTTCCGCGGCCGGGAGATCGCTCACGCCCAAATCGGACAGCGCGTTCTGGAACGGATGGCTGCCGAGGTAGAAGAGTTATGCGTCATTGAACGCAGGCCGAAGCTGGAAGGTCGGAGCATGATCATGATCTT
Source organism: Paenibacillus sp. PvR098 (assembly GCF_017833255.1). Lineage (NCBI taxonomy): Bacteria > Bacillati > Bacillota > Bacilli > Caryophanales > Paenibacillaceae > Paenibacillus > Paenibacillus sp. PvR098. Next base: position 3,828,098 of record NZ_JAFIBU010000001.1, read on the forward strand.
GGCCCCGAAACAACAGCAATAATTTTATTTTTAAGGAGGAACCCCCCCATGCCAAAAATGAAAACACACAGCAGCCTGAAAGGCCGTTTCAAAATTACAGGTACAGGTAAAGTGAAACGTTATAAATCAGGTAAGAACCACCTGCTGTCCGGTAAATCCGCTCGTCAGAAGCGCGTTCTGGGCACGAACCCGGTTATGGCTCCAGGCGATGTAAAACGCCTGAAACAACAGCTCGGCAACATCAAGTAATTTCGTTTGTATACTTAACAATCCTTGGAGGTAGATCATCATGGCAAGAGTGAAAGGCGGATTCATCCGCACTCGTCGTCGCAAGAAAATTTTGAAGCTTGCTAAAGGTTACTTCGGTTCCAAACATAGATTATTTAAAACAGCTAAAGAGCAAGTTATGAAATCCTTGGTGTACGCATACCGTGACCGCCGTCAGAACAAGCGTGTTTTCCGCAAACTGTGGATTACGCGGATCAACGCGGCAGCTCGTCAAAACGGTTTGTCCTACAGCAAGCTAATGCACGGCCTGAAGCTGTCTGGTGTAGAAGTGAACCGCAAGATGCTCGCGGAGCTTGCTGTTAACGACATCAATGCGTTTAACTCCTTAGCCGAAACTGCGAAGCAAAAAGTTAACGCGTAATTCATCGGATCAACATAACAGCACCTCCTGCAAAAGATGCGTTCTAACGTATCTTCTACAGGAGGTGCTTTTTGGTATGGTTTTCATCTATTTAATATGAAAGAAACGATTCGCGGTCCCTGGATGATGTTAAGTGGATTGTAATTGATCAAGATCGGCCGTTACTTTCTCGATCATCTGAACGAACGAGGATAATTCTTCAGCGCTGGCTGCCTGCGTCTGGGCCTGGGTGGTAGTTTGCTTCGACTCATGTTCTACTTCTTTAAGCAGTCGTGAGATCGTCCCCAGCTTCGCCTGTATTTGTCCAAGGGCTCCCTTGGAGCCGCTTGCTAATTTGCGAACTTCGTTTGCGACTACCTCAAAACCGCGTCCATGTTCACCTGCTCTAGCCGCTTCGATCGCCGCGTTGAGACCGAGTAAGTGAGTTTGATCGGAGATCTCTTGTATGAGTGATCCCATAGTTTGAATTTGCTTTACTTCTGTAGTGAGCTCCTGCACCATGTCATGGGACTTCTCCTGCGATTCTGCTGAACGAATAGCCGAGTTTGCGACCGACTGGCTGCTTCTGCTCAGCTCCACCATCATCGAAACCAGCTCCTGCACGGCCGAGCTGATCCCCTGCAGCAAACGCCCTTGTTCATCCACTAGCCCTTGAATTTTTTGCTTTTCATGATATTCATAGGCTTCTAGTACAAGCTGAGAGTCCAGGTTGAACATTTTGGTGAGTGCATTGATTACCGGCAGCCATCCATCCGGTAAAATACGTTTGAAGTGGCTTGTTGCCAAATCAAGATACAGCATATACGTTCCCAGGTACCATTGCGTCGTCAAGCCGATCCGCGAGTGCACCTGGCCTATAAAAATCCTTCTTTCTATAAATGCATCATCTATTGTACCTGAGGTTAGCGAAAGGAAATACCATCGCTGGGATTCCTTTAATCGATCAATCGTACTGTGGGTTTCAATGATTCGCCTAAGTTCCGGACGCTGCATAATCCGTTCATAAAGCTCGTCAACTAATGCATAAACTACATCTTTGAAGGCTTTTTCTCTGCTATGCAAGAGCTGTAAATCATCATTTGTGATGCCAATGTAATCCAGCTGCTGCTTGCGTACCTCTGATAGATTATTCATGATGATCCCCTCTACATAATGTGATATATTAGAATAGGATTCGATATCCGAATCTAATTTCCTTCCACTAAAATATGAAAAAAATGATCAGCTCGCACGATGGCGTTACAGCCCCATATCAAGTCATCTCGCTTAGATGGAGCGGGACCCTCATTTCCGCTTGACTAAAGCAAAGGTTCGGCATATAATAAACAAAAAGTACAACAGAGTTATCGGCTATGAAGAGGACGAAGTTATAAGGGCTCTTATGTTCAGAGAGCGGCGGAGATGCTGAGACCAATGCCATTAATCCCTTATGTACGAGCTCACCTCGGAGCTGTTTTCCTGAAAAGCGCGGCGCCTTTAAAGCGTCATGGGTACTAGGGAGAATCGGAGTGGCACACGTTACCGTGCCGAGGGTAAGCGACGCGCCTGCTAGCGGCGTGCATTACCTGCTAAGGTTATTTGCTGTGAGGCATTTGACAAATCTGGGTGGTACCACGGAAGATCAACCCCTTTCGTCCCGTCAGACGCTATTGTTGCGTTTGGGGCGAGAGGGGTTTTTTAGTTGTTGTCGGACTTTTTGAGAGGAGGGCTATACATGATCGTTCAAACCAAACAAAAGTCGAAGGAGCAGCTGCACGAAGAGCTGCTGAAGCCAGATACCATTACAGGATCGGAGATGCTGCTGCGCAGCTTGCTGCTGGAGGACGTGGATTGCGTCTTTGGCTATCCGGGTGGAGCGGTTTTATATATTTACGATGCGATGCACGGCAATTCGGATTTCAACCATTTGCTGACGCGTCATGAACAGGGTGCGATTCACGCGGCAGACGGCTATGCCCGTTCAACCGGGAAGGTAGGCGTATGTATCGCTACTTCCGGGCCGGGAGCGACGAATCTTGTCACCGGTATTGCTACAGCATACATGGACTCGGTTCCGCTTGTTGTCATCACAGGCAACGTAGCGACGACAGTGATCGGTACGGATGCCTTCCAAGAAGCGGATATTACCGGCATCACGATGCCGATCACGAAGCACAGCTATTTGGTGCGCGATGTGAAGGATTTGCCTCGTATTATTAAAGAAGCGTTCCATATTGCTTCGACCGGCCGTAAAGGACCGGTGCTGATCGACATTCCGAAGGATGTATCGAACGACACGGCGGCGTTCTATTATCCGGAAAATGTGGAGATCCGCGGGTACCACCCGACATTGCATCCTAACAAGCTTCAGGTGGACCGCATGCTGGAGGCGATTGCAGAAAGTGAGCGCCCCGTCATTATCGCCGGCGGCGGTATCGTCTACGCCGATGCGTCCAAAGAACTGATTGAGTTCGTGGAAAAAACCCGTATTCCCGTTACCACTACCCTGCTTGGCTTGGGGGGCTTCCCAAGTGCGCATGACCTTTGGCTTGGGATGCCGGGGATGCACGGGACGTACGCAGCCAATCATGCGCTGCAGAATTGCGATCTGCTGATCGGCATTGGCGCAAGGTTTGATGACCGCGTGACGATGAAGGTGAACGGCTTTGCTCCTAAAGCAAAGAAAATCGTCCACATTGACGTCGATCCGGCGGAAATAGGCAAAATCGTTGAAACGGCGATTCCGGTTGTTGGAGACGTGAAAACGGTGCTCCAGCTGGCTAACCTGAAAGCGAAACCGTCCAAATCGGAACAGTGGATCGGGTGGAATCAAGAAAACAAGAAGAACTTCCCGCTGAGCTATCAAGATTCGGATACGGAGCTGAAGCCGCAGTATGTGATCGAAATGATCAATGATACGACCAAGGGCGAAGCGATTGTGACGACCGATGTAGGGCAGCACCAAATGTGGACGGCACAGTACTACAAGTTCAATCATCCGCGTTCTTGGATCACTTCCGGAGGTCTGGGAACAATGGGCTTTGGCTTCCCTTCGGCGATCGGTGCGCAGGTGGCTCATCCGGATCGGCTGGTCGTTTCCATCAACGGCGATGGCGGCATGCAAATGTGCTCGCAGGAGTTAGCGATTTGCGCGATTAACAAGATCCCGGTCAAGATTGTCGTTATCAACAATCAGGTGTTGGGTATGGTTCGCCAGTGGCAGGAGCTTATCTACGATAATCGTTACAGTCATATCGATCTTGCCGGCAGCCCGGACTTTGTGAAATTGGCCGAAGCTTACGGCGTGAAGGGTCTTAGAGCTTCGAATAAAGAAGATGCCCGCCGTGTATGGCAGGAAGCGCTGGACACCCCGGGTCCGGTGCTCGTCGAATTTGTCGTGCGCAAAGAGGAGAACGTGTTTCCGATGGTAACGCAGGGCTCGACGATAGACCAAATGATAATGGGGGATTCGTAAATGACTCGCAAACACACCATATCCGTTCTAGTGAATAATCAGCCCGGTGTGCTGCAGCGTGTATCTGGTCTGTTCGGCCGCCGGGGCTTCAATATCGAGAGCATCACTGTCGGCGAGTCCGAGGAAAAGGGCCTGTCTCGAATGATTATCGTTACTACTGGTGATGATAATACGCTGGAGCAAGTATCGAAACAGCTTTACAAGCTGGTCGATGTCATCAAAGTCGTCGATCTGAGTTCGAATCCCATGGTTGCGCGTGAGCTCGCCTTGATCAAGGTCAATGCGGAGCCTGGCATCCGTCCTGAGATTCTCGGCGTGGTTGAGACATTCCGTGCAGCCATCGTTGACATCGGTCCGAACACGCTGGTCGTGCAGGTGGTTGGCGATTCAGAGAAAATCGACGCGATGACCGAGCTGCTGAAGCCTTACGGCATTAAGGAGCTGTCCCGGACAGGCGTAACGGCGATGATTCGAGGCATGGTGAAATAACCGTTTGAAGATATTCAAGTAATCGTAGTACAATGTTCTGTGAGCGGGGGCTCAAGCGGATGACAATAGCAGGAAGGTCAATGTGGTCCGCTTCAGCACCCGCTCACAGGGTTTTATATTAAAGGAGGAGCTATTATCCATGGCTGTAACAATGTATTATGAAAAAGATGCTGATTTAAACGTATTAAAGGGTAAAACAATCGCCATTATCGGCTACGGAAGCCAAGGCCACGCGCAAGCGCAAAACCTGCGTGACAGCGGTCTTAAAGTTATTATCGGTCTTCGTCAAGGTCGTTCCTTCGACCAGGCGAAAAACGACGGCTTCGAAGTATTCTCCGTTGCGGAAGCGACCAAGCTTGCAGACGTGGTTCAAATCCTGATGCCGGATGAAACTCAAGCGAGCGTTTACAAGAATGAAATCGAACCGAACCTGAAGCAAGGAGCAACAATCTTGTTCTCCCACGGCTTTAACGTTCATTTCGGTCAGATCAATCCGTCTGCGGACAAAGACGTTCTGCTTGTAGCACCAAAATCCCCGGGTCACATGGTACGCCGTGTATACGTGGAAGGCTTCGGTGTTCCTGGTCTGATCGCAGTGCACCAGAATGCTACAGGTCAAGCTCAAGCTATCGGCTTGGCTTATGCTAAAGGTATCGGTTGTACACGTGCAGGCGTGATTGAAACCTCTTTCCGTGAAGAAACGGAAACTGACCTGTTCGGTGAGCAAGCTGTTCTTTGCGGCGGCGCATCTGAGCTGGTTAAAGCCGGATTTGAAACGCTGGTAGAAGCTGGGTATGCTCCTGAGATGGCTTACTTCGAGTGCTTGCACGAGCTGAAGTTGATCGTGGATCTGATGTACGAAGGTGGTCTGGCTGGTATGAGACATTCCATCTCCAACACAGCAGAGTACGGTGACTATGTAACCGGACCTCGCATCATCACTGACGAGACGAAGCAAGAAATGAAGCGCGTTCTTTCCGATATCCAACAAGGCAAGTTTGCTCGCGACTTTATTCTCGAGAACCAATCCGGTCGTGCGTTCCTCACGGCTACTCGCCGTCTGGAATCCGAGCATCCGCTGGAGCAAGTCGGTTCCCAACTGCGTGAACTGATGCACTGGATTAAGAAGTAATTAACAAACAACGAATGTTGAGCGGCTTAAGGTCGGCTTGGGAACAGCGTGGGGAACGGACGGCAGGGCATGTTCGTTCCCGGACGGTTCCCTGGCTGTACCTTTTTCTGCTTTAATAAAGTAGTTAAATTATGATAAAGCGCAGGTGAGACGGCATGAGAAAAATTTATATTTTCGATACGACGCTGCGCGACGGCGAGCAATCGCCGGGCGTGAATCTGAACATGCAAGAGAAGGTGGAAATCGCCCTTCAGCTGGAGAAGCTAGGCGTAGACCGGATTGAAGCCGGATTTCCGGCGGCCTCTCCAGGAGACTTGGCGGGCGTGAACGCCGTAGCTAGAGCGGTGAAGAATGCTACAATCGTGGGCCTTTCGCGCTCTCGTGAGCAGGACATTGATGCAGTACGCGAAGCGCTTAAAGATGCGCAGGACCCGTGCTTGCATTTGTTCCTTGCCAGCTCTCCGATTCACCGGAAGCATAAGCTGAAGATGGAGAAGTATCAGGTGCTGGAGACGGCAGAAGCGGCCATCCGGTATGCCAAGAAATACTTTAATAAAATTGAGTTTTCTCCTGAGGATGCCGGACGTACTGAGCTGGACTTCTTGTGCGAAGTGACGGAGATGGCCATTCGTGCAGGCGCTACGGTCGTGAATATTCCGGATACCGTAGGGTATATGACGCCTTACGAGTTCGGTAATATCTTCAAGACGCTGAAGGAAAACGTGCCGGGTATCGAGAAGATTCAGCTCAGCGCACACTGTCACGATGACCTCGGCATGGCTACGGCTAATGCGCTCGCGGCCATCTTGAATGGAGCCGATCAAATCGAGGGAACGATTAACGGTATCGGGGAGCGGGCCGGCAATACGGCGATCGAGGAAGTGGCGCTGGCGCTGGAGACGCGTCAGGAGTTCTACCAGGCGAAGACATCGCTTACGCTGTCCGAAATCGCCCGTACGAGCCGTTTGGTCAGCAAACTGACAGGTATGATTGTGCCGGGTAATAAAGCTATTGTTGGAGCTAATGCGTTTGCACACGAATCGGGTATTCACCAAGACGGGATGCTTAAGGAAAAGACGACGTACGAAATCATGTCGCCTGAGACTATCGGTCTGAAGGAAAGCAAGCTGACGCTCGGGAAGCTGTCCGGCCGCCATGCGTTCCGTGAGAAGCTGGTAGATCTCGGCTATGACCTGAGCGATGAGCAGCTCAATGCGGCGTTCGCCAAATTCAAGGATTTGGCCGATAAGAAGAAGAACGTGACGGACGAGGATATCTTGGCCTTGATCGAGGAGAAGCTGATCGAAACGCCGGAAGTGTTCGCACTCGAGACGATTCAAGTCTCTTACGGCAACCAATCGACACCGACAGCAACGATTCGCTTGAAGACAATTGAAGGCGAAATGCTGGAAGAAGTAGCGTTAGGCAACGGTTCCGTCGACGCTATCCTCAATGCGATCGATAAAGCAACGAAGGAAGAGGTCGAGCTTGAAGATTACTCGATCCAATCGGTCACGCAAGGCAAGGATGCGCTCGGTGAGGTACACGTGGTACTGAAACAAGGCGATTACTCCGTACAGGGGCGCGGCGTAAGCACCGATATTCTCGAAGCAAGCGCGCGTGCGTACGTGGATGCGATCAACCGGTTGATCGAGAAACGGAAATCACCGGCACGCAGCCGCGATAATGTTTCTTTGATCTAAACGATGTTCGTAACGCAGCAGAACCTCCATTTCTTCAGGAGCAAGCTTGAAGAAATGGAGGTTTTCTTGTAAGTTCGCGGCCACGAATCACTGCCTTAGGGGCGTAAAATCACTGTATAAGGCGTATGGGGGAAGATAAGGCGTGAGAGGTCGTTAACAGGAACCGAAAGAACAGGCTATGCAATGCGGCGGCGCTGCAATAACGAAAAAGCCCGTCCGGTTTCAGATGCTTTCCGGACGGGCATTCATTATCAGTGTGCGGCGGCGGTCTTCATGCGCTGCAGCGCATGGTCAAGCCGGTCGAAAGCAAGGGTCATATCCTCGCTGTTGGTGTGAGTAAAGTTCAGGCGCATTGTGTTCGTTTGCGGATTGTCCGCAAAGAAGCTGATTCCCGGCACGAAGGCGACGCCTTCCTCGACGGCCAGCTTGAGCAGCTCCTGCGTATCGACCCCTTGCGGCATCTCCACCCAGATAAACATGCCGCCCTTCGGCTCGTTCCAGTGTACACCCTCCCAGTTTTTGGCCTGCAGCAAGCTGACCATTTTGCGCATCTGGGACTCATACTGCGTCCGAATCAGGTCAATGTGCGCGTATAAGTCAAACTGCTGGAATAGCTCGTGCAGTGCCTGCTGGTCCATGGTGCTGGAGTGCAGATCCGCAGCCTGCTTCGCGCGGGTCATATGGAGGATCACGTTCTCGTCGCCGACAACCCATCCGGTGCGGAGTGCCGGAGCCACGATCTTGGAGAAGGTGCTCGTGTACATGACCGCTCCTCCGCTCGGACCGTCGTCTAGCGAATAGATGGACGGGAAGGCTTCGGCGTCACCGAAACGCAGCTCTCCGTAAGGGTCGTCTTCCAGAATGAGCACGCCGTTTGATTTGCAGAGGTTCAGCGTGCCTTGACGGCGCTCCAAGCTCCACGCTTTGCCTGTCGGATTCGCGAACGTTGGAATAACATACACCATCTTGGGTTGGTGTTCCTTAATTTTGCGCTCCAGATCCTCCAAATTCATTCCGTCGTCATCGCAATCTACGGAAACGAGCTTGGCTTTGTGAGATTGAAACACTTGAATGGCAGCAAGATAAGTCGGTTTTTCGACCAGAATAACGTCACCCGGGTCGATATAGATTCGAGTCAGTAAATCGATCGCCTGCTGAGAGCCCGTGGTCAGCAGCATGTTCTCTATACCGGCTTTGATGCCTTTGCGCTCCAGATGTTTCGAAATGCTCTCACGAAGCGGCGTGTAGCCCTCGGTAAGACCGTACTGCAAAACGGATTTTCCGCCTTGCTCAAACACGCGCGAGAATGCATCGCGCACCGCTTCAAGCGGGAAATACTGCTCGTTGGGGAGTCCTCCGGCGAGCGAAATGATCGAGCGTCCCTGCGTCAGCTTGAGAATTTCACGCACGGCTGAAGATTTAAAGCTGTCAATCGTATCTGAAAAATGATAGTTCATAAGCGTAAGGCTCCTTCATATTAAAAAGAAGTAAAGTCACAGTATAAGCTTCATTTTAATCCTTTCCAAGCCCTGTGACAACTGTGAAAATGAACAAATGACACGCGACCGCCCTCATGCCTCAGTGCAGCGAGCAAGGGAACGGAAGGACTATAGTTAATACCTATCAATATGATAGATTTTATATCTTTGTAAAACAGAGGAAAGTATGCTACAAAAGATATAATGAACTAGATTGGGAGTGAATGTAACCGATGGCAGACGTGAAAAAAATTGCCGTAATCGGCGGGGACGGTATTGGCCCCGAGGTTGTGGCGGAAGCAATTAAGGTTATGAACAAAACAGAGGAAGTGTTCGGCTACCGTTTTGAGTTTGAACACGGTTTGTTCGGAGGAATCGCGATTGATGAGAAAGGAACGCCGCTGCCTGAAGATACGCTCGAGATGTGCAAAAAGTCCGATGCTGTACTGCTAGGTGCTGTCGGCGGTCCAAAATGGGATAACAATCCGAAGGAGCTTCGTCCTGAAACGGGACTTTTGGGCATCCGCAAAGCACTCGGATTGTTCTCGAATATTCGTCCTGCGGTCATTTTTGACTGTTTAAAGGATGCTTCCACGCTGAAGCCTGAGGTGCTCGAAGGTACGGACCTGATCGTTGTCCGCGAGCTGACCGGCGGCATCTATTTTGGCGAGAAGTTTCGCCGCGAGGGTCAGAACGGCCAAGAAGCGGTGGACACTTGCGTATATAATGTAACCGAAGTGGAACGCATTGTCCGACAAGCATTCGAGATCGCACGGACCCGCAGCAAGAGACTTGCGTCTGTTGACAAGGCGAATGTACTCGAAACATCCCGTCTGTGGAGAGAGACGGTAAACCGCATCGCTCCGGACTATCCGGATGTAGAGCTTGAGCATGTGCTTGTAGATAACTGTGCTATGCAGCTTCTGCGCCGTCCATCAAGCTTCGACGTCATCGTGACGGAGAACATGTTTGGAGACATCCTGAGTGATGAAGCGGCAATGCTGACTGGCTCTATCGGGATGCTGTCCTCTGCCTCTCTGGGCGAAGGTGCATTCGGTCTGTACGAGCCTGTACACGGCTCTGCGCCGGACATTGCAGGTCAAGGAATTTCCAACCCGATTGCGACCATCCTGTCTGTCGCTTTGATGTTCCGACTGACGTTCGGTTATCATGATGCAGCGGAAGCCATCGAGCGCGCCGTGAAGGAAGTGTTGGACGCTGGCCACCGCACGGGCGACATTGCTGTGGACAAGAGCAAAGCGATCGGCACAACTGCGATGGGTGAATTGATTGTAAACGCGATCCGCAAGTAAAATATACAGCTTGTCAGCCAGATAAACTCTTGAGAAACTTGATTTCTTAAGAGTTTTTCTGTACATGGAGAAAAATATGTATAATATGTGATACTTTATAATCATTATAATAAAACAATGATTTCAATCTTGACTTTATGTAGGGCAAGATGTTACGATTTATAACGTGATAACTATTATCAATTAATAATTTCCAAGGAGGATTATTCAGATATGACAGAACGTTTAGTAGGCAAACCGGCACCAGATTTTACAATGGCAACAGTATCGGGCGACGGCCAAGAATTTGGTAAAGTTTCTTTGTCCGATTACAATGGCAAATGGCTCGTACTGTTCTTCTACCCACTCGATTTCACATTTGTTTGTCCGACTGAAATTACGGCAATTAGCGATGCAGCTGATCAATTTAAAGCTGTTGATGCTGAAATTCTGGGCGTATCTACAGATAGCATTCACTCCCACCGCGCATGGATCAACACACCAGTTGACCAAAACGGCTTGGGCAAGCTGAATTTCCCACTCGGTTCCGACCTTACGAAGAAAGTCGCTCGCGACTATGGCGTATTGATCGAAGAAGAAGGCATCGCGCTCCGCGGCCTGTTCATCATCAGCCCAGAAGGCGAATTGATGTATCAAGTAGTACATCATAACAACGTTGGCCGCAGCGTTGAAGAAACTTACCGTGTGCTCGAAGCGCTGCAATCCGGCGGTTTGTGCCCAGTAGGTTGGAAAAAAGGCGACAAGCATCTGACTGCGAAGTAATCGTCTTTTAGATTGAAATAGATCCCTCAGCTGCCTCCCCGGCGGGTCTGAGGGTTTTCTACTACATATGCGTAAAGGGGATTGGGATCAGGAATGGAAGTTTTGCAGGGACTCAAATATAGCGAGAACCATGAATGGGTACGGGTAGAAGGTAAGCGTGCGATCATCGGCATGACGGATTTTGCTCAAGAGGAATTCGGTATGATCGTGTTTGTGGAGCTGCCGGAAGCAGGGGACGACCTGCAGGCGGGGGAACCGTTCGGGAGCATGGAATCCGTGAAGACAGTGACGGAGCTCTACGCGCCGGTATCCGGCAAAGTCATCGAGGTGAATCGCAAGCTGGCGGATAATCCGGGACTGATCAACATGTCGCCTTACGGCGAGGGATGGATGATCGTAGTGGAGTTGAAAGACCCGTCTGATCTGGAACGGTTGTGGGATGCAGACAAGTACGAAAAGACCTACGTGCATGAGTAAAAAGCAACCTGCCTAAAGGTGGGTTGCTTTTTTTATTTCTATGTGAATTTGTTACTGCTGGAGTGAATGGGAACTTACCATGAAACAATGAAAACCGGATTCTTGGGGATGCCCTTCGAATCCGGTTTTTATCGTTAGGTCTTTGGCGAGGCCTTCAGCTTTTTATACTTCTCGATATATTTCACCACGGCCAGCACGTAGGTTGCGTGGGACCAGGTGAGCGGGGCGACGGATACCGGACCTCCGTCAATGGGATCGAGCTGCTCCGGCAGGACGCCGCTTTCCATCGCGTGCCGGACGACCCACTCGAGCGTGCGGCGGGGCGATTCCAAACCCTTCATCGTCTTGGCGTATTCGATTTCCCATTCTGCGATCCACAGCGTACAGATGATCCAAGGGTTACCCGGGATGTTCTCGATATCGGAAGAACGTTGGAAGTAATAATCATGATGGTAGCGGGCGACGCCGCCGACTTCGGTTTTGATCGTCAGCCCGGCGCGGTTCGCTTCCATCGTTTTGACTACACGCGGGTCGTCGGCCGGTAGAACTCCAAACTCAAAGATGCCGTAGACGCTGCTCTCGAGCGTTTTGTCCTTGACCCATTCGCCGTTATCCAGAACCAAACCGCGCACGAAACGACCTTCTTCCTCATCGTACAAGTGCTTCAGGATGCCGGATTTGATTTTTTCAGCCGTATGGCGGTAACGGCTCGCTCGTTCTTCGTCGCCGAACAAGCTGCAGAAATTGGCCGCAGCGATGAGTCCGCCGTATACGGCGGATGCGGTGAACGTGAAGATCCCGTAACGTTCCTCCCACAAGTCATAGCTCGGCTTCGGCAGATTCAGGTCGTGCTCGATGTAGCTTGACATGAACCTGGCGCTGCGGCGAATCAGCGTGCGGTACAGCGATTGCGGAAGCTCGATATCGCCGTGCCTTACATAATCCTGCCACAGCGCGAACAGCACGAGGGCCGTTTCGTCCTCTTGAATCGGCAGCTGCAATTTGCTGCCGTTCAGATAAGGGTGCCAGCTGGAGCCAACCGTTCCATCCGGGTTGTATTTGTGATGCAAGTAGCCGTCAGGCGATAGACCGTTCGCGCAAAAGTGGAAGAACGGGGTAATCATTCCTTGATAGCCTGCCATGGTCATGGCGTAGGCGATCAGTGCGCCGTCTCTTGGCCACATATAGCTGTAATGGTCGCGGTTGGACTGCATGATATCGGAGTCGTTAGCCGCGATAATGGCGCCGTTCACGTCGGTTTGGGTCCGGACGATCAGCAGGCTTTGCTTGTAGAGGCGAATACAGGCTTCGCTCAGGTTGCCATAATCGAGCTCCGATTTGTTCACCCAACGCTGCCAGTAAATTTTGGTCCGGTCTAGGAGCTTGCCGGGATGGCTTTCTTTGACATAAGCGTCGAGCTTCTTGACCTCTTCCAGGTTTTTGCCCGCGGTCATCCAATAATATAGGGATTCCTCTGAATTCGGGGGAACATGCAGTCGGAAGCTAATCGTGCTGTCAACGGAGCCTTGGGCAATCGCGTTGCCCATCAGATGGCCATCCTCCGCATCCCGCCAAGTCCCTTCGGCGTTGTAAAACCGTTTGACCCCTGTCGTATATTGAAACAGGCCTTCACTGCCCGTCTGCCCGTTAAACATGAAATAGCGGTCCTTTTTATAATGAAACACCGTATTGTTCTGCGGATAATAGGCTGCCGTATCGCCGACTTCGGTCTCGTTAATGACCAAATCCTGATTAAAGAACATGCGGACTTCGCGCACTTTGTCCCAATGATTATGAATTTGCACACGCTTCAAATAAATATCTTCACGCTGGTGAACACCGTCATTGATCAGCAGGGTAATTCCCAGATGATAATGGGAGGCTTTGACCTCGGTGACCAGCGAATCCTCTGCATACGAAAGTTCAATATTCCACTCCGGGTCGGCGAGCCAACTGAATGCGCCGTCTACCCACAGACCGACTCTGCACTGATAGCCGCTGACGTGGTTTAATTGGCCTACATAAGGATAGTATAAATCGCGCATATACGTATGACGATCCAAGTTGATCAAAAACTTGCCGTTCCCGATGACTAAATGTCTTGGCAATCTACCCACATCCTTCTCTATCCAGAATGCAATCTATCTTTTTAGAGTACCTTTTTATGGCAATCCGGTCAATCCATGAAAAAACGATGATAACGGATACCGGCGCACTTTATGCAAAATTTCAGGGTGTGATCGGACTTCGAACCTATCAACCTATTATTTCCGGTTTTCTAGAGCGTATACAGGCAAAATAAAATCTCCAACCCGAAGCTGCAGCCGGGGCACATCTATTTCGATGTCCGGAGCCAGCCAAGTGGAGATTGGGTGAAGTCTTGATTGGTTATGTTATGCCGTATGCGTCTGCTATGTGTGTGGGGGAAAAAATCTTTTATCACCTGTCAGCTTCATGATCATATCGTACCGGTTAGGGGACTGCAGCAGCGATTGATATTGATCCGGCTTAATGCCACTGCAAGTGAGCGTTTGACCCGTATGATACTGAATGTGCATTTGTGAGGCTTGGTCATCATATCTCACGAATGCGATCTGCTTCGAGCCGATCGGAAGCAGCTTCATATGCTCATCTCTCCTTTCATGGCTAAGAACGAAAAATCCGTCTGCTTGCAGCGTGCCGGCAGCGGATTTATCGTTGTAGAAATCGATACATTACTTTATGCTGACTGCCCAGCATTTAGAATGCATTTTGATACGTATTTAACATCCCCACGGAAAGTCGTCAGCGGAAAGCAAAAGACTTGGTCTGCCCACGTTATAACATAAATGTTCGGTCTCCTGTCATACAGTTGGAATAAGTACTCATTACTTCGCGCTTAGCCAAATCCTGGAACACGAGTGCTTGAATGAATGAGATAGGTAACAATTAACTGGCTTTCATCTAAAAGAAAAAAGAGGATTTTTGTATCCTTTGGTCGAATACAACTTAGGATACCCACATGTGTATTTTGTCTTTTAACGAATATGACGCGAATTGATATAGGTTGAGATAACTTCGGATAGGGATCAGGGGGCGAACACGATGAGCTTTTGCTGCGGTGCCAGCATGTTGGGAACGAAAGGGACGTTAAAGCATATAAGAACGCATATTCACAATGTGCCTCTACTATTCTGCCCAGTGTGCCACCGTGTGGAAGTGCACCATCTCGTAGAGAACGAATATGAAATTTTAGCCGAGTACGCGCACGGCGACGGTGCTCCTGAAGTTGATTTTGGGGAATACGTAGACGGCCAAGATCCGTCCAATCTTTTTGAGAATTGCGTAAACAACGACGATGAGGAACCGCTTGAGGTCGTACGGAGTCAGATCGACATGGCTCTGGACCTTCTTATGGTGGCCAAAGAAATCGGGGACGCCGAATGGGAACGACAGCTGAAGAAGCGGCTGAACGTACTTAGCCAGCGGCAGCATAAGCTAAAGAGCAAAAAAACCATGCGAGGCCTGTCCTAGGCCGTATTAAACATAACGTCCCTTCATTAGCCCGCTTCCTCCCGGCAGGGGCATAAGGCCGCTTGTCGGCCTGTGCTCCTATGCCTGGAGCGGCGCTTACGGCCGCATAGTGAATGCAGCCCAAGCCATCGGGGCCGAACCGCAGTAATATGCGGCTCGAGAAGGGACGTTTTTTTGTTTTCGGGGTGCCTGAAGGTCCAAAACTTCAGTATTCAAATGATTGTGAAAATTTAGGAGGGGAAGCGCGGAGCTTACCCCCGTAATCGTTAGAAAATCAGCGAAAAATCTATAGTGTGAGGTGGAACGATTGCTGCTCGTTTTATTTAAGAAATTTTTAGGAAAACGCCAGTCTCCCCACCCGGAAACCGCGGAAAAGCAAGCGCCGGAACAAATCGTAATTCGTATTCAAGAGGGTGATTTACGCCTTCGCAACCAATTTATTACGGATTATCAGCCGTATGTTGCCAAGGTGACGAGCAGATTTTGTAAAAGATATGTGGATCCGTCCCGGGACGATGAGTTCAGCATTGCGCTCGGAGCTTTTAATGAGGCGATCAATCAATTTTCTCCTCAGGCAGGACGTTCGTTTCTCGGTTTTGCTGAACAGGTGATCCGCCGTCGGCTTATCGATTATGTCCGCAAGGAGCAGCGGTTCTCACAGCAGATTCCTTACAGCACGTTCGAGGTGGAGGACGAGGAAGACAATATCGTCAATCCCATCGAGATTCACCAGGCCATTGAACAATATGAGAAGCAGCAAGGAAGCCTTGAGCGACGTAGTGAAATCATCGAGTTAAACCGCTCCTTGTCCGATTTCGGAATCGGGTTTGCCGATCTGGTCGACGCTTCACCAAAGCATGACGATTCACGTCAGGCGCTCTTTGGGATCGCGAAGAAGCTGTCCGAGGATGCGGGGCTGATGCAGACCATGCTGTCAAAGCGAATGCTTCCCATTAAGGAATTGCTGGATCAAGTGCAGGTGTCGCGCAAGACGTTGGAACGCAACCGCAAGTTTATTATTGCTGTAGCTCTGATCTATATCGGGCCATATCCATATCTCAGAGATTATTTACAAATCAGAGGCGACTCGGAAGAAGGGGGGGACACGAATGAATAAAG
This sequence comes from Paenibacillus sp. PvR098, assembly GCF_017833255.1. Lineage (NCBI taxonomy): Bacteria > Bacillati > Bacillota > Bacilli > Caryophanales > Paenibacillaceae > Paenibacillus > Paenibacillus sp. PvR098. Next base: position 3,844,187 of record NZ_JAFIBU010000001.1, read on the forward strand.
GAATCGTGATGGAAATCACGGATAAAAACATCATAGTGATGCGTTCGGACGGACGGTTTCAGCGGGTAGCCCGAAAGAAAAGAAGCTGCGAAATCGGCGATGAAATCACCTATGCCGATGAAGGCCTTAATTGGAGGAGCCCGTCTGTTGCCGGGCGTTCGGCCATCGTGGCAGCCGTGGTGTTCTGTTTGGTGCTGTTCGCGAGCTTTCAGGGCAAACTCGGAAGCCCGGAGGTGGTCGCTTATATATCGATCGACATTAACCCAAGCGTGGAGATGGGCATCGATATACGGGAGCGAGTGCTTGAGCTTCGAGGTTTGAATGAAGATGGCGAGCAGCTGATACAAGCGGTCGATTATAAGCAAAAGCCGCTGGAGACGGTGACGGCTGGTATTTTGAGCAGTGCTGAACAAACGGCGTTCTCCAAAGGGGAGGCCGAAATCGTTATAGCCAGCACCGTAATTGATCCTAGCGGTAAGGTCAGCGACACGCAGATTGCAGAGAAGCTGCGCATCCAGGTGACGGAATACATACAAACATCGCATCCGACGCAAGTAGAATCCTACCAGATAGCCTCTTTTGCCGCACCTCAGGAAGTTCGTGAAGCCGCCGCTCAGAACGGCGTGTCCATGGGTAAATATACGGTGTACCTGAATGCAAAAAGCAGCGGTGCTGTTGTTACCCTTGACGAGCTGAAGACAAAATCTGTGCTTAACATTTCAAAAGAAAACCCGGAAGTGGCTCAAATCATGGCACCCGACCGTGTTCCGACCAAGGAAGCCATCAAACAGTTGGTTGAGGAAGAAAAATCGGGGGAGCTGGATAAGAGGCTCCAGGAGTGGCTGAAAAATCGGGAACAGGCCGATAAGAACAGGAACAACACGGAAAACCGACAGGGCAATAATGACTTCAAGACCGATGAGAAGAAGTCGACGGTTCCGTCTATCGAAGGGAAAACCAACAGAGATAAAGATGATGACAACGATGACGATGATCGTGATGACGACAGAGAGAACAATAGAAATAATGGCAGAGATCATGACCGGGATGATGATAAAGATGACGATGATTCAAAGAACTCCGGATCGGTCAATGTCAGGCCAGGTTCAATTAATCCGTCTGTAACACAACCTGGCTCCAGAGGAACAGGCACCGGGCATCAAGGAGATAATAGGGACGACCGTGACGACGACGGTAAGTGGAGTTCCGGCAGCAACAATGATAGCAGAAAGAGCCAAGAGGAGCGCCGCCGTGAGGCTGAAGAGAAGCGCTTAAAAGAGCAGAAGAAAAAAGAAGAAGAGGCGCGCAAGAAGCAAGAAGAGCAGCGCGAGAAGGACGAGGAGAGAAAGAAGAAGCAGGAAGAAGACCTTCGCAAACGGCTTGAAGATGAGAAAAAGAAGGCCGAGGAGAAGCGAAAAAAGGAAGAGGAGAAGCGGGAAAAAGCAGAGGACAAGCGTAAGGAAAATGAGAAGGACAGGGAAGACGATCGCAAGAATCGGGACGATGAACGAGACTCGAGAGAAGATTCAAATTCTGAACGTCAAGCGCTGCGAAACGACAACGGGGAATGGACGAAAACTTGGCATCGCTCGCTCACCCTACCCCTCTTTAATGAACGCCAATAGAATGAAGAGCACGGATACGGATGCCTTTAACGCTGGACCGTAGCCTTCGTAACAGCCGGTGCAGCGCGCGCCGGCTGTTATGTTTTTTCCCGGATGACCGATATAAATGGGGGTTGGCCCCTTAATTACTCACATCCTAGTATGATATGGAAAAGTACAAGTCAATGGGATGACAAATGGTGGTAGCGTATAAGAGAAGGCATGCCAAGGCTTCGGAAGCGCTAACGGGACTGAAGGGAGATAGGAGATAAAATGATTCTGTGGGTACGTATGAGTCTGTTGGAATGAGATTTCCTGCAGACTGTTTTTTTACCGGGTGTCGTAATATAATGGCATAAAGAGCATGGCTCAAGGTGTCGATGCAAGGATAGAGGGGGAATCTGCGATGCGTTATACGATGTTCGGCCATACGGGCCACCGCGTATCCTCGCTCGGGTTTGGGGCGATGAATCTACCCGGAGTGCCTTTCGAGCAAGCCAAGGCGGCACTGAATTACGCGCTGGATGAAGGGATTAATTATATCGATACAGCGGCAGGCTATCGAAACAGTGAAGAGATTATCGGGGAGAGCATTTCACACCGCCGCTCGGAATACTTTCTGGCGACGAAGACGAAGAACCGGGATTACGCCAGTGCGATGGAAGATATGGAGCGCAGCTTGAAACGAATGAAGACCGACGTTATTGACTTGGTTCAGATTCATTACGTTAATACGGTTCAGGAGTTTAAATCGGCGATGAACGAAGGCGGGTCGTATGAAGCGGCGCTGGAGATGAAACGTAAAGGACATGTGCGTTACATCGGCATCACCGGACACCGGCCGGATTTGCTTGCGAAGTGGATCGTCAAAGGACAGTTCGATCAAGTGCTGTTTCATTTGAATTTGGCGCAGCCCTTTTCGCTGAATGAGCTTATCCCCGAGGCAACCAAACTGCATATGGGCAAAACAGCGATGAAACCGCTGTCAGGAGGATTTATTCAGCCTGTATCTAAGGCGATGCGTTTCCCGCACAGTCAAGATGTGAACGTTGTGCTTTCGGGTATGGTGAGTGTGGATGAGGTCAAGGAGAACCTGGCTGCCATCCGCGAGGAAATTGGAGACGACGAGCGACGGGAGTTGGAAGACCTGGCTGCGGAGCTGGGGAGCCATAACTGTCGGCGCTGCAACTACTGTTCCTGTCCGCTAGATATTAAGATTCCTGATGTGATGATCTCCAGTCAGATCCGCAAGACGTTGGGGTTATTGCCGAAGGGTGACGAATTTTACCAGACGAATAAGGATAACATATTATCTTGTGCCGATTACGAGCCTTGTAAGGACAAGCCGCTTTGTGAGCAGCAGTGTCCATATCAATTGCCTATGCGGCAAATGGTGATGGAGGCGGCCGGGTATTACGGTTAAGCGGCTGAGAATAGGAGTAAACCGCGGATTGCGGGAATAAGTGCCCGTGGGGATGGAGGAATGAACCAATTGGAACCGCTTGATCGATATGTGACACAAGAGATCAGCCTGAGGATTTATCCCGTATGGGATGGGCCGGGGGTCGAGAACGAAGCAGATGCGTACGGCGAAGAGGTCGAGGGTGCCCCAGAGGCACTCGCTGTGTTTATCACGCGGGAGGCGCTGGAGTCGGACGCGTGGACGACCTCTGCCGGTACGCAGGTGCCGGCGGAGGTTGTCCGCGCAGTCCGCGAGCTTGCGGCGCGAGGGCGGTTTACGGGCCGCCTCGGGGAGACCGAGGCGCTGCCCACACTGGGCCTGATGCCAGGCTATCAGGCCCTGCTCTTGTGCGGGCTGGGCGAAGCCGCCCGCGCCGAAGGCACAGACGCCTGGCGCGATGCCGGCGTCTATGCGGCCCGCGCCGCGCTCGGCCACGGGCTCGAGCGCCTTGCGGCGCCGCTGCCGCGCGCCGGGCGCGCGGCCGTTCGCGAGCTAGCGTTTGCGCTCGCGGAGGGGCTCTGGCTCGGCTGCTACCGCATGCCGAGCTTCGCCGCTTCGCGCGGTGCGGCGCCGCCCGCGCTCAAGGAGGTCGCCCTGCTGTGCGGCAGGGCGACTGTGGACGAGCGCGCCGGGCTGCGCCGCTCGTTGGAATCCGCGTACGCCATGGCTCTGGCGACGCATTACGCGCGCGATCTCACGAACCTGCCCGGCAACTATCTGTTGCCGGATACGCTCGCTCGCGAAGCGCAAACCTTAGCCGCCCGCTACGGGCTCGAATGTACGGTGCTCGATGAGCACGGCATTCGCGAGCAGGGGATGGGCGGCCTGGCCGCTGTTGGCGGGGGAAGCATCAACCCGCCGCGGATGATCGCTGTCCGCTACCGTGGGACGGATGATGAGAACGCCGATGTCATCGGCCTCGTCGGCAAAGGGATTACGTTCGATACGGGCGGGATCTCCCTGAAGAAGCCGGAGGGGATGGAGGAGATGATCAGCGATATGGGCGGCGCCGCGGTGCTGCTAGGTCTCATTCATGCTCTGGGACGGCTGAAGCCGCCGATTCACGCGCTTATTGTCATTCCCGCCGCGGAGAACATGCCATCCGGTTCTGCATTCAAGCCGGGCGATGTCATCACCGCCATGAACGGACAGACGGTGGAAATTTTGAACACGGACGCGGAAGGACGCGTTGTGCTTGCGGACGGCGTGCTGTACGCCAAAGCGCTGGGAGCTACCCGGCTAATCGACGTGGCCACGCTGACCGGCGCGGTGCTCGTAAGCTTCGCCGATGTAGCCACCGGCGCGGTGTCCAACGACGAGCCGTTCCTGCAGGAGCTGCTGTCCTATGCGCGGCAGGCGGGAGAGAAGGTATGGCCGTTTCCTAATTATCCGGAATACCATGACATGCTGAGAAGCCGGGTAGCGGATATCAAGAATGCCGCGTCCAAGGATCGTTGGGCCGGCAGCATTACCGCCGGCTTGTTCATCGGCTTCTTCGCGGGAACGACCCCTTGGGTGCATCTGGATACGGGGGGCACGGCGTGGCTGTGGAGCGAACGGGGTCCGGAGCCGCAGGGCGGCACGGGAGCGATGGTACGGACATTGGGGCACTATCTGTGCGGCTTTTCAAAGGTAGAAGAGATATAGGATTAAAGAGCGAATGGCTACAAAAAATAGCGGATTCAATAAGCGCTTCATCAGCTGTAATCCCGTCTTTCCGGGGGTCAAAGCACGAGGGTGAAGTCTTCTTGCAATCCGCTATTTCTGACTTTCGGCACGGTTACCGGGTGAGTCCTACGCTTGCTGCTGCTTGTCTGCGCCAGAGGGTAATCCGGACGAGGACAACAGCTGCATAGCTACGGCTTCCAAGTCGCTCATGCGAATCAGGAGCCGCGTCACTTCACTTGTAGTACATGGCAAGCTGCCCGTACGTTGCGCGAGCTGGCATAGATCAATACCGACCCAGCCCTGCTTGCGGGGATGCAGGGACAAATCAAAAGGGAGTACGGTTAATGAGGCTTCCTTGGTTCCCTGATGGCGATCGGGAATTCCGGTAAGCTCCGGTATCTCGCTCATTTGATTCAAATGAAAAAACAGCTTGCCGGTTCCACGGTTCCAACGGATAAAACCGGGAGTGAACGAAATGGCCAGTATCGGATCGCCGCCGACCGTCAGCTTGACGAACCGTACGCTTTTCTTGGGGACTGCGTCCGCATATTGGTTCTTGATCATATCAGGCAGCAGAGGAACGATCACAACTGGAAGTGCACTTGCTGCGTATAAATATATAGCTGATTCATAATAAATCGCAAAGCCCAGCAACCCGGCAAAAGCTATAATGGATAAGCAGAGCCAACCCATTTTGGACTTAGACGTCACACGGAATTCCCCCAGAATGATGAAATGATGAATGGCAAAAAAGGCATTCCTATCTTATCATAATGCTATTCGCCTTTGAAATGGTATAACAGCTTCATAAATGTAAAATTTTTGTAATGAACATTGATTGTCGGGTTAGGATTGGGGGTAATGGCTATAGAATCACTTCTTTGGATCAAGCCAAGCTTGCGAAGAAAAACGGTTGCATTCTTTTCCAGACCGAAATTTTAATTTACAGGAATGGGATATCCCATTAGCCTTCGATAGATGGAATGCGATTTAATTCCTTTAGAGAGCTCTTCGGATGGATAGAGCTTGTTCTCACCTCGTTTAGAAGTCACGGAAGCCGGGTGGTTTACGCTAACCGGGCACTTCATGAACATCGTAAGATAAAGCAGCTGTACCCGTAATTTTAACATGATGTCGCATTCACGGGGTTCATTTGTGGAGGAGGGATCTTATCCATGGAGCAGAACAAATGGTTTGAACACAGTTTTGCTTTTGCACCGATCGGTATGGCGGTGATTTCATTAAACGGAAGCTTTATCAGAGTGAATCAAGCCTTCACCCGATTGTTAGGCTACACGGATGAAGAGCTGCTGAAGATGCAGGAACCCGACATTACATTTCACGGTGATCGGCCCGTTACGGATGCTTCTGTCCTTTCTCTGCTGTCGGGTTCGATGCATTCTCAGCCATTCGAGAAACGGTATATTCATAAGCTTGGTCATTCCCTGAGAGTCTCCATCGAGGTTTCACTGATTCCTGGTGAGCCGGAGGGGAAGCGCTATGTACACGTGTTCGTAAGCGAAACGCCAAGGGATCAAGTAGTCAAGGCTCCCCATCCGGAGATTGCCGAACTGCTTGAACTGATATCGGAGCATAGTAAAGACATTATCGGCTACGGTGTGGACAGGATATTCCGCTATGTTTCTCCTGCAGCGCTGTGGAAGCTTCTTGGTTACAAACCAGAGGATATCCTGGGAAGGCATGTGAGAGAATTCTTGCACCCTGAGGATGTTTGGTTGCTGAGCAGGGAAAAAACGTTGGACGAGGAACGCTTTAATTGCCGCATCTGTAGAAAAGACGGAAGGTATGCCTGGTTTGAAGTGACGGTAAAGAGCATTTGGGATGCAAACGGAACTGGGCAAAAAGCGATATACGTCGCACGTGATATCACGGTACGCGAACAGATGCTGTCAGCGCTGAGGAACAGCCAACGCAGCTTGGCGGAGGCGCAGCGTATTGCAGGCCTCGGCAGTTGGGAATGGGACATCGCCGCAGACAGGTTTACGCTCTCGGATGAAACGTATCGTATTTTTGAATCGAATTCGCTTTCATTTGACGGGACTTGCGGGAATTTTCTGGAGCTGATCCATACGGAAGACCGGGAAGCGGTCTATACGGCTATCCAAGGGGCCTTGGCTGGAAGCCCTTTTAATCTGGAATGCTTGGTCACTCTGAAGAATAACAGAGTAAAACATATTCGGATGCAAGGAGTCGCCACGAGGAACGAGAAACGCCAAGAGGGCAAGCTTCATGGAACGGTCCAGGATATTACGAACCAGAAGCTGATGCTTCAAATGCTGGAAGAAAGCGTGGACAGATACATATCGCTAAAAAAATACAACTTAGATGGGGTCATTTCCCTGAACATGCACGGGATTATTACTTCCGTCAATCCGGCTGCAGAACAAATATCCGGTTATACGGCACTGGATTTGATCGGTATGCATTATACGGATCTGACCACCAAAGAAGAAGCTGATTGGGCGAAGCAGCTGATTCAGCGAATCAAGTCCGAGGGCTATTTCAACAGCGCCGAGATCCAAATTCGCCACAGGCAGGGGGGCATCATTGATCTGTTGGTGACGCCTGCTCCAATCTTTGTAAGCCGCAAGCAGGTGGGATGTTACATTATTGCCAAGGACATTACGGATCAGAAGCGTAAAGACGAGCTGCTGCTCAAATCGGAGAAACTTACGATTGCCGGCCAGCTCGCTGCCGGTGTCGCTCACGAAATTCGTAACCCGCTGACGGCTTTGAAGGGCTTCGTTCAGCTCATGAGTCGTTCGGTGGAATATCATAGCAAATATTTGCCCATCATGTTAGAGGAGCTGGAACGTATTGAGCTGATCATCAACGAGCTGTTGATGCTGGCCAAGCCGCAAGCGATTCAAATGAAAAGGGCGGACTTGTCCGCCATTTTACATGATGTGGTGCTCCTCCTTGGAGCCCAAGCGATGCTCCAAGACATTGAAATCGGTTTGAATAAGCCCGCCGGGAAGCTAATGATTCTCTGCGATCGGAGTCAGATCAAACAGGTATTCATTAATTTTTTGAAGAATTCAATGGAGTCGATGACAGAGGGCGGCCGAATCGACGTTGAGCTGAAATCGGGGGGCGACTCACAAGGCATCGTTCGCATTAGCGATCAAGGGTGCGGCATACCCAAGGAACAGCTACGACTGATCGGCGAGCCCTTCTATTCTACCAAAGAATCCGGGACTGGACTTGGGCTCTTGGTCAGTCACAAAATCATCGAACATCACGGAGGAAAAATTACTATCGAAAGCGAAATCAATGTAGGAACGACGATTGAAGTTACCTTGCCCACTGCGTCAGGTGATATGGCGCCAATTAATGAAAAGGAGTGAAACAAATGAGCTTCGAACAACCATCACAAGGAAGAGCTTCGGAGGCGGACCGAATCCCTCCCGGCCAAACGCTGACCGCCGGCTTTCCGGTGCTTCATTATGGCAGCGTACCTTATTATAGGGATATGAGTAAGTGGGATTTGCGCATTTTCGGATTGGTGGAGGAAGAGGCCGCCATCAGCTACAGCGAGTTTATGGCTTTGCCGCGGCAGGAGTTCAAGAACGATATCCATTGCGTAACCACTTGGTCTAAGCTGGATAACGTATGGGAAGGCCTTGCTGTATCCACGATCATGGAGCGGGTGAAGCTGAAGCCGGAGGCGCAGTACGTGATGCTGCACGCTGAGCAGGGCTGGACGACGAATCTGCCGATAGCTGACTTCCTGCGCGAAACCAGCTTCTTCGGCATCAAGCACGGCGGAGAACTCTTGACTCCGGAGCATGGATATCCGGTTCGGATGGTCGTTCCGCACCTCTACTTCTGGAAGAGCGCCAAATGGCTTCGCGGAATTGAGTTTATGGAGAAGGATAAGCCAGGTTTCTGGGAGCGTAATGGGTACCATATGTACGGAGATCCGTTCAAAGAACAAAGGTATGATTTTGATTGAAAGGTGCATAAGAAGAACTCACTCAGCGATAGATCTGAGTGAGTTCTTTTTGTTGATTAGTGGGAGACTGAGAAGAACTGAATACACGATACGCACACGAACTAATGAAGTTTTGGACGGATAATAATGTTTCCGCATACGGCACATGTGGAGTGTTGTGTGCCGCTCGTAAGGAAGTAGTATTTCAGATTAGCTTTTACCTTTCATTATAATTGATAGAGCCTAAGTGGAGTCAGCGCTTAGGCTTTCCTTATGTACAGATACTGTAGGGCAGAAGTGAAAGATATTAATATTCAGGAAATGGAAGGGGATTGAAGAAACTTGTCGAAAATAGATTTGGTGAACGGTACAAGCAGCAATATGCTGAGGGAATTTGATTTTTATAGGTTCAGTGAAATAAGTTCTTTCTAGAGATCGTTGAGGAGAGATAGGAATGATATTTTCAAATCCTGAAAGATTTAACTTTTACAAAGCAGAGAATGAAGCAAAAAAAGGATACGATAACTTAATAAAGTTCATAGAGAACCAATTAGAATCTCACGGTATCGAAGTAGTCATTGGAATCTTAAAGGCTTCTGGTATTGCTGTGAACCTTTACGGCAGCAAAAAACATGGGAAAATATTTAATGATTTGATTAAGCAGCTACTATCTAAAGTTACTATTGAAGAAAAAGAAAAAATAGATGCTTTAATTACTGAATCTTCCAATCTTGAAGACATAATAGGTATCTTTAATCAAATGCGAACAGACTTCTTTAATAAATTTGAAAAAATGGACTATAAGTATCAAGTTGTTTCTTATTTGTTATCTTTAGAGGGCTATCTAAGTTTATTAAATAGTGATGCGCATGAAAGTTATAATCTTAATCAGAAAACTGCATTATGGGATACTGCAATTGAGTCTTCAGGTATGATTTTAAAATACTTTATGTTTAAAGATTACGAATTTAGCGGAAGTAAGAAATCTATTAATCCATTATTTCTAGAGGTATCAAAAAGTCATATTTTCTTTAGCTCTTATTGGAATGAGATAAATGATCTTCTAGAGTATTGGAAATACTCAAATTTAGATATCACATTAAACTCGAACGGGCGGACCTCTTTAGAAATACTAGATACTGAGTTCGAACTAAATAATTTAATATCAAATGATAGATTTAATAATCTACGAGAAGGTTGGCAAATGAGTGCCCTAGGTGAAATAGTATCTAAAATAAAAAAGGAGGATCAACGACAAGATATTCTTTCTGAGACAACTGATCGATTGACATATCTATTTGCAGCTTTGTATTTTGGATCACCAACTTTAGAAGAAAAAGTGGAGAATATAAAACTATCGAAATGGATTGATGCATACCAATTATTAATAAAAGAGAGTAAAAACTTTTTAAACAGAAACATGAAAAAAAATAGTCATAAATTAAAGGAGGTTTGCATAAGCAAAACAAAAAAAATGTGGAAAGAGCTTTACAAAAATAATGGATTTTCTAGTGTTGAATTTAGTGTCATAATGGATTTTTTCACCTTTAATAATAAATCACAAGATCTAGTAGATTGTCCGTTTATTCCCGTTGATGACCAATTAGTAGTTCTGCCATCACTCACTGCGAATGTTGATGTAGCAAGGGCCCTTGCTTCTAATTTTCTTAACAGCAATGTTAATTTGGATTTTAAAGGTGAAGGTTTTGAAAATAGAGTAAAAGCAGGTTTTAACATAAATAAGATAAGAAACTCTAGACTATATAAAAAAACTGATGAGACAGAGTATGAATGTGATGTAGCCTTTATGATCGAGAATGATATTTTTTTCGTAGAGTGTAAGGCTCATGTGCAGCCATTTACAACACGACAGCATGCAAATCATATATATAAATTATATAAGGAAACTTTCCAATTAAACAGAATAGCTGATTTTTTCAGTAGTAATATTAGTCTAGTTAAGGAACAACTCAAATTAAACGATGATTTTATTATAAAGAATACCCATCGTATTTTATTAACTACCTCCATGATTGGAACACCAATGCATATTAATGGAGTCCATATAATTGATGAATCTGCTTTTACAATGTTTATAGATAGGAAACCTCCTTCATTAATGTTGATTAATAACGGAGATTATAAAAGGGAGTATACAGATAAATTTGACATCTATAATGGAGAGATAACAGTTGAAAATACAATTCAGTTTTTAAATTCCCCTCCTCAGATACAAATTCTTAAGGAGTTTTATACAAAGAGGAATTTGAATTTGAATCTATTTGATATTAATAGGTATATTAAGGTTAACAAAACAATTCATATCGGAGATGAAATAAATAGTGTAGATGAAGTTCTAATCAATAAATTTTATACTGGAAAGATTGAAGTATAAATATTATCAGCGGCGGCATTGTGTTGGAATTTACCATGTTCTGAGAAATTATTATTATGTGCGGCGGAGATCATGGTTGCGGTGTACCGAACTGTATAAATGATAAGCGAATACTGCCACATCGATAGGTTGTCAATTTTGCGCAAACCACACATGTGGAGGTGACAGTGTTACTTAAATGGAAAGGGGCTTCCGACTAAGCCCCCTGCAATAATTCACCCATTCCCTGAGGGTGGGCAATATTGTAGTGAATCTTGATAGAGCCATCTTGATGGACTTCTATCTTATGAATGACCTGATGAAGCAATTGTTTTAGAACTTGCTCATCATCAATGTCAAGCTGTGCAAACAACGCAATTTGCTTCTGAAAGGCACGGAATTGCTCTTCCGTGTCTTTTTGTGTTTCGAGAATGGATTCCAGTTCCGCTTTACGTTTGGCAAGGGCTTGTTGTTCTGCCTGAATACGTTGATTTTGGGCGGTAACCAGTTCAAGGGTAAGAGCCTGATTAGAGAAGAGGGTGATAAGTCCCTGTACATTCTTCTCTAACTGTTCTTGTTGCTTATTCAGCTTGTGTAACTCTTTGATTAGAGCGGATTGTTTTAGACCAACATTCCCTTTCACAGCATCGAATAGCCTGTCCAATCTGACGTTACTGCCAATCAGTTCCTTTAGGTCATTCTTCACCGCCGCGAGTAACGTATTATAGCCGATGATGTGGGAAGAACAGAACGCCTTCCCTCGTTTCACGTAACCACAACAGACGTAAGCCCCATCCTGCTTCTTTAGCCTATCAAGCTTATACCACTACAAGGGGGAACAGGATATGAAAGAAATATTGAGTCGTAAAGAAGCCGCCAAATTTGCAGGAGTAAGCCCAAGAACGATTCTGAGAGCGATACAAGCACGTCAGCTTGACAACTGTTAAGATTGGCGAGGGTAAGACCTGCTCTTACATGATAAGCCGCTCAGCCGTTACAGAATACATTCACAGAAGGGGGCGAAGGTAATGACAGGTAGATTCATACTATACCACAACGGATTCTACTCCCTTCCGAATGAAGTAGCATGTTGTAGCCGCCTAACAGGGGATTCATTGAAGTTGCTTGGACTTATTATGAATCGGGTTAATACCGCCCATTCCCAAGTTCCAACAAAAGTTGCCATGTCGAGACTCCTTCTAAAGAGGTTATTCGGGAACAAAGATGACAAAACAGTAAAGAACTACGCCGAACGCTTGAAGCAGTATGGATTCATTGAAGCCTTCTCTATGCAGAGAGGGGACAGCGGCGAGTTCGTTTTCAGTATCGCTGACCGTCCTGAAAATAATCCGTTCGTGCTACTCAGTTATATTGAAAATGAAGTGATTGCCAACACTGAGTTACAGGTAGGACAGGAAGCGGATAGCTTGCTAGTAGCCTTTACAGCCGCCGTACAAGCCGTAGAACATGTTATGCTCCTAGGCTAAAGAACGCCGCTGAGAGCCAACGCGAGACGATTCTAACAGCCTATCGCAGTTACCTTAGTGATGCACTTCAAGCCGATGGGAGGGCTTGCATAGGGACTAGACAAGCTAAGCCTAAGACTAACAAAACCGTCAAGTCTTCACCGACTGTGACCGCTTTACCCGATGATGTTCAGTCATGGTCATTAGCTGACTTCGTGTCTTGCTTCCTCCAAGAATACAGGAAGGTTACTGGAAAGAATCATAGCACTAGACAGAGCCAAAAGACTGGTAAAAGTGTTGAGGATTGCATCAAGGAATTACAGCATCATTATAGAGACGATGAAAGAGCCATGCAAAAGCCAACGATGAAGAAGCACATCGAAGCGTTCTTTGTGAACTATCCGCCGACTGATAAAATCACCCCAACCGCATTTCTAATGGCTGATTGTGATGCGCTTTATAATGTCCAACGCTACCTAGAGACGGGAAGCAAACATACCCCGTATGAAGAACGGTCATTCAAAGACAAAAAGAGTCAGGCAGAATTGAAAGTGCAGCAAGCTAGGGAAGATAACGTGCAGAGTTCGCAAAGAGAAGAAAAGCAAGAGCGTCAGTTCAAGAGTTTTGATTAGTTCCTTGAACGAATCAAGGCAATGTAATAACAAGGCGAAAGGAAAATAAATTCCTTCCACAAGGAAAAATATTTCCCTGTACATGGAATTTATTTTCCCTCCAATCAGATATTCATGGAAATATTTTTCCTTCTTATGCTCATTTTCCCTAGATAAAACCTAGAGATTTTGCTTCCCTAAGAACTTACCTTAAAGAAGAGAGAAGAACTGAGAACAAGTAGTACAGCACCACGGGGTAAAGTTCTCCCTTAATGTATGGCGGCTAATTAAGTTCGGACAGCTTTACTATCATAACTTCCAGTTCCCCAACCTCCCCTAATTTCCGATTGTACCAAGTGTGGCACAGCCGCCTTTATCATAGCTTTTACTGAGCCGAAGCGTTTACCAGTAAAAGGATATACGGAGTTTGGCTTTACCTGTTCACTCAATTCACAAATGGACAGTCTGAAAGCCATTATGGGGCTGTATAAGGTCTTATAAAGGCAGAGCCACCCACAAAGAGGGAGGCTCTTTTGCTATGCCCTACAGGGCTTATACGGCTTCTTATTTGACCCCCACCCAGTGCCGAATGAAATGCAATTTGTTGTCGCGGCATAGTTTACCTTCGTCTGCTCCATACAAAATTTTGATGAATTCTTGGTACGTACAGTAACTTAAGAGCCTATACTTTTATACCTCGGAATCTAAAATTTCCATAATCAATTACAACAATCTCTCCATCTTGCTTCAAACGCACATTTTGATAATTTGGTCTGCCCTGACGAGTCAGAATCTCATATGGAATAATTCCATTTTTCCTAAACTTTGCTCTTAGTCCGTAAAGTTTCTTTCTATATTCTTTGGATTTCGGAAGGTCCCGATTAAATCTCGTCATTATTATCCATTTATATCCATTTTCAAAGTCAATAATATTGGCAAGATGCTTTCTTACAGAAGGTGAAGACGAACGATATGTGATTACTTCCCTCTTATTGCTCTTTATCCCATACTTTGATTTCGCAACTTTCTTTACATTACCGTTACCAAGGTCATATACAATTCGTCTCGCACCTATCCCAATGACTCTTTTACCTTTGATATGGCTTCCTATTTTTTCCATAGTTCTAGCTACTGTCACCCCCAAAATGAAAAAAATCTAATAGTTCCCTCATTTTATGACGCTATTGAGCGGTATGATTGGACAAAACAACAAAAGCCCCATAATCGGGGCGTTATAAGTTCATGTTCATGTACTTTCACCAAGGTTTACTTACCGCATCAGTAGTCTTATGTCACACCCCAAAAATGTACTTGAGCAAACACCATTACAGCGGACACTAAAATTTGTTTTCACTGTCTACTCGGCACATGTGGAAACGGTAATATTGATGGTTCGAAAATGAGATGTAGCAGGTTGTTGTTCTGTTTATTCCTAATGGAATGAACAGGACAGCGATTTAACGATGTAGACAAGGCTTCGTGATCACTCATTAAAGGGGGAGATGCGAGGACTTAAAGGAACAAGGTGTATACATCAAATGAAAATTACCAAAATAAATCCGTTTGTCGCGTACTTGGAAGGAAAAAACTTGCTGATTTATTAAGCGAGACTTATTCACGTTAAAATTCCTATAGAACAGATAATATTTGCACGTACAAGACGTGGAACAAATCCGTGATTGACCTGTGCGTGATACTTTCTTTTTTTCATGAGTCTGATGGAGGATAAACATATAGAGGTAGATCACCGGTTATAACAATATACCTCTATCCCTATTTCTTTTGAAATAAAGCAACATAATTTGATAATTCACGTCTAATTTAACATGAAGAATTTTAATTAGAGAGGCGAGAAGGTGGAGAGAATACCAAAGATCCTTCTTGGTACGATGGTTGTCGCTTGTATAGCCTGCATTGGTATATCAATAAACATAAAAGAGGTTTACGCATACAAACCTTTGTCTAAGCAAGAACTAGGGAAACATATGACGCAGGAACAGAAGACGATGATGGAGTTTCAAAAAAACTATTTGAGCGTCATTGACCAAAAATTTGGTGCATTTAGTCAGGACACTCGTCTAGCTAACTACGGTTCAATTCATATCGAAAGAGAGAATGGCAAACCAAAAATAGTTCTTAGTATTAGTAAAGATGATGATGTATCAAAAAGCCTGGTTCAAGAAATAAAACAAATCGTACCTTCAGATGTTCTGAAAATAAGAAAAGTTAAACATTCAAAAAGTGACCTGAAGGGCAACAATCACGATTGGAAAATTATGTGCATTTAATAAGGGCCGACGGAGCGAAATCAATCAGTAATGCCATCAACGAAATAGATAATACGGTTGAGCTTACAGTTGATTATATATCTCCGGAAACAAAGCAAAAGATTCAACAAGAACTTGGTGGAGATGTAAAATTTATTATAGATCCCAACGCAGTAAACTAAGTTTAACACGGCAAAGCAATTACAATTATTATGGCGTATCGATATATACACTTCATCCCCAAAAGAGGAGCAGCCATGGATGTGAAAAAAATAATTGTAGCTATTTTAATAATACTTACCTTAAGCGCTTGTAGTAACCAGTCTCCACAGCAGTGGAATGTAGATTCTGCTATAAAGGCGTTAAATTCAAATGGTTTACAAGCCGAGAGGCTTCCTTCCACTTTAGTTGCAATAGAGAAAGAAACATTTAATAGCTTAACCCCCAGTGCAACATTGAAAACGAAGGAGCAGCGTTACATTAACGTGTATATATACGCTTCAAATGAACAAGCAACACAGGCTTTAAATGAAATGCTAGTAAAGAGAAAAGATGATGGAACACAGGGGCATATTTCAAAAAATGCTTTATTTGTACATTTTGATGGGGGTTTTTCTCAGAGTGAGAAGAAAGCAATTGAGAAGCTGTGAGAAAACCAGCATCGGCGAAGCTATAGGATAAAAGCACTGTCATTACCGTTGGGAGGATCAGCGGAATATTGGCCTGATCGCTGGGAAGATTCCGCTTTCAGAAAAGAAACAGAGCCTTTAGAGAGAAATGTGAAAAGCTGATGACTTCGTATCAAAGGACGGTCAGACTCAAGAGAGTGACTTTGTGAAGTGAGGCATTGCTTGGTGGGTCTTCTGTACGGCGTGGGATTTATGGACAATTTCATAAAAACGGATTTGGAAGAAGCGAAGATCGGAGGGGGGTGTTGTAACCGTCACGACACGCAGCGCGCTTGTGAAGCGGTTCATGGAAACCGAGGCTTCAATGGTTTTTGTTGGAGAGGAGCTTGTCGGCGAAGAGGGAACGGATGAAGAATGGGAGCGCATCATCGAAGAGTTGAGGCGCATTAGCCTTCAGATTCGGATTGTTTACTTTTGTCATCGACCGGCCGATGATCTATTCCTAACGAAGCTGACCACCCTCGCTGTGCATGCAAATCTGCGAGCATGCAACAGAGCAATATATTGACGCGTCTTCTTTGCACTAACGGGACACGATAGCATAACGACACTAGGCTGCCAACATTTTCGGCAGCCTGTTCAAGTGTACCAATTAAAGTATGTTAACATAACCAGTAAAACAGGGTATCCCTCTGTGATATGTTAGCAGACATGCCTAATAACCCTCTAAAGTTGCCAACGCGAAAGGTTATTCAACTGGAATTATGCTATGCGAAAATTTTTTACTAGTTATAATATCGCGTATATCCAGTGGATAAGCTTATTCGCACATGTGATCAGAGGCACTTTATGAGGCTTTCTTACCTTCCAACGGGTACTTTAACTAATGCTCGGTGATCCGTTTAAGGAGCAAAGGTACGATTTTGATTGAAAGGTGCATAAGAAGAACTCACTTGGCAACAAATCTGAGTGAGTTCATTTTTTTTCGACAAGCACTTTATAAAAGTCTATCAATGGTTTTTAACATTATCATTATACCTTTTTATTGTAGCCAAGCTGATTAAGGCCGCCAATTTAAGTAAGTATCCGTAGCTGGGTGGTAAAACATAAAAGTGCCTGTTGAGCCCGCATTACCCCACACATTATATTTTTTCGGCATGAATATGGGAACGATTTTAAAATTCATTAGTCCATAGCCATAATCTATACCCATAAAAAACTACGCCCAATCCTTCATCTTTTCAAAAGTCTCTTCTTTCAGAATCTCGTGTTGAGCCAATGCTTTCATAAACTTAAGCCGGTCCGCTGTAGTAGAAACAATACCACCCCCGGCAAACATAATGCTCAGACTCCGGTATTGTGTAATATCAGTATTTCCTCCATATAACCGGCCTAGAGGGTATTCGCTTTTTACCATGAGTTCGGAGTAATGAGCAATCGAAGGCTGGCCAAGCCCATATCATGCAATGGATTTCCTGTGTTTATTTCCGCTAACATATAGGTATGTAAACCTGATCATATTACGGAAGGAATAAATTATAAAACATACGGAGACGGAGAATAAGCGATAATTGGAAAAGGATTTACAAAGGAATTGTGCTCCAATAACTCGAATTATGTTCGTTAGCAGAGAGGTGTTTCTGAGGAGAGTCAGTGTGGAAAAGCATTGGATTACGAAGATCGTCAGTTTATTATTAGTCATCATTGTCCCCGTCTGCTGGTATATCCAGAACATGGATTCCCTGCACGACAGCCCGCGGGCATCCGCAGGAACCATTGATTTATCGGACTGGGACTTTGCGGCAAACGGTACTGTTCTTCTGCGCGGAGAGTGGGAGTTTTACCCGAATCAGTGGATTGCCCCGGGGGAGCCAGGCACATCACGCCCGCAGCAGAAGGGGGGCCGGCATGAGTCTTCAGGTTTCATATCTGTACCGGGAAAATGGGACAAGAACATATCGGAGGATGGGAAGCGGGGCCCGTTCGGCTTTGGCACTTATCGGCTGCTGATCCATCTAAATAACGATCAAGAGAAGGTTTACGGAATCCGTACCACCAATATCCGGATGGCAAACCGGTTGTTTCTTAACGGGCAGGAAGTCGGATCCAGCGGCAATCCTGGCTCATCGCCGAACCAGGAGAGGGCCGATAACGTTCCATACACCGTGTTTGCCGCCCTTTCAGGCAGTACGGTGGAAGTGGTGGTACAGGTCTCTAATTTCACCTATTCATCGGGTGGGGGAATGGTTTTTCCTATCGAATTTGGGGACCAGCAATCGGTGATGAGAAGCCGGGAGTTCGCGTTGTTTTATGATGTGCTGACCTCCGCGGGTTTTTTACTCCCCGCTATTTACTTTTACCTGCTTTACCGGATGCGCAGGCAGGACCAAGCCTTATTTCATCTTGCCTTTTTTTGTCTTTTTGCCTTGATTTATGTGCTTACCCATGGGGAAAAGCTGGGCGCGGCCATATGGCCCGGGCTACCGTATGAAATCGTGCTGCGGCTTCAGCTGATTTCGTCGACATTTGCCTATTTTTTTCTTCTTCGCTATGTGGCAGCCACCGTTCCGCTGCCTGCGCATCGCAGGGTGCTTCCACTGTTTACGATTGCCGCATCGTTTTTGGTGCTGTCGGGTTCGGTTCTCCCGACAGAGATTTTCACACAATGGGAGGTGCAGGCCCTCGGTTTCGGATTTGCGAGTGTAACGTACGTGCTATATGTCATATTGATCGTAAGCTGGCGGCAGACGGGGGGGAGCGGATTTTGGGTGTTGGTCAGCCTTCAGAGCATTCTAGTCATTATCCTGGTCAATATCCTGTATTTGCTGGGTGTAGATTCCGGTCCCATGGTGATGATGTACGAGCTGCTTCTCTTTGTTTTAGCACAGGCTCTGATACAGGCCAAGCGGTCCGCTCAATCCTTCAAGGAAGTTGAGCAGCTGTCGCAGAAGCTGCTAACGCTCGACGGATTAAAGGATGAATTTATGGCGAATACCTCTCATGAACTTCGAACGCCGCTGCACGGGATCGTAAATATGGCACAATCGATGATTGAAGGCGCGGCGGGAAAGCTCAATCCCGAACAAAAAAAGCAATTATCAGTGATCGTCTCCACCGGTAAACGATTGTCTTCGTTAATTAACGATATCATCGATTTTGCCAAGCTGAAGAACGGAGACATTGTCTTGAAACGCGATGCGGTAGATTTCCATTCTGTCGCCCACTCCGTGCTCGAGATCACCCAACACCTGATAGGGAAGAAGGATATTCGCTTCGTGAAGGAATGGCCGGCCGATTTGCCGCGGATTGATACCGATGAGGAGCGGCTGCAGCAAATTTTGTATAATTTGCTGGGTAATGCCGTGAAATTTACCCGGCAAGGGGAAATACGGATTAAGGCGGAAGCGTTCGGGGGACAAGTCAAGGTATCCGTTGCGGATACGGGGATCGGGATTGCGAAGGAGCGATTTGAGGACATATTCAAGTCCTTCGATCAAGGCGGCTCTGCGGTTCACCGCGAGTATAGCGGAACGGGTCTGGGTTTGAGCATTACGAAGAAGCTGGTTGAACTTAATGGCGGCAGACTGTGGGTAGATTCGGAGCTGGGGCGCGGCTCCACGTTTTATTTTACTCTGCCGGCTGCGAAGGACCGCATGCTGGAGCGTAGGCAAATACACGTTCCGGTTAAGGAAGAAGCCCCGCTTGAGCTTGCCCCCGTTGGGGCGCCGCCTCTGATGGAAAGCAGGGGAACTGGCGCAGGCTGTGTGTTGATCGTGGATGACGATCCAGTCAACCTGCAGGTGCTGAATAGCTTATTATCCGTGGAAAATTATGAGATTATGGCCATCGACAATGGGGCTGACGCCCTTGAGGCGCTTATTCGGGGCCACAACGTTGATGTGGTTATCGCCGACTGGATGATGCCGGGGATGACCGGAATTGAGCTCTGCAAGGGAATTCGCGATCGGTTTTCATTATCCGATCTGCCGATCCTTATGCTGACGGCAAGAAGCCGCCCGCAGGATCTCGAGCTGGGCTTTCAAGCCGGGGTTAACGATTTTTTAAGCAAGCCGGTAGATGCCATAGAGCTGCGGGCCCGCGTTCGGACTCTGCTGGAGCTTCGCAGGTCGGTGCAGACTTCGATCAGGACAGAGATGGCCTTCCTGCAGGCGCAAATTAAACCTCATTTCTTATATAACGCATTAAATACAATTATTGCGACCTGTCCGATAAATCCGGATCAAGCGGTACATCTGCTGTTGGAGTTGAGCCAGTATTTACGAAGCAGCTTTGACTTTCAGAATCGGGATCAGCTGACGCCGCTGCAGAACGAACTGGAGCTGGTCAAATCATATCTGTTTCTGGAGAAGGCCCGTTTCGATGATCGGCTTCAAATCGAATTTGAAGTCGATGAATCGCTCCAAGCCCTCATTCCACCTCTCAGCATCCAGCCGATCGTGGAGAATGCAGTAAAGCATGGCGTGATGCAAAGGGCGAAAGGAGGTTTAATCGAGATAAAGGTGCAAGGGACGGAGGACGGGTTTACGGTGCTTGTCCAAGACGATGGAATCGGAATCCCGCAGCATAAGCTGGACTCTATTTTGTCGGACGGCAATAAAAGCGGTTCTGTCGGCTTGATGAATATTCATAAGCGGCTGTTGACGTTATATGGGAAAGGGTTAGTGATTGAGAGCGAATGGGAGCACGGTACAACGGTCAGCTTCAGTGTCCCCCGTAAGGTCTCCTGGAGCGAAAAATGATTTGGGGTGAATGCTTGTGAGGGCCATCTTGATAGATGATGAAAAACCGGCGCTGCTTCAGCTGGAACGGCTGCTGGAAGCAGACGGCCGCATTCAGGTCGAAGGGAAATTTATTTCCGCGCAAGCTGGGTTGGAGCATCTAGAGCGGCATGGGGCGAGCATCGTCTTTCTTGACATCGATATGCCTGAAATGAACGGCTTGGAGGCGGCGGAAAGGATTCAGCAGATCAACGGCGACATCCGTATTGTGTATGTGACGGCTTACGCCCATTACGCGGTCGAGGCCTTCGAGCTGTACGCGCTGGATTATTTGTTAAAGCCGGTTAATCCGAGCCGCTTCGCCAAAACGGTGGAGCGGCTCGCCGCTGCAATCCGTCACCGGAATGTCGAGGCCGAGACACCGCCTCAGCCTGTAAAGGAAAAGCGAGTAGGCTGCTTTAAGCGGCTGACGCTTTACGATGACGTAGACACGGCCAAGCATTATAAATGGAGAACGACAAAATCACAGGAGCTGTTTGCTTTCTTAATCCATCACAAAGGGCAGTGGGTATCTAAGGATCGGCTTCTAGAGGCACTATGGCCCAACTCCCTTCAGGATAAGGCGATGACTCATTTGCACACCTCTATCTATCAAATCCGCAAATTGATGAAGGAGTGGGGAGTACGGGCGACGGTGGAGTATGCGCTCGACAGCTACCGTTTGTCTGCCGAAGAGATCGTGACCGATGTGCAGCTGCTTGAAGCGATCCCGGTGGAAGAAGCAATAACGGAACATAACAGGGAACGCCGCGAAAGTATTTTGGATTTGTACAGCGGAGATTACTTGGAGGAGCATGATTTTTCGTGGGCGGCGACAAAAAGGCAGGAGCTCCTTAATCGCTATCTCAGTCTGTCGCTTACTATGGCGCAGTATGAGCTGGATACGGGGCGGGAGAGGCTGGCGGTGCAGAGACTGCTAAGGCTGCAGGACAAAGAACCTTATTCGGAAGAAATTTGCGAAATGCTGCTAACCGCGTACGCGAAGAACAACAATTTCAATGCTCTGCGCAGCCATTATGAATTTTTTGTCCGCCTCATACGAATGGAATTAGATAAGAAGCCGGAAAAACTAACAAAAGATTGGTTAGAGAGGCTGGTCCATGCTAAAAAATTTCAGAAATAACCGAAAGAGGAGCTTCCCCGGGCTGGGAGGCTCCTCTTTTTCTAAACCTGACATGATGTTCAGAATCGGTTCAGTGAAGGCAGGTATAGTACATTTATAAGACATAAATCTCTAAATGATGACAAATGAGAGGGTGATGAATGACGAGTGAGGTAGAACCGTGTAAAAAGGATTTTTGGGTGGAAATTTTTGGTTGTATGATTCTTTGAAACCAGACGGAGGGAAATACTTTGGTGCGAAAACGATGGAAATCTGTACTGGCCAAGCTGTTGATTGTTACGCTTTTGACACAGCTTATGCCGCTCCTGCAGGGAGGGCTGGTCACCGCTTTTGCGGAGGAGCAAAACGGCAGTACGGTGATGGAACAAGTATATGGCGGCGAACCGGTGCAGCCGGCAGAACCTGCTGCCGGAGCGGGTACGGCTCCGCAGCAAATGCAGTTCACTTCTGCAAGCGTGCCCAGTGACAAGATAACAGACTATACCTGGGAGCGAATAACGCTTAATTTAGCTCCTGATGCCAGACAAGCCGCGGCTATGGCTTACGACGAGAACGCAGGCAATGCGGTCATGTTCGGGGGTCAGGGCAATACCAGTCTGCTGGATGATACATGGATTTGGGTCGGAGACCAGAAAACCTGGCATGAAGAACTGCTCAATGCCGCTCCCAAGCCATCTAAACGTAAGGGGGCGGTAATGGCTTATGATACGGTCAGCCAAAAAGTACTTCTTTTTGGAGGCGAAGGTGAATCCGGCGTGCTTAACGACACGTGGCTGTGGAACGGCCAGGCTGCCCAATGGGAGCAAGTAACCGGGCTCACGGCCTCTCCTCCTGCCCGCGCCGGAGCGCAGCTTGCCTTTGATGGCCGGCAGCTTGTATTGTTCGGCGGTTATACGGGCAGTGGAAACGCGAAGTTGCCGCTCGGAGATACGTGGCTGTGGGATGGAACGGCTTGGACACAGGTACAGCCGGCCCAGTCTCCTCCGGCTGCCTACGGCGGCCAGATGGCTTATGACGGGAATACTGCGGTGCTGTATGGCGGCAACACGGGATCCGTAACGATAACCTACCAAAGCACCGGTACGAACGAAACCAAAACGCATACCCATGACGACAGTTCTCCGTTGCTGTGGAGGTGGGATCATGCTGCCCAAACATGGAGCTCGGTGAATGGACCTGAAGGTTATGGCCGCTCGGGACAGGTCATGGCTTACGACGGACGCCGCATCGTGGTTTTTAGCGGGGCACGGGACTATGTCCATATGTACAATGCGGTCTTGGTGCCGGGCTTGAAATTGCCTTCGAGCATGTATCCCCCAATGTTCGGAAGTATGGCATACGGATGGACCGGAAGTTCATGGGAGTTCTATCCGCGCACAGTGTCCATGGAAACCGTATATCAAAGCAATAAGGATAATGACGGGAAGGTCTATGATGTCCAAACCGTTCCCAATCGGCTGCCTTTTCCAATCAGTTATGCCAGCATGGCTTTTGACGGCAAAAATTTCGTCGTGTTTGGCGGAAACCGCAGTCAAATCAGTATTATGGACAAGGTTTTCGGTTCCGTAGTCGGTGCTATGCCCGCGGGCAATGTGAACGAAACATGGGTGTTCGGCTATTCGCCGCCGACAGCGCCAGGCCTGAAGTTTGATGTGGATCCGGTAATCAATTATGATCCGCAGCATATCAATGATACCGTCAGCGTCATCACGAATGTTTATGACGACGGCACCCGAACCATCACCTCGCGAGGGTTGGAGTACCGCCTGTTTACGGAGACGGGAGATGGCCCCTGGACTCAAGTGCCTTATACGGATTCAGCTTCAACGGGGACGGGCACCTTTACTGTTACACTAGAGGGTCTTACCTGGCAGCAGGAGTACGAGATAAGGGGCTATGCCGTCAATGAAATCGGAACAAGCTATACCGTAACGAAACGTTTTGTGATGAAGGACGATCCGAATATGACACCACCGGATGTCCAGTATGACCGCGTCGGTGCGTCGGTCCTGCACGTTAAGGACAAGAAGCGGCTGGTCGCAGTCGGCACAAGCGTCGTTAATTTACTGCGTAAACCTTTGAACGGCATTCATTACTACCTGCAGAGCCAGAGCGGTACGACATATGCGTTGTCCTACAATATTTTGAATGATCGCCAGCTGGAGCTGACATGGACGGGTGAATTGCCGCCGGGTAAGTATAATGTACACCTGGAGCATGATTTCTACGACGATCATGTATTCCCGGAAGGGCTGTTGGTAACGGCGCTTGACTTCTATAAGCCGCGCAATTTTGCCAGAGTCGAAGTGCCGAGCACGTCTGCAAGCAATGAAGTGAACAGCTTGGTGCTGCAAGGGCCGTTTACGGAGGACCCGTCGGCACCGAATGTTTATGTCCTTAATGACGCGTCCGAAACGGTGACGATCAATGGGTCGCTGATGTTCAAGGGCAGCAGTCTTGTCGTGGACAAGAACGGTGAGAACGGTAAAGCCGCGATTAGCGGAGAGGGACGCTTATACGTTAATGGCGGCGGAGCGCTGGGTTCGAATTTGTCCTACACCATTCAGGACGGTCCGTTCACCATCTCATCTGATAATTTTTCCATTGCCTTGAACAGCAGCGAGGCCGCCGATTATTTGAATATCGATATGCCTGTAAAGGCGAGCTCGCTTGTTTTTGCCAAGGATGGTTTGCGCCTGACGGGAGATCTGCAGATCGGCTTGCAGGCAGGAAGTCAGAAGGTTACGGATTCCGTACCGGTTAATGATATGACATTCCGCAATAACCGCTTTGATCTGTCCGGTACGTTTACAATGAATAACAGCTTTAAGGTTGGGCCGTTTAACGCGAGCGAAACCAAATTTGTCGTGGACACCCGGTTTCCTTATATGGCTGTTAGCGGTAAGGGCAGCTTGCCTAACACGGATCTGAGCTTTGATATGTATATGAAGACCAAGCAGGGACGTTTGGATGGCGTAAGTTTCGGCATGTTCCGCAAAATGAAACTGGCATCTACCGGTCTTCAGGTCAATTATTTGTACGGCAGCATCGACAAGCTCGCCGAACAAACGCAAATTCCCCAAAAGTTCAGCGTTACCGGCTCAGTGAATGATGTTATTGTGCCTGAGCTGAAGCACCCGCAGGTCGATTATAAGTTTAACCTGATCGGAACCGATTCGATAAACATGGATGTATCCTCCTACGGCTTTAAGGCCAGTGGAACTGAGTATTATTACTGGCTGCCTGTGAATAACATGAGCATGCAGTCGGTGGTTAACCCGGCAGCTGCCGGAATGAAAGGCTTTTCCGCCCCGGGCTTTACTTCGAAGGGCGAGGTCAATATATACGAAGTAGTTAAGGGAGCCATCGGCACTTATTCCTTCAATAATAAGGGCTTCAATGGGGTGATTAAAGGAACCGTCTATGTTCCAAAAGGGATCCCGCGTATCGGCGGTGCGACCGTTCGCGATGTTGTGCTTAGTGTGAAGGAAACCGGCATTTACGGCACGTTCAGACATAACGGGGTTGGCGCGAATCTGAAGTATACCTTCAGCAACAATACGATTTTGTTTGAGGTGGAGGCCGAGCCTCCGAAGAAAAAGTGGTGGGAAAAAGGTCTGGACTTCATGAACAGTGTCTCCGACTTTATGGACGCGGCCGAGCCGTGGCTGGATTTGGCGGAAGAACTGCTCCTGGTGAATCCGGATTCCCCCAAGCGGGTAACCATCGCCTCGGCGGATACGTTCAAGCGGGTATTTACTTTAGAGCCGATCAGCTTGTCCTTCCAGCCGGAGGATACAACGCAAACAGACGTCAAGGCACGGATTGTCGATGGACAGCTTACGGCGCTTGATCAGACGCCGCTGATGACAACGGAAGCAAACGGTTCGAACGGACGGTTGACCGCCGGTATTGCGGTGACACGTTCTTACAACGCGCTTATCGCCTTGACGGGCGATCAGAGATCTGCCGTTCTAACGGCTCCCGCAGCTTCAGGCCAACGGGAGCAAATCGTGCAGCCGGAAGTATTCTATGATGCCGCCGGCGATACAACATTCATGCGCTTGTCGCTTTATCCGGGTAACTGGAAGCTTGTATTTAGCGGCAGCAGCCGTATCAGTGTAAATGAACTATTGTTTGCGAACGAATCGCTGACGCTGGCTAAGTTGGCGGAGCTATGGAAGCAAACCCCTGAGCGGTCGGTTACATCGCTTACAATGGAGGAGCGCGGAGCCTATGTACTGAAGATTGGTGCTGCGCAGGGCGAAGTTATTGTTTACAAACCGGACGGACGGCCTTACAGCCTGCAAACGGCGCAGAATCAGCCGGATTGGAACGCCTATCGAGATGCAAACGGCAATCTGTACGCGCTGCTCAATGCGGTGGAGGCGGGAACCTGGATCATCAGCGCAGGCACCAGCCCTACGGTGGCTTTGAACAGCGTGCCGTCGCAGGCGACGATCGGCGAAGTCGCGCAATGGGTGCAAACCCAAGCCTACCCTACGGCATTTCAAATGAGCAGCACATTCAATAAACAGGCCATCGTTGAGATTTACGGGGCAGACGCGCAGACTAGGCTATATGCGCCAAGCGGCGAGCTGTATAGCCTGCAGTTTGATCCGAATCAGTCCGGCATGAATGCCATTTATGACGAAGTGCAGCAGAAACTGACCATTCTGCTTAACGGGGACGATCTGAGCGGGCAGTGGAAGGCGGTAGGCAGCAGCTTTACGAGTGTCGTTGCCTACAAGTCCAGCAGGAAGCTCAAATCGATTAAGCCGCTGCTGATGGAAGGGCGCTTTACCAAATTCTTTGAATTGGCGGAAAACGGAAACTATATGCTGACGGTCAGCGGTGGAGATGCTAACACGGTGATTACCGCCCCGGATGGCACTCCGTATGCCTTGAGCTTTGATGCTCCAAACGGCAATGCCTACCTACAGCCGGCGGCAGACCGGGTGCCGAGTACAGGCTTGAGCGGAGATCCGTTCCAGCAGACGCAGATTGACACGCCAAACCCGGCGAATGACGGGCGGGATACGCTCTACGTCTCGCTGTTGAACGCGCCTGCGGGCAAATGGACGATCCAAAACGCGAAAAAGGTGGATCTACAAATCCAGAAGCTTATCCCGTTGCCTGCGCTCAAGGCGTCTGTATCGCATGTTCCCGGAGCGGAAAACCGTATTCAAGTGACTTGGTCGATGGAGAATGCGGCGCCTGATGCGGAAGTGACGGTGATGCTTACGGACAGCGCGGATCAGTATATCGGAGAAGTGATCGCCGATGGTTTGTCTGCTTCCGGCAGCGCAACTATCGACATTCCCGCTTCGAAGATGCCCGGGACTTATGATGTGTCCGTGGCGAGCGTAAGCGCCGATAATGCCCCAGTGTACGCGATTGCGGAAGGAACGGTTGAGGTGACCGCTCCGTATACGCTCCATGCGCCGGAGCAGCCGGAGGTGCTTTCTACAGGCAACGGAGAAGTGTCGCTGCGTTTTTCTTCCCTATCGGGAAATGTAACGGCGTATCGGATATGGGTCAGCGGAGGCGCTGACGGCGAAGCTGCCGCTCCGATCATGGACTTTGCCCCGCAGTCGGGGAATTCGCAGTATGCGGTTGTTTCCGGATTGTCTTCCGGGGCTTCCTATACCTTTGCCGTATCGGCTATCGGACAAGAGCAGGGACGTTTGGTATTGAGTCCTGTATCCGCGAGCGTGACAACGGAGCTTCCTGTTCCTCAGCCGGCTGTTTTGGCGATGTCGCTTGACGCGGGCTCGCATGCGGTCATTGAACGCGCCTATACGGCATTGGACGGAAGTGAGGAAACGCTGCTGCTTACTGCGGCTGAGCAGGCTTCCCTGCAGGTAACCTCAGATCAAGGCGCAACGCTTGTACTGTCTGTTAATGGGCAGCAGCTTAGCAATCAACAAGTATCGACGGGCGGGACTTACGCATTTAAGCTGCATGAGCTGCTTAACGTAAGTGCGATGAAAGAGCGGGAGTACAATCTGCTGATCGAAGCGGTCAATGCTCGCGGTGACCGCAGCCTGGCGTACCGCAAGCTGTTTATTGATCGCACCGGCCCGCTGCTGATCGCGTCCGGCGGCGATGATCCGCAAGGTAATCCCCTTTCCTTGAACGGTACGGTTACAGGTGACAGCAAGGTTTATATTACCGGTCAAACGGACGCCGGAGCGAAGCTTGACATCAATGGAGCAAATGTCCCTATCGATGACGAAGGACGCTTCGTATATTACGCTCCACTCGATTGGGGAGCGCAAGCGGATCGGAGTCGGATTACGATTACGGCATCCGATGAGATTGGCAATAAGACGGAATATGGCTTTGAGGTGCTGCGAGATACGGCAGGAATGATCCCGACGTACCCTAGCGATCTTGCGGCACTGACGACAAGAAGCGCGAAGATGAGCGCGCCTTATGAATTCGGCACGACCTCGCATCAGGCGTTGGCATACTCGGATAAGGTTCGCGTCTACGCGGTTCCGATGGTTGTGTCCTCCGTGGTGACTGTAGACGGACAAGAGCTTCCAGCAAGCGGTTATGTGGATGTCGAGGTGCCGGCGGCAGGACGTACCGTGCAAATACGGGTTCATTCTGACAACGCGGCAGATAAGCTGTACACGCTGCAAATTGACGGAATGCGCTCCAGCGTGGCGGCCTTGCGTACGTTGAAGCTGAATAACGCCTCGGTTACGCAAACGGGTGAAGAACTGGCTGCACAGCCCTTTACAGGAGCAGAAGAGACCTATGCCGTTTATGTGGACAATGCGGTGGACACCGTTACCCTGACGCCAGGCGCGTTGAAGGCGGGATCAGGTATTCAGGTGAAGGGGCAAACCATCCAGAGTGGGCAAGCTTCCCAAACGATTCAACTGCAAGTTGGAGAGAATCCAATTCCTGTGGAGGTTACCTCGCCGGATGGCTCGGAAACGCGCAGCTACCAGATCACCGTATGGCGGGAACAAAGCAGTAACGCGCAGCTGCAGCAGCTGGGACTGGCTGCGGACGGAGCGAAGCTGGTACCCTCCTTTAATCCGGCTGCATTGAATTATCAAGTGCTCGTGCCTTATGCGACAGAAGCCTTTACGCTTTTGCCTGTTACGGAACAATCCGATGCAACGATTCGCATCGATGGTCAAGCCGTGACGAAAGGTTCTGCTCTATCCATTCCGTTTAACAAGGATGCACAAACATTTGCGGTCGAGGTAAGTGCGCAGGACGGCACAACACTCACGTATACCGTTTCCGTGCTGCGTCAGCAGGTGTTGCCTATACAGCCGCCTTTACTGGCGAGCTTGCAGGTGAATCCAGTTTTGAATAGCCCCTTTACACCTTATAAGCTTAACTACAGTGCCCTTGGAACAACTCCTTACAGTAATGCGACGGTAACGGCGATCGCTAATGACCCGCAAGCCATTGTGACGGTCCAAGGGGTATCTTTGAAGGGCGGCGGCAGATTCACGCCTGATCTCGATTTGGGAGATAATACGATTATCGTGAGTGTCGAATCCGCTGATCTAACCGCCTCTCAGACTTACTCCATCGATGTGGAGTATGTAGAGGAGAATTATTCTCAAGAGCCGGCCCAGAACGTGCGTCAAACGACGATTTCAGGCGGTACCGGAGCCTGGACGGATCAAACCTCAATCGTTCGGACCCGTACGGAAGATGGAAGGACACTCGATACGGTGACGCTGAATGCCGAAAAAGCGCGCATCCTACTGGAAAAAGCGGTTCAGAACCAGGACGGCATCGCTCGTATCTATGTGACTGACGTGCCTGATGCACCTGCGGATGAGCGGATTGTAAGCTTAAACGCCGATACCGTGACCTTGCTTGCAAACGGCGGTATGTCGCTGCAAATCGTACTTCCTGAAGCGCAGCTCGCTCTATCGGCAGCTTCGCTGCAGCAGCTAAGTAAAGATGGAAAAGATGCTTATTTCCGGGTTGTTCCGAGTCGCTCCGACGCCGAGCGCAGCGAGGTTACATCGCGCGTTCAGGCCGCTGAGCTGGTGCAAAACGCGGCAGGAGGTCAACCGGTCGCCATTATCGGACAACCGGTCAAGATTGAAACGAATTACTCGGGATACACGACAGAGCTCATATTACCGCTGAATAACTTGACGCTGCCTGAGAATGAAGCTGCAGCCCAAAAAATATTATCGGAGCTGGCAGTTTATATCGAGCACAGCGATGGCGACAAGGCGCTTTCGCAAGGAGAAATCCGTTATGATGCCGAAGGCAAGCTGGTCGGTATTGCTATTGAAATCAACAAGTTCAGTACATTTACAATCATTCAGAAGAATGGAACAGAGGCGTCTGAGGCCATTGAGCCTTACCTCTCGGGCTATCCGGATGGGACCTTCCGTCCTTCGCAAGCGATCACGCGTGCGGAGCTGGCAATGATTCTAAATCGCGTACTGACCCAGAAGGCGTCCGGGGACAGCGCTTCGTTATCGACACAGGAAGAACAGGCAGCTGCAGCCGGTTACCCTGATGTCCCTGCGTCGCACTGGGCGGCGGATGCGATCGCCCATATTCAGCGTTCCGGGCTCATGGTCGGCGACACAAACGGTATGTTCCGTCCGGATGACGCTGTCAGCCGCGGGGAAATAGCTACTATTGCAAGCAGACTGCTGTCTGCGGCCAAGGCAGGCGATACCCCGGTAAGCAGCTATCGCGATATGGATGGTCATTGGGCATTCCAGTCCGTTACGCGAGCCAGTGCATCCGGGATTTTGCAGGGCTACCCGGATGGTGCCTTTCTCCCGGATCAGGAGCTGAACCGCGCAGAAGCCGTGAAGGTGCTAAACCGCTTGTTTGAACGTCCGGTATCCGAAGTTCTGTTGTCATCCAGCTGGCCGGATGTGCCGGAAGGACACTGGGCCTTGCAGGAAATCGAATCGGCTTCAAGCAGAGTGATTTTACTGCCGGATGGTAGGGTAAATACGGTGCCTATTCGATAAGAGGACGTATGGCAGTTCAGCCTTTAATCATGATATTCAGATAAAAAGGAAGGGGCTGTCTCATAAGTAGTATCAAAACTACTGAGAAACAACCATAGTTTACAAATAAGCCAACGATTGAGTGAAAAAGAGCGAGTTTGGTGGTCAGATTCCCACCCATACTCGCTCTTTTTCCTTCGTTGTTGCCCATGTGAGTAGATTATGGGCAAGGGAAAGCCACCCGACCTCCAGGCTCACTTTAGGCAAGCCGCGAAGCAGGAAACGCCGGAAGCTCCGGTTGCTTTTCATTTGTCCAAACACACTCTCGGGTTCAATCATACGACGAACGGAAAGCTTGTATCCTTCTTCACTTTGGAGCAGCTCTCGTGCTTGCTGCTTCTGACGAAGATACTTCATGCTGACCCGCATTTCCCTAGCTTCATACTGTATCGACTTATCCGGTTATCCATATATTCGACGCTTCGGTTTGAATGGCTTCAGCCTTCGTTCTGCCGAATCTACCTGTACTCCATACCCCATAGCCTGTCAGCCATGACGCATGCAGGAGTATTGGCGGGATGGCAAGTCTTAAGGATTCGATCCTCTCGCGTAAATCCGTTTCGTCTAACAACTTTGCATACCGTAAGGTCATTTCAGGAGAGGCATGGGCTAAAACTGAATCGGTAGGAGTTAGCAGTTCAGGTTCCAAAGTGACCTGATTGAACAAAAAATGAGTTTGACATTTTCAGATTACAAATGTAGTATTGGATTACACTTGTAATATGTGATTATACAAGTAATCAATTAAAGAATGGAGGATAGATTTGTTTTCTAAAAAGTAGCGCATTTGTATTTTGAAGATCAGAAATGAGGATTGGACTTTGAAAACAAAACATGGATTTATATTTCGAGTAAACAAGCTAAAAATGGCCGCATCGATGTTTTTGATCGCTCTTCTGCCGCTGATCGGCTGCGCAAAGACTGAAGTGCCTACGGCTGCTGTCAAGAATGAAGAGACATTGCCATCGGCTAAACCGGCCGTCACGGATCAATCGTTTTTACAACTAGAGAACGAATATAATGCTAGGCTCGGCGTTTACGCAATCGATACCGGAACGGGACGCACGATTGCTTACCGGCCAGATGAGCGGTTCGCTTATGCGTCTACATACAAAGCTCTGGCGGCAGGTGCAGTTCTGCTGAAGAGCTCGATCGAGGAACTTGATGAAATCATCACCTATTCCAGTGATGAGTTGGTTACCTATTCGCCCATTACGGAAAAGCATGTATCGACTGGAATGACTCTAAGGGAAATAAGCGATGCTGCCGTTCGCTATAGCGATAATACGGCGGGAAATCTCTTGTTCAAGCGGCTAGGAGGTCCCGCCGGCTTCGAAGCGATTCTTAAGCAAATCGGCGATAATGTCACACAAGCGGACCGCTACGAAACCGAGCTGAACGAAGCCGCCCCTGGAGACGACCGTGATACAAGCACGCCAAGGGCTCTTGCCACCTCACTTCACGCTTTTACAGTCGGTGACGCGCTTCCGGCAAATAAACGTACGATCCTTACGGATTGGCTGCGAGGAAACACGACAGGAGACGAACTGATTCGCGCGGGTGTACCTGAGGGCTGGACGGTCGGAGATAAAACCGGCGCAGGGAATTATGGAACGCGAAACGACATTGGTATTGTTTGGCCTCAGAACGGCGATCCCATCGTCATTGCGATACTGTCAAGCCGCGATAAGAAGGATGCCGGCTATGACAACTCACTCATCGCACAGGCTTCCAAGGCTGCATTGGACGCTTTGATGCGAAACGCTAAGGACCCGTCACAATAATCACAATGAAAGGCTTGCAAATTGCTTATAAGGCAGTTAGCGAGCCTTTCATATGATTCCTTAATTATTGTTCAAAGGAGAGTGCCTTATGAAGAACGCTCGTTTTTTATTCTGCATGTTCCTATTCCTATGCGTTCTGACGGGCTGCAAAGAGAAGATTCAACCGGAAGATGTGTTTACAAGCTATATCGGGTATTGGCAGCATGGACAATATGAACAAATGTACGAACTGATCAAACCGGCCCAAGACATGATGACGAAGGATGAGTTCGTCACTCGCTATCATTCCATCTACGAAGGGATCGAAATGAGCAATCTTAGCGTTACCCCCGTTATTCATGCCGACGAAGCGGGAAAAGACGCATTGGACATCAAGACGTTCCCTTATCAACTTAAGATGGACACCGCGGCAGGACCGATCGCTATCGACGGTGCCATGCAAATCATTAGAAACAAAGAAACGAATCAGGAATGGAAAGTGGCATGGAAGGAATCCTTACTATTCCCGTCGATGGAAAAAGGAGATAAGGTGAACGTTCGTACGCTGAAGGCGGAAAGGGGGGACATCTATGACCGGTTTGGCCGGAAGCTTGCTGCAAACGGAAGCATCGAAGTGCTAGGGATCGTTCCGGGTCAGCTTGGGGATGCGAAGAAGGAAATAATCGCCAAGCTCGCGGAGAGGATTGCGGTTCCGGAATCGTTTATTCAGCAAAAACTCGCGGCTTCATGGGTCAAAGATGATGCTTTCGTACCCATCGTCAATGTGACGGGAGATCGGGGTAAACTTGATTTTAGCGATTTGCAGGGGGTAACCAAAAGAGAGAAAAGTGCAAGGATATACCCATACGGAGAAGCTGCCGCTCATTTGACCGGGTATATCCGACAAGTCACTTCCGAAGATATCGAAAAGCATCCGGAAAAACGGTTCGGTCCTACCGACGTTGTCGGGAAAGCGGGAATGGAGATGCTTTACGAGGATCGACTAAGGGGACGGGACGGTATCCAAATCACAATCGTCAAAGCGGAAGGACAGGTAAAAGAAACGCTTGCCAAGGTCGAGCCTGTGAACGGAGAGAATATCCATACGACGATCGATGCGCTGCTGCAGGATTCGATTTATCGATCGTTGAAGGCAGACGCGGGAACGGGGGCCGCCATTCACCCCCGGACGGGTGAGATTTTGGCGTTGGTCAGCAGTCCGGCTTACGATCCGAATCTTTTTATTCAAGGGTTATCTTCGGAACAATGGAATTTGTGGAACGAAGACCCCAAGAAGCCGCTTTTAAATCGATTTACAAAACTGTACGCACCGGGTTCCGTATTTAAACCGATCACTGCTTCTATCGGATTAAAGCTTGGGGTAAGCGCGGTCAATGAGATCAAGACCATCACTGGATTACGGTGGGCGAAAGATGAAAGCTGGGGCAGCTATTATGTGAAACGGGTAAGAGATGTTCCCGTCGAGAGCCTTACGGACGCTATCGTAAACTCAGACAATATATACTTGGCCCAAGAGGCAATCGAAATCGGTGTGGACAATTTCAGCAAGGAGGCCAAAAAATTCGGGTTTGGAAGGCCCTTGCCGATTTCGTACCCGTTTCCCCAAGCGAGTTTATCGAACAACGGTTTAACCAGTGAGATCCTGTTGGCCGATTCCTCCTACGGACAAGGAGAAGTCGCGATGAGTCCGCTGCACCTGGCCTTATCCTATACCCCATTTATCAATGGAGGGGAGCTGATAACGCCAGTACTGGAGCTTATGGAAGGCGAGGAGCCTCGGGGCAAACCATGGGGAGAGCCGGTTCTGGCTCCGGAAACGGCCACAGCGGTAAATCGCATGCTGCTTGAGGTTGTCGAAAATCCTAAGGGTACAGGACACGGATCGTATGTAAAAGGTCGTCGGATTGCGGGGAAAACCGGTACAGCGGAGTTAAAAAGAAGCAAAGAGGAGAAAGGTCAAGAAAACGGTTGGTTCGTGGCTTATGATGCGGAACGAACCGATATATTGATGGCGGTCATGATCGAAGATGTGCAGAATCGCGGCGGGAGCGCTTATGTCGTAAGAAAAACGGCACCTGTTCTCCGAGAGTACCTAGAGGGTCGGCATTGAGAAGTTAGTTTGATAAACCGATATAGAAATGCGATATTTTTAGTAGGTACCTTTGTAAAGGTTGAAGGAGGGAGACAGGCAGCATGTTTTTTTCGATGTTTGTGATAAGTATCGTCGTTTCTTTTTTTTCCACCGCTGGTATTATGCTGATTAAAGCAATCTTTCAAAAGCAGCTTACTGCAAAATGGCACTATAATTTATGGTTTTTATTGATGGTTGCATTAACGATTCCGTTGATCCCGAGTCATTTTTTTCAATTCGGAACGGTTTTTGCCGGCTTCGATGGGAGTCTATACAATGGAATAGGTTTTTCTGCAACCGGCTCAGGAACTCAAAACCCTGGAAATGCGAATGGGCTGCAGGAATTTACGATTTCCGTAAATCGTTCCGCTCCGGCATTTCTTCAGATCATTACACCCGCAGTTTGGTTTGCCGGGATGTTCGCCTTTGCTATGTTAACCATGCATTCTTGGCTCAAAATCAGGAATATGAAAAAGAGGTCCCGTCGCGTATCCAATCAAGAGGTTTTAGACTTATTAGAGCGGTGCAAACAACATCTGCATATGGATAGAGATTTGATCGTCTTGGAATCGCCGCTTGTAAAATCTCCGATGTTGGTTGGTTTGTTTAAGACGTATCTTGTGTTTCCAGTCCAATTCACCGAATGGCTTTCTCTAGACGAAATAAAATATATTTTTCTGCACGAATTGAATCACTTGAAACAAAAGGATAACATAACGAATTATGGGATCGTCGTGTTTCAACTCATCTATTGGTTCAACCCCCTTGTTTGGATCGCATTTAAAAAAATGAGATTGGATCGTGAAATCGCCTGCGATATCGCTGTGCTGCAATCATTGGACGACCATTGCCATGCCGAATACGGCCATACGATTATCAACTTTGCGGACAAAGCGTCACAGCCTATGAATTTCGCTTTGGCAAGTCAACTCGTCAGTCCAAAAAGCCAAATCAAAAAACGCATCGAAACGATTGCAAGATTTCAGGCTGAATCAAAGGGGTTGAAAATAAAAAGCCTCGCTGTTTTTTTGCTTGCGGGCGTCTTCGTTTCAAGTCAAATTCCGCTCGTTTCCGCGATGGCCCGCGATGACGATCAACGCTATTCCTTTACAGGCGAACGTACCGTTTACGAGGATCTAAGTTCCTATTTTTCCGGTTATGAAGGAGCTTTTGTATTGTACGATCTGCATGCCGATCAATATCGTATTTACAACGAACGGAAAAGCACATGGCGGGTTTCCCCGGATTCCACTTACAAAATGTATAGCGCTTTGATTGGTCTGGAGTCCAACGTCATTTCGGACAAAAATTCCAAAATCGAATGGAATGGCGATATGTATCCATATGAGGCATGGAACAAGGATCAAAATTTGTCTACGGCGATGAAGAACTCCGTAAATTGGTATTTCCAAGCTATGGAGAGCAGGATGGATCGGACGAAGCTGCAGGCATATATAAAACAATTAGGCTATGGGAATGCTGACATTTCCGGTGGAACGGAGCCGTTTTGGCTGGAATCTTCATTAAAAATTTCTCCGGTTGAACAGGTACAACTTTTGAAGGCATTGTATACAAACCAATTTGGATTCCAGGAGAAACATATCCAGACCGTGAAAGATGCGATAAAATTGGAAGAAAAGGATGGCGCGCATCTTTCCGGCAAGACAGGTACGGGCGCTGTCAATCATAAAAATATAAACGGATGGTTTATTGGGTATGTAGAGAACAATGGCAATACCTACTTCTTTGCAACGAACATTCAAAATGAAGATCACTCGAACGGGAGTAAGGCGGCGGAAATCACATTAAAAATTTTGAGGGATAAAGGCATATATTCATGACATCTTGGTGGATCCGCCGAACATTGCAACGGCAGATTTCCCAAGGTAGCATGTAAACTACACATGTAATTTATGAGGGGTGACGGGGATGTCCAAACAAGTGCCAGGAATTTCTGAAGCAGAATGGGAAGTCATGAATGTGCTTTGGGAAAAGGCTCCACAAACCGCTAACGAGGTCATCCACTCCTTGCAGGAAAAAACGGATTGGAAGCCTAAGACGATTCGTACTCTATTGGATCGTCTGGTCAAAAAAGAGGTAATCGGCGTCAAACAGGATCAAAGGGTTTATACCTTTATTCCTCTATACACGCAAAGCGAATGTCAACGCGCCGAGACACAATCTTTTCTTAAACGAATTTATGGCGGGACGATGAAATCGATGCTGGTTCAGTTTATCGAAGAACAATCTATGACCGAGGAGGAGATCAAAGAGCTGCGCTCCATTTTGCATGAGAAATCCGAAAAGCGTAAAACATGAGCAATAGACATTGAAAGTCAGTCAAGCTTCTTCGGAAGTTTGGCTGGCTTTTTCTTTTTTTGATATGGATGCGATACGATCATTAAAAGTACACATTGTTAAAGAAAATCAGTTATAATGGATAAAAAATAAAAACAAGAAAGCGGGAACAGCATGGGCCGTAAGTGGAACAATATTAAAGAGAAAAAAGCGTCAAAGGATGCCAATACCAGTCGTATTTATGCAAAGTTTGGGCTCGAAATCTATGTGGCTGCAAAGAAGGGCGAACCCGATCCAGAATCGAATCAAGCCTTGAGATTCGTACTGGAGCGAGCAAAAACGTACAATGTGCCGAGAGCGATCATTGACCGCGCGATTGAAAAGGCAAAAGGCAGCTCTGATGAAAACTATGAAGAACTTCGATATGAAGGCTTTGGACCGAATGGATCCATGGTCATTGTGGATGCTTTGACTAACAACGTCAACCGTACCGCTTCGTCTGTGCGTGCTGCATTTACCAAAAACGGTGGGAACATGGGAGTAAGCGGTTCGGTAAGCTATATGTTTGATGAAACGGCTGTCATTGGCGTAGCGGGTAAAACAGCTGATGAAGTAATGGAGATATTAGTGGAAGCCGATGTAGACGTACGCGATATTCTTGAGGAAGATGAAGATGTTGTCGTTTATGCTGAACCTGACGCATTCCATGCAGTACAAGAAGCATTCAAAAAGGTTGGCATAACGGATTATACAGTTGCAGAATTAACAATGCTTGCACAAAATTACGTAACACTTCCAGAAGGCACTGAGGCACAATTTGAAAAATTGATAGATGCATTAGAGGATCTGGAGGACGTTCAACAAGTATACCACAATGTGGATTTCGTTGAATAATCCGACAATTCTAACGTATCTTTATTAAAAGAAGTGGGGACTTAGCAGTTTTCGGTATCGACAACGGAAGCCAAACCTCAGGTGGTTGAGGCTGGCTTATTTCGTCGGGACAGTCGCTGCATGCGGCTTGATCTGTTAGTCGGGTATGATCTCTGTTCGAGTTTTAGTGGTGGAGACAATGGCTGCTTGGGGTCATGCTCAGCGATCCGTTGCGTGTATGATTTTGATTGAAAGGTATGCATAGAAAGAACTCACTCTGTACTATGAGATGTGGGTTCTTTTTTTTCCTGATCCGACTCCGAAACGAAATCCCGCTTTAACGATGGAAATCCGTTGTTATCTCGTTATCCCCATCCAGTCATGACTATTCACGTTCCATAATATCACCTGGCATCCAAGTGTCTGACATAATTTGGCAGGGTAAAGACAGACAGGGAGGGAGCTCTTATGTTAAGCCGTTATTC
Source organism: Paenibacillus sp. PvR098 (assembly GCF_017833255.1). NCBI lineage: Bacteria > Bacillati > Bacillota > Bacilli > Caryophanales > Paenibacillaceae > Paenibacillus > Paenibacillus sp. PvR098. Next base: position 3,882,742 of record NZ_JAFIBU010000001.1, read on the forward strand.
TATTTGAAATGGGCAGCCGTACTTCTGCGATCGTTCCGATTCCGACTTTACTGCGGAACGTGATGTTGCCGTTATGGTCTTTAATAATTTTTTTACAGACGGTCAGCCCTAGGCCTGTGCCCTTTTCTTTCAAAGTGAAAAACGGTTCCCCCAGCTTCGCAACGCGATCTTCCGGAATTCCGATTCCCTGATCTTCAACAGAAATTAATAGCGTTTCTTGATCTTCCTGCTTCGTTTTTATGAAAATTTGACCGCCCTCAGGCATTGCTTCAAGAGCATTCTTTAACAAGTTGATAAATACTTGTTTCAAATGGTTATCGACACACGTGATCAGGGGAAGCTTATCTTCGGCCCGAAAGGTTACCAACGTATTATGCAATAACGCTTGCGGGTGCATAAATGCAATGATTTGCTCTAAAAGCTCCTTGATATTGGTTTCCTTGACCATCTGGACTTGCGGTTTGCCTAAATAGAGCAGTTCGTTGGTGATGGTCTCAATCCGATCCAGTTCCTCATACATGATGTCTAAAAAAGAGGGCTTAAACGTTTCTTTCTTCATTAATTGAATGAACCCTTTCAGTGACGTTAAAGGATTGCGGATTTCATGGGCAATACCCGCCGCGAGCTCGCCAACCATGGATAGCTTCTCGGTTTCTCGTATGAGTTCTTCTGTTTGTTTTCGTTCCGTAACATCCCTGCTAATCACAACGACCTTATCTATTTCACCTTTGATGCCAAGCACCGGCATGTAATGGGATTCAATCCAAACCCAATGACCGCTTTCATGCAGGTATCGGCATTCCGCTCGGGCCGCTTTTTTCTCTATGACGAGTTCCGTCCAAAGTTGAATCAGCTGAGGATAATCTTCTGGGTGTATCATTTCTTTGATCCCTTTTCCTATAAATTGTTCTGTTCTTAAACCGATGACCGGCAGATAAGAGGGAGAAAGATACACTGCGTTTCCCTCCACGCTCAGAACAGCAATTAAGTCCGAGGAATTTTCCGCAATCAACCGATAATTGGCCTCGCTGTGTTCTAACCTTTCTTTTGATTGGCGAAGTTCTTCCATAACTTTGTAAGATTGCCTAAGGGATTCTATAAAATGATAGGAGAAAATCGAACCCAAAATAAAAGCAACCGCAAAGTGTAAAAGTTCAGGATCAAACAAACTGGAGTAAGCTCCGAGGTACCATAAATAAGCATAAACTTCTATCATGACCGCTAAGGTGATCGTGTACCATTGCTTAGATCTTGGGATTTGTGACTTCATAATAATTTGAGTGATGGTTATCGTGCACATGAGACTCATTAGAAAAGCTACCGGAGAAGAATCGGTAAACATGAGAATACGAAATATAAAAAGCAGCAGGGAGGAAACCAGCGTAGGGATCCAACCCCCATAAAATAAAGCGAGAACAACGACGATTTGCCGCAGATCTGCAACATTGCCGTTGAGCGCCTTGCCAATATACATTAAACAAACGCCGATGACCCCGTAAAAAAAACCGATGATCAGTTTATCTGAGAGCGGAGAAAACCAATTCAAAGGCTTTCTGCGATTGGTAATATACCGTGAAATGAGAAAAAGGGAAGAAAGAAGCAAACTTATATAAATAATTAATTGTAGAACCACACTATTACCCTCCTAATGGTGTATGACAAAATGATGTATGAGCAACGGTAGAAAATTTAATATTTTTCCGATTTGAGATGTTGATAGCTTAGCTGTGTTGTGTATTTATTATATTACAGTATGAACAAGGACAAAATACCTAAAAATAAAGCCTACCCGCTCGAATTGGTATTGCGGCATACGCATAAAGCAATGTGAGCCCTAATGTCATAGTGGAATCAATAAAAAATATGTCTGTATTTTCCTGCTACGAGCCTTACTATGGACGGATAAGGAGAAAATGCCGGAAAGTGTTCATATGTATGTGATGTCGGGGATTTAATCATTCGTTCCTGAATTGCTACTTGATATTAGTAACACCAGCATGTTACTATGAGTTAGTCAATTTGTCGAAAATTGTCATTTTACCAATTGAAAAAGGCAAACCTGTCGAAAGGCAGGGACGCAAAGCCACGGGTCTAAAGTTTCATGCTATGGCAGCCGGGCCGTCAATGGGGGAAAAAGAGACTGCCCCGTTTTTTATAATGGGGACAGTTTCTTTTTTTATTAGGTATCAAAATCAGGGAGGTAATGCCGAGCGCGCTTAACGGAACTTCTGGAAACAAAGGTAGTATACAGTGTACAACTCAGAGGGGGAACACACAAGCATGTTGAAAATGAGCATTAAGTACCGACTAATGATCGCGTTTCTAGTGATTTTAATTTTGCCATGCAGCGCCATCGGATGGTCTTCATATCAGAATGCAAAGAGCCAGATTACCGAGCAAATTGAGCAAAATGCAAGCATCAGCGTTGATTTTACGAACAATCAAATTAAGGATATTATGGCCTCAAGCTTATCAAATATCGATTATTTGGGGAAAAATCTTAATGCTGATTTATCGGCTCCGGAGATCCGAAAAGTATTTGAAACATTTTTGGAGATAAACGCTGAATTTGAAAATGTACATTTTGCAACGCATAACCGTGCAATGTATACATTGCCTGAATTAAAGCTGGCCGCAGACTTTGATCCTTCCAAACGGCCGTGGTTTATTAAGGCCATGGAAAGTAAGGGGAAAGCTGTCGTTAATGATGCCATCGCCTCCGCGGACGGGTCAGGTAATGTAGTGGTAATCCAATCGAAAACATCCGATGATGGTTCTGGGATTGTGGGCGCGACATTGAAGCTATCAAAAATGGCTGAACAAGTGAAAAACATCAAGGTAGGCCAAAAGGGCTATGTCATTATTATGGACAAAGACCAAAAAATCATTATCCATCCGACGGAAAAACCAGGCTCCAAAAGCGAATCCGAATCGACCGCAAAGTTTTACGAGAAAGCCTCTGGAACGGTTGACGTTAATTTTAATGGTGAGCAGAAGAAGGCGGTATTCGTAACTAATCCGGACACCGGATGGAAAATTATTGGAATTGTTGATGTTTCGGAGATCACGGAAGCGACCCGAGGCATTTTCCTTACGACCATCGCAGTTATTGCTGTAGCTATGGCACTTGGAATCTTGCTCGTATTCTGGATTGTCCGTTCCATAACTACGCCTCTAAGAGAATTAATGAATTCGACTGAAGAAATCGCAGACGGAAATCTGACCGAGGAAATCGTAATTCGTTCCAACGATGAATTAGGGCAGCTATCTGTCTCCGTTAACCAGATGGTACATAAATTACGAGGTTTAATCGGGGGAGTGATAGATTCCTCTGAAAGAGTCACTGCCGCATCGGAACAAATTTCTGCAACGACGCAAGAGATTGCCGGCGGAAACGCATCACAGGCAGAAGCCGCGCAGAACATGCAGGAGCTGTTCAACGAATTGTCCGTGGCAATCAATTCCGTTGCAGAAAGCGCAGAGGAAGCGGCTGAAATGGCTTCTAAAACGACAGGCATCGCGCATGAAGGCGGAGATATAGTCAAAAAATCCATAACCGGCATGACCCAGGTCAGCTCGCAAATGACACGACTTGAGGAAGACTCCAATAAAATCGGGGATATTATCGAAGTCATTGACGACATCGCGGAGCAAACCAATCTGCTCGCCCTTAACGCAGCCATCGAAGCCGCACGCGCCGGAGAACAAGGCAGAGGATTTGCAGTGGTCGCGGATGAGGTTAGAAAGCTCGCCGAACGCAGTGGTGATGCAACCAAGCAAATTACAGCTATTATTAAAGGGATGCAGGAAAACACTCGTAAGAGTGTAATGGCTGTTTCTGAAGGCGTGAATCATTCCGAAGAGACAGGGAAAGCCTTTGAAAGAATTATTGAAATGATTAACGAAACGGAACGTAAAGTAGGCGAAATTGCGGTTGCGTGTGAAGAGCAGGCTGCCCAGTCCAACGAGGTGATGCATTCGATTGAAAACATCTCATCCGCAACTGAGCAGGCGGCTGCGGCATCAGAGGAAACGGCGGCGACTGCACAATCACTCTCGCAGCTTGCCGAAGGCTTGAATGAGTCTGTATCTATCTTCAAAATTAAATAAATAACATTGCGTATGGTTATTCCGCCATTGAACGCATATAGTTATCACCGCTTCCTATTGCCATAGTAGGGTTCCTCCTTGGTGACTTTAGCAATTACCAAGGAGGAATCCTATTTTTTGTTGTAAAGAGCTAGCGATAAGAGATTTCAAAGAAAAGTTGGTAAGTGGACTAAAATTAAATAGAAGTAAAAAAGGAGACCTCAGCCGGGTCTCTTTTTTCTTGGCTTACATTTCGGATGTTCCCTTGTATAAGAGGAAGGTAAATGGAAGTCCTGCTTCGTGAGTATCTAGGTCGTACCGTCGAAATCATATACGCCTTGACCGTGAAAACAAAATCATATGAATTCTAAATTATTTTTTAGGAGAAAAGCGTGATAATCACCGTCTCAGCTAAATAGAATACATACTGTTTGGTTAATATTTCCAACACGAAATAAATTGAAGAGAAGGGATGTAAAGCAAATGGCGGACGATATCCATTATGGGAGAATACCTGCTCAAGGAAAGACCAAGGGGAAGATCGGGGTGTTGGTCGAGTCCCATTATGATGAGACCGAGTTTCGGGCGTTTAATGAATATTTTCCTAAGAACGGTTATTCAGTCGATTATATCAGCCATTTGTGGGGGAAAGAATATCTGGACTTTGTGGGCAACGATGGTACAAGCTGTGTCAGGGTGGACGTGGAGGTATCCGACATCCGTACGGAGGATTACTGCGGTATTGTGCTGATCGGTGGTTACGCTATGGACCGGCTGAGATATGAGGCGAATCCGAAGCAAGGTCAGCTCAATCAAGCGCCGGCGGTTCAATTTCTGAGGGCGGCGGTTGAAGCATTGAACCGGGGACAGGTGAAAATCGGAACCATTTGCCACAGCCTCTGGCTCTTCTGTGCAGATCCGCAGCTGCTTGCCGGCCGAAAAGTGACCTGTGCGCATAATGTCATATCGGATGTACAAAATGCAGGGGCAGAGGTTGTTTTCGAGGGAGATCAGACCCAAGAGCTGGTCATTGACGGTAATTTAATCACCGGGAAGCATCCAGAAGTAGTTGAAACCTTTGTCCGTGTATTTTTAGAAGAAATAGAGAAAGCCGTGAACCGTAATCCACTTCCGGAGGAATGTCATCAAGAAAAGAGTCAATGACTACCTCGGCCTAACCGCAGATTACTCCAGGCGGGGTCGGGTATCCAACCCGCTGCCGGCCAGAATGATCGAAGACGGTATACAGTTTGCCGGGTTGAAGAATGCGGTACTTCCGCCGGTCAATGCGTCCTACGTTCGAGCAGATCGAACGGGAAAACAAAGAGTGGTGGCCGACCCACTGCGAAGCGCTTAGACAGGGGCGGGCGGATATTTTAACCGCTGATAATCGGGAGGACTTAGGCCGCAAACTCGTGTTTATGTCCAACAATGAGGTGAAACATTAGATGGCGTTCACAATTGATACGTATGTTGGAAGCTTATCGGTATACGCAGGAAGACCTCACCCGCTAGGGGCTACCCCGGATCAGAACGGCGTCAATTTTTCTTTGTTTTCCAGTCATGCCACTAGCGTAGAGCTTCTCTTATTCGAAGGCCCCCAGTCCGTCGAACCGTTCTTAACGGTTCCTTTCTATCCTATTGAAAACAAAACCTTTCATTTCTGGCATCTCTATATAAAAGGCGCAAAGCCCGGGATGTATTACGCTTATCGGGTGGACGGTCCTTTTGATCCGAAGCAGGGTCAGCGCTTCAATAAAAACAAAGTATTGATAGACCCTTATGCCAAAGGCAACAGCAACGTGCTGTGGAACCGGGTCGATGCATGCACGCCGGAGGATAACCTGACGACCTCCATGCGCAGCGCGATCATCGATGTTGCGGATTATGATTGGGAAGGCGATAAGCCCATCAACCGCCCGATGAGCGAAACGGTCATTTATGAAATGCATCCAGGCGGGTTTACAAAATCCCCTACTTCAGAGGTAGACCATCCGGGTTCATTTCGGGGCATTATTGAGAAAATCCCTTATTTAAAAGACCTGGGCATTACGGCAGTAGAACTGATGCCCGTGTTCGAATTCGACGACAAAGAAGTGTTACGAATGTCTCCGGAAAATGGGGAAATTCTTATGAATTATTGGGGTTACAGCACGGTCAGTTATTTTGCTCCGCACCGGGCCTACTGCGTGGATTCGGAAGCCACCGAGCACATCAACGAGTTCCGCGATATGGTGAAGGCGCTGCATAAGGCAGGAATAGAAGTCATCCTGGATGTTGTCTTTAACCATACGAATGAGGGCAATCATATGGGGCCCACGCTTAATTTTAAGGGACTGGACAACAGCACCTATTATTATCTAAGCGAGAACAAGGAATTTTATATGGATTATTCCGGCTGTGGCAATACCGTCAACTGCAATCACCCGATCGTGGAGAAGATGATCGTCGAGTGTCTGGAATTTTGGGTGCAGGAAATGCACGTTGACGGCTTCCGCTTTGATGAGGGCTCGATCATGACTCGGGGAGAAGACGGACGGCCCATGGTGCATCCTCCCGTTGTGTGGCATATTGAGCTTTCGGAGACGCTGTCCGATACGAAAATCATTGCAGAAGCTTGGGATGCGGCGGGTCTATATCAAATCGGGCATTTCCCAGGGTACCGCTGGGCGGAATGGAACGGCAGGTTCCGCGACGACATCCGCCGGTTCGCCAAAGGGGACCCCGGCATCGTTGGGGAAGCTGCCTCGCGAATCGCAGGGAGTGCGGATATTTATCAATCGAGCGGGCATCTACCGATTAACAGCATCAACTTTATTACTTGCCACGACGGCTTTACATTAAATGATTTGGTTTCCTATAACGGGAAGCATAATGAAGCCAACGGCGAGTGGAACCAAGACGGTATTAATGACAATCTGAGCTGGAACTGCGGATACGAAGGGGAGACCAACGACCGGGAAATTGAAGGTCTCCGCAACCGACAGGTTAAAAACATGGCATCATTCCTCTTGCTATCTCAGGGGGTTCCGATGATCTTGGCAGGGGATGAAATCAGAAGAACGCAGCACGGAAATAATAATGCTTATTGCCAGGATAACGAAATCAGCTGGTTTGATTGGCGTCTTACGGAAAAGAACCAGGACATCTACCGTTTCTTTAAGGAAATGATCGCCTTCCGCAAAAGGCATCCCGTACTGCATCGGAGAAGATTTTTCAACGGTGAATTGAATGACCGGGGGCTGCAGGACATGATGTGGCACGGATGTAAATTGTTCAGTCCAGGATGGAACGATCCGGAGTCTAGGGTGCTTTCCTTTACCTTGGGCGGACTGAATCATGATACCGATATTCACGTCATTCTTAATATGGATTACCGAGATCTTGATTTTGAACTTCCATCTATAAGCAATCGTTCATGGTATCGGGTGGCGGACACGTCGCTGGCGGCCCCCCAGGATATCGTTTCCGACGGCCAGGAAGTACAGTTTAACGGGTCAGTCTATCCGGCAGCAGGCAGAAGTGTTGCTGTTTTCATGTCCAAATAGATGGAGGAATCGAATGAATAACTTGAACTTTACTTTTTCGGATCTGGTTGCGGGCTATGTTACCTCGACAGATTGGAGTGCAAATAAATTTAAGCTTAAGACCACGGACGGCAGGGAATACGAAATTGAGCTGACTTCAACAACGTACGGGGAATTGGTGCGTAATTTCGGTGAGCCGTATTTGGATCGTACCGGCCAGATGCAGGAGCTCATCCAAGCAGGCAGCTACCTGTTTGCCTACGGCGTCTTCTATCCGGAAAGCGGGAGCACGCGTCTGGAAGCGAAGCATCTGGTCTTCAATGGAAAGCAAGGGTCGGAATTCCGCTTTGAGGAGCGTGACTGGTGGGTTCAGCAGCTGCAAAATTTAGCGGACTTTTATTTGCGCTCCCAATTTGAAGGCGGGGAAATCAATTACCGTAATTACCGGACGGCATTGACGCTTGAAGGAAAGAAGATCAATAACACGAACCGACAGGAAACGGATACGATCTCGCGCCTGGTGTACGGCTTTGCTTCGGCCTATATGCTGACCGGGGATGAACGGTTTTTGGAGGCGGCAGAGAAGGGAACCGAGTATTTGCGGGATCATATGCGCAATGTGGATACGCGGGAGAATATTGTTTATTGGTACCATGGGATTGATGTGAACGGCTATGACGATAAGAAAATTTTGGCCTCTGAGTTCGGTGACGATTATCATGCCATCCCGATGTATGAGCAAATTTATGCGCTCGCCGGTCCTACACAGACGTTTCGTATCACAGGAGACAGCCGTATATTAGATGACATTGAGAAGACCATCCACTTGTTTGAAAAATTTTTTCTCGATAAGGAAAAAGGCGGCTATTTCTCTCACATTGACCCGGTTACCTTCAATCCGCGCAGCGAGTCGCTGGATAAAAACCGTGCCCGTAAAAACTGGAACTCTGTCGGCGACCATGCTCCCGCTTATTTGATCAACCTCTGCCTTGCACTGAACGACGACAAGTTCAAAGAAATGCTCGCCTATACCGCAGATATGATTCAGCAGCATTTTCCCGATTATGAGAACAGTCCTTTCGTGAATGAGCGCTTTCACGAGGATTGGAGCCACGATCAGGAATGGAGCTGGCAGCAAAACAGGGCAGTAGTAGGACATAACTTGAAAATTGCCTGGAACCTGCTTCGGATCCATCATGTTCATCCGAACGGCGATTATGTCACTTTTGCAGAGCAAATCGCTCAAATCATGCCGAAGGTAGGAGCGGATCTGCAGCGTGGCGGCTGGTACGATGTCATGGAGCGCAGCCTTTCAGAAGGGCAGGAGAAGCATCGTTTCGTTTGGCACGACCGGAAAGCGTGGTGGCAGCAGGAGCAGGCGATTTTGGCTTATTTAATCATGGCGGGGTCTTTGGGCAATAGCGAATATTTAAAGCTGGCCCGTGAATCTTCCTCCTTCTATAATGCCTGGTTCCTCGATCACGATGCGGGAGGCGTATACTTCAACGTCCTGGCGAACGGTTTGCCGTATTTGCTCGGGAATGAACGGCAAAAAGGGTCTCATTCGATGAGTGGTTATCATTCCTTCGAGTTAGCCTATCTGGCGTCGGTCTATACCAATCTGCTGATCACTAAACAGCCGATGGATTTCTACTTTAAACCCAAACCGGGTGCATTCCGGGATCAAGTGCTGAGGGTTCAACCGGATTATCTGCCTCCGGGAAGTATTGCCATATCAGCTGTCTGGATTGACGGAGAGTCTTACATGGATTACGACGCCGAAGCATTGACCGTCAAGCTGCCTGATCTGAAGAAACCAGTTTCCGTTAAGGTCAGGATTGAGCCGAAAAAATAATAGTCATGAGGGGATGAGGAACTTTCCTTCCTCATCCCCTATCCGGCTGCATGTTAAGTTGTGGAGAAGGCGGATTCGGTGTTCTTACCAAACGAGCCGATGATGAAACAGCTGTTGAAAGAACTGTATTAGCTGAGTGCTATCGCAGCAGACTTGCCAGGCTTATTCTCGGAGTGGTTCCCATAAATGTAGCTTTTGAACGATGCCAAATCGCTAGGCGGTTTGTTTTTTCTCTTTGCCGACGACGGATCTTCTTTTTGGACTTTTTGGGTTTAGGCTCTGTAATAATACGCTTGTAATTTCATTATGTATATTTTTTTTGTAAGCGCATACACTATTTTGAGAAACAGTGAACCTTGGGATTAAAAGTTCGCCGGTCAGATCAGGAGTTTATTGGTTCCTTTGTTCTACTTTCTTTCTTTTGTGGCTACACAGAACGTAGAATGCGTTGACGAAGAGAAGGGAGAGATGATCAAGTGGCGATTCAAAAGAATGTGGGCGAAGATGTTTGTTTATCGGACGGGACAAAGGTAAGAGATTTGTTGGATTTGGATGAAGGGTATATTTCAGCACGAGCCATCGGTGATCCTGAAATTCATCAGATGGAAATTGAAAAGATTTTTTCTAAAGTCTGGATTCCAGTTGCTCATGAATCTGAGATACCAAATAAAGGCGATTATGTTTTAAGGTATATTGGAAATGAAGAGGTAATTGTTTCACGTTCAGAGAGCAATGTTATCAACGTCGTACTAAACGCATGTACTCATAGAGGATCTCCTGTATGCCGCTCGGAAATGGGGAATTCTTCTCATTTTCGATGTCCTTACCATGGGTTTACGTTTAAACAGAATGGAGACCTCATCGGAGTTCCGGCACATAAAGAGGCTTTCGGCGATGCCTTTGATAAAAGCCAATACAGTCTGGTAAAGGCGAGAGCTGCCACATATGCAGGGATTATTTTTGGTACCTTTAATGATTCAGCTCCTCCGTTAGAAGAGCAGCTCGGAAGCTTGAAGTGGTACCTGGATATGATGCTAAGTCATACCAATGGGGGAATGGAAGTAATCGGAGTGCCGCAGCGTTGGACCGTGAAATCTAACTGGAAACTAGGAGCCGACAACTTTGTTGGGGATGCTTACCATACATTTATGACCCACCAATCGGCGGTCCAATTAAAACTTGTTCCGAGTGGCGATCCGAAGTTTGCGTTTTACGGGGTTCATGTTTCTTGTGAGAATGGAAATGGTCTTGGACTGATCGGTGGTCCCCCCGAATATGAAATTCCGCCTTTTTACGGTGTTCCCCAAGATATCGTCGAACAGATTGAACAGAAATTAACACCTGAACATCAAAAAGCGTTTAGACGACTTGCTTATATCCATGGGAACATTTATCCGAACATGTCGTTTGGATACTTCTCTTGGGCAACAGAAGATGGAAAAAACCCGGGTTCATATTTGACATTAAGACAGTGGGTTCCGAAAGGACCACATGAAATGGAAGTCTTTTCATGGGTCCTTGTCGAAAAAGAAGCGCCCGATTGGTGGAAAGAGCTTGCAAGAGAGACGTATGTCCGAACATTTGGTTCGAGTGGCATGCTGGAACAAGATGACACAGAAATGTGGAAAAATATTACTCGGGCTACGAAGGGATATATAGCATCATCGAAATTAAAATTTATTTATCGTATGGGGATTGATCGAAAACCCGAACAAGGTGATTGGCCGGGTCCTGGAACGGTATATCAGGGGGATTATAGCGAGGCAAACCAATTGAACATTTGGCGCCAATGGCAGAAATTATTGACAGAGAACAGTGAATGAGCAATGAGATACTAAATTCCAAAAAAATGCAGAGGAGGAGAGTACATGCTTTCGACTAACATTAGAATTGGAAATCCTATTTATTTTGAAATCCTTGAATTTTTGCAAAGTGAAGCAGAAGTACTGGACAGTGGGGAATTTAGGAAATGGTTAGACATGTTAGATCAAGAGATGCATTACGTGATGCCTGTAAGGACGAATCGCGAGCGAATACGCGGAGAAGGCTTTATTGGAGATATGTATCACTTTGAGGAGAACTATGCTTCCATGAAAAAACGTATTGAGCGGGTTGAGACGGAATTTGCTTGGGCAGAAGATCCGCCTTCTCGCACAAGAAGGTTTATCAGTAATGTTCGTGTCGAGCAAACGGCTGAACATGAATTTAAGGTAAAGAGTTACCTTCTTCTAACCCGTAGTCGAGGCAACGAACCTGATTATAATCTTGTTACCTGTGTCCGTAACGATATCCTGACGCGTACAGGGCAAGAGTTTAAATTAAAAACAAGAGAAATACTGATCGATCAGACGACACTGGGGATGGACAATCTAGCAGTTTTTTTCTAAGAAAAGCATATGAGCACTATAAATTCGCTGCCATTGTTCAGCAGTGTTTCAAGAATTAAATAACCTACTGGGAGGAATCCGAAGTTGACAAAGCGCTTAGAAAATAAAGTCGCGTTTATTACTGGGGCAGCGGGAGGTATGGGGCGAGCAGCGGCAGTTGTTTTTGCCCGTGAAGGAGCGAAAGTGGCAGTAATCGATTTGGATGCAAGAAAAATCGAAGAAACCGCTAGCCTGGTAAACGACGCTGGTGGAGAAGCCATCGCTATTCAATGCGACGTTATCAATGAAGATCAAGTGAAGGAAGCAATTCAGAAGACGATTGATACTTTTGGGAAGTTAACTACGGTTTATAACAATGCAGGGATTGCTCATAAGAACTTTATGATTCCTGTAGAAGAAATAAGTGCGGAAGAATGGGATAAGATCCAAAACGTAAACACTAAAGGTATGTTCCTTGTGGTGAAGCATAGTATTCCTGAACTTATACGAGCTGGCGGTGGAACTATTATCAATAAAGCATCTACTGCTGCCTTAATCAACAGCCCGGGCGGTCCTTCCTATTCGGCTTCAAAGGGGGCCATTATTTCGTTTACCCGTCAAGTCGCTGCATCGTATGCGAAAAAAGGAATCCGTGTCAATGTCATTGCTCCAGGGTATGTGATTACGCCGATGACAAAGGAAATGGAAGAAATTTTACCTGAGTTAGACAAAGTGGCTTCCGATGCAACCCCCCTTGGTCGAGGAGCACAGCCGGAAGAAATTGCGAATATTGCTCTCTTTTTGGCATCTGACGAATCTTCGTTCATCACAGGATCAGTTATTGTCGCCGATGGAGGATTGACGATCATTTAAAACGGGCCGTTTATCAATGAGATTGTTGACTATGAGTATAAGGATTGGAATGCTGCTTTATCAACAAAAATTCAAATATAAAATATAGCAAGGGTGAGGAAAATGCCAGCCGACCCACAAATTATCATCGGTAATGAGTTTACCCAAGTGATTATTAAAAAGATATATACAAGATATGGGGAGAGGTTAGAAATTACTTCGCCAAAGTTAAATCTTTCGATTCTACTTGATCCTCTGGCCCTTGAAAGTTTGACCTGGCAGGAACCTGAAGTGTTTACGGAATTTTTAGCTAAGCCATTCGGTAAATAATTAGGGTTATAATAAAAGGAGTTAATTATGGAGTGTTAACAAATATCCGTGTCCTTTGGAGATATCTATATTTCTCCAAAGGGCACGTTTTCTATTATTAAATAAAGCATTTTTTAACGGGCAGTCTCGATATGAGGAAGTAGTTCAAAATGCCAAAATTACAAGTGATGCCCCAAAAAACCGCTATATAAAGCACATTAGGTTGTTTGCTTATGTATGTTCATGTATACTACAAGGGGTAGTCTCTAGAAAAATAGGGGGGGATACATATTGTATGGATCATATGATATTTGAGGTTGGAACCGCATTGATATTAGTTGCGATTGTTTCTGTAATTGCTGGAAAACTAAAGTTCTCCATCATTCCTTTTTTAATTATACTCGGAATGTTAGTCGGTCCGCATGCACCAACAATCGGTATATTTGACTTCACATTTGTAGAGAGTCAAGGAGTTATTTCATTTCTTGGACGAATCGGGGTTCTCTTTCTTCTATTTTATATAGGACTGGAATTCTCTGTTTCAAAATTGGTCAAATCCGGTCGCAACATTGTATTTGGAGGAACAGTATACGTTCTATTGAATTTTTCAATTGGATTAGGCTATGGGTTTCTGGTCAATTTCCCGTTGTATGAAACTTTAATCATCGCTGGTATGCTGTCTGTATCCTCCACTGCGATCGTGGCTAAAGTTCTGGTTGATCTCAGACGTACCGGGAACTCTGAAACAGAGTTAATTTTGGGCATGATTTTGTTCGACGACCTTTTTCTTGCCGTATTCCTATCGGTCATGTCAGGTCTGCTTCTTGGAGGCGCTACATCCATCGGAGGAATCCTTCTTTCCGTAGGGATGTCTATGGGGTATATGCTTTTGTTCTTCGTTATTGCCAGAAAAGGAACTCCTATACTAAACAAGTTGTTAAATATCTCCTCAAATGAGATATTTATTATTGTCGTGTTTTCTGCGTTGTTTTTCATTGCCGGATTCTCAGAAACCTTACATGTAGCGGAAGCTATTGGCGCATTATTATTCGGCCTTGCTTTATCTGAAACTGAGCATAGTAAGAGGATTGAACATCTTGTTGTTCCATTCCGGGATTTCTTCGGTGCCGTGTTCTTCTTTAGTTTTGGTTTAGGTATTGATCCTCTAACCCTTGGAGATGCTGCCTGGATCGCTATCGGAGCGGTATTGCTTACCATCTTGGCAAATATGATAGCCGGAATGATGGCTGGCCGAAAGGCAGGGCTGTCCCATAAGGCATCTACGAATATCGGGCTTACCATTATGGCGCGTGGAGAATTTACGATTATTGTAGCTAACTTAGGTATAGCCGCAGGGCTAATGCCGCTGCTTAAGCCGTTTTCCGCTCTTTATGTCTTAGTCTTGGCCATTGTTGGACCTCTGTTGGCGAAAGAGTCGAAGCATATTTATAATGGCTTAAATAAAATATTCAAGTGGAACAAATCACAGGAAAAACTTAAAAATGTGGGATAATTTGAACGGAGGATGTTGATAAATGAGTACGATTCGAGAATCCGATCTGCCGGGTATCGGAAAAAAGTTTCAGGTGGAAACAAGATCAGGAGATAAAATAGTTATTGTCATTCATGACGACGGCAGGAGGGAGTTATATCATTTTGAAGATGACGATCCGGAAGAGAGTATCTCTCAGGTTACCTTGGATGATGAAGAAGCCAGACAGATCGCTGCTATCATTGGTGGAATGAGCTATAAACCCAAAGCGTTGGAAACGAATGAAGTGGCCCTCGATGAATTGGTTATTGAATGGTGTAAAGTGGAGTCGTACTTTAAATCGATTAATAAAACCATCGCCGAATTGCAAGTTCGTCAAAGAACTGGAGCCACGATCCTTGCCATTGTGGAGAAACATAAACAGAAAATCAATCCAGGGCCGGATGACCAACTGTCAGCGGAAATGACACTTGTTATTGCTGGAGAAAGAAAGCAAATTAAGTTGCTTAAAGATCTCTTGCTGAACGGATAATTAAAAGTTATCAAGTGAAGTCAAAAAAAGACAGAAAAAGTGCATCCATTAACTTGTTTAACGGATGCACTTTTTCTGTCTTTTTGTTATACCCTATTACGGCCTCGGCATCGTCATCATTTTACGTAAAAGGAGCTAATCCCAATGGATCAGCTCCTTTTACGTAAAAACAATTAGCTTGGATAAAATTTAGACCGATTTGGGTACATTAGTCTGAATAGAAGGTGTTCCTTCCACCGCTTGTTCAGTAACGGTTTCGGGCTGCCCGCCCGGGTGAAATTCATTCTCCGATTTAGCGACGATGACAGTGGCTACACCGTTGCCGATCAAATTCGTAATGGCACGCGCTTCCGACATGAATCTGTCGACGCCGAGCAGCAGGGCCATACCCGCCAGAGGGATGGAAGGAAAGGCGGCCAATGTGGCAGCAAGCGTGATGAATCCCGAACCGGTGACGCCTGCAGCACCTTTGGAGGTCACCATCAGTATGCCAAGCAGCGTAAGCTGCTGCAAGATGGTCATTTCAACCCCGGATGCCTGGGCAACAAACATAGCTGCCATGGACAGGTAAATGGCGGTGCCGTCCAGATTGAACGAGTAGCCGGTAGGAACGACCAATCCGACAACCGATTTGGAACAGCCGTATTTCTCAAGCTTATCCATCATGCGTGGCAATGCGGATTCGGATGAAGAAGTGCCGAGCACCAGCATGATTTCTTCTTTAATGTAAGCGATAAATTTGAATATGCTGAAGCCGTAATATTTCGTAATTGATCCGAGAACGACAATAATGAAAAAGGCCATCGTAAGATAAACAGAACCCATCAGCTTTCCAAGAGAGGTAAGCGATTCAATCCCGAATTTGCCGATCGTATACGACATGGCGCCGAAGGCGGCAATGGGGGATACTTTCATGATCATGTTCACGACACCGAAAAAGGCATGTGAAAGTTTGTCGAACAAATCAATGACCGGCTTGGCTTTCTCTCCCATAGCCGTCAAAGATAAACCGAAGAAGATCGCAAAGAACAGAATCGGCAGCAGATCACCACCGGCCATCGCGGCGACGACATTATCAGGTACGATGGCGACAAGAAAGTCGACAAAGCCGTGATTGGATTGTTCCGCCGCTTTCTCCGTAAACGTGGAAATATCGCCGGTCGCCTTGGTAGCATCGATACCGGCACCCGGTTTGACCAGGTTAACGATCACAAGACCGATTGCCAGCGCGATCGTGGTTACGATCTCGAAATATAAAAGCGCTTTCCCGCCGATACGACCGACTTTTTTCATATCACCCATGTTTGCGATCCCGTGCACGACGGTAAAGAATACAATAGGAGCAATAACCATTTTGATCAACTTGATAAAGACATCACCGAGGACCTTTAGTTTTTCACCCGTTTCGGGGAAGAAATGTCCAAGGAGGATGCCCAGTATGATGGCAATAACGACTTGTACAGTTAAGTTTCTTGGATTGATCCGGAATTTCATGGGACAAGCCTCACTTTCTTTTTTTGAAAACGTTTTTTCTAGTCCCAAGTGTATTAGAGAATGCGGATCAAAACAATAATACGGTCATATTGTATGTTTAGTACTTTTTGGTCAATGGGAATTCTTTCATTAAGTCTTTCCCGATGATTGCGGTAAACTCTTCGTATAGGGGCTCAAAGCGTTCCCTCCAGAGCGCTTTTTCCGCATCGGTAAGTGTCCTAATCTCTAGCAATTGATTTTGAGACAGTGTTTGCAGCCGTTTTTCGTGTAATAAGGCTTCCCGGTTGTTCCAATCCGACGTTTCCGCTAACGCTTCTTCAAGAAGCTGCTGTACTTCAGGAGGCAGTCCCTCCCAGAACTGTTTATTGAATGTGACGATATATCCAAGATAACTGTGGTTGCTTATGGTCATATAACGCTGAACCTGGTACAGTCGTTTGCTGAGAATATTGGAAATGGTGTTCTCCTGTCCATCGACCCTGCCGGTCTTCAGACTGCGATAGATCTCATTAAAAGGGGTACTCATCGTCGAAGCATTCAGCGCTTCAAACTGCCGCTTTAACACCGGGCTTGGCTGAATTCGGAATGTCAAGCCTCGAAAGTCTTCAGGCATTCGCATCGGACGGACGTTATTAGTGACTTGCCGGAAGCCGTTATGCCAGAAGGCGGCCCCCTTCATGCCTTGAGGCTCCAGTGTAGCTAGCAGTCGTTCGCCTAATGCGCCTTGAAGGGCTAGATCCACTTCCTGTTGATTCCGAAAAAGGAATGGGAGATCCATCACAAGCCATATGGGATCAATCCGGTTCATATTAGAGAACGAGGGAGCGATCATTTGAACATCGTCGTGTTGAAGGGCAGCAATTTCAGTATCTTCCGTATACAGCATTCCGTTCGGGAACACCTGGACTTCGACCCGGTCTTGCGATTTCTCTTTGACGAGCTGGGCAAAATGCGCCGCGGCGAGTCCTTTGGGCGTATTCTCGGCGACGACATGGCTAAATTTGATTACAATTCGATCTTTTAGGCCGGTGTACTCCTCATCGTATGGAAATTCACCTCTGATATCAGGTTGAAAACCGATCAAATATGCGGCAAGCAATCCAAACACAAGAAAGATGCCGATTCCCGCAGCGGTTTTTATGTGAACTCACCTCCAGGTTATTGCTATTTCAGCCCTATTATTTCACAATGAAATAGAAAAATAAACCGCACGAAAGGACGGGGAAACGTGAATCGGCTTCGCATCTACTGGAAAATTATGCTTCTCTCGTTCGGATTGGTCCTTTTTTCCCTTCTGATCGGCGGTATCGTCTTGATCGGCAGCCTCACCCGGCTCAAGGAGGATGAACTGAGAAACCGGCTGACGATAACGGCTCAAACGGTCGCTAACCTGCCGGATGTCATCGCAAGCATCGACAATTCCGATGCCGTAGATCATATTGCTCCGGTAGCGGACAAGATCCGGATATTAAATAATGTTGCCTATATTAGCGTACTCGACATGAACCGTAAGCGGTTGTCCCATCCGTTATCGGATCGCATCGGAGGAACGTTTGCCGCAGAAGAGGATGATCCAGCGTTCGCCGAGCACACGTATGTTTCTAAGGTGAGAAGCGAATCTGGTGTCGGCCTCCGAGCTTTTGTACCGGTCATGAACGCCGCGCATGAGCAGGTCGGAGTGGTCGTGGCGGGCGGCTTACTGCCAGGCGTGGATCAGCTAATCCGTGAGGAGAAACGTTCGGTCGCCGTTACCTCGCTGTTATCGCTGCTGTTCGGTATTTTCGGTTCTGTATTACTGGCACGCCATATCAAGCGGCAGATGTTCAATCTCGAGCCGCAGGAAATCGCCAGAATGTTTCGGGAACGTACGGCGGCGTTCCAAGCGATGCACGAGGGGGTCATTGCTATCGACCGAAGTGGAGCCATCACGATTTTCAATGAACGCGCCAAACAAATTTTCGGAGTTGGACGCGATGTGACGGGGGTGCCCATCGGCGATGTCATTCCGGAAACCCGGCTGATGGAGGTGCTTGATTCAGGACAGCCCGCACTGGGCAGAGAACTGAAGTTCGGAGGGACAATCCTATGGAGTAACCTGATCCCGATCCGCGAGACAGGTGATATGGTAGGAGCCATCGGGATATTTCAGGACCGGACGGAAGTGACGAGGATGGCCGAAGAACTGACCGGCGTACGTGAGTTTGTTCACGCTCTACGCGCGCAAAATCATGAGCACATGAACAAAATACACACGGCGGCGGGACTGATTCAGCTTGGCAAACAGGAGGAGGCGCTAAACTACCTATTCGAAATCGCCGAGCAGCAGGAGGAAATCACGCGGTTTCTGCAGCAGAACTTTGACGATGACGGAGTGGCTGGACTGCTTCTAGGTAAAATCAGCCGCGGTAAGGAGCTTGGCATTGAGCTGCGGTTGGATCCGAACAGCAGGCTCAAACGCTTTCCAGAACTTCTTGACCGTCATGACTTCGTACTGCTGTTAGGCAACCTGATCGAAAATGCTTTCGATGCGCTTGTTGCTATGGAAGCTGAACATAAAGAGGTATATATCAGCATCGAGCAAAATGATGAACTGCTATCCATTGCTGTCGAGGACAACGGTTGCGGCATGTCGAAAGAGACGATTGATCGCATGCTGGAGCGCGGTTATTCCACCAAAGACGGAGAGAATCGCGGTATGGGCCTCTATTTGTTGAACGATATTGTAACGAAAGGAAACGGCAAGTTAATGTGTGACTCCTCGATCGGTTTGGGCACATCGATGGAAATCGTATTTCCGATGAAAGGTGGGAAAGGTGATAATGATGAGTAACATAGAGAAACCGCTTTTTCGTGTGCTGCTGATTGAGGATGATCCTATGGTTCAGGAAGTAAACCGCCATTTTGTGGAGCAGGTGGATGGTTTTCAAGTTGTAGGTATGGCAGCCAACGGTCTGGAAGGACTTCAGCTGATCGAGCAGTTGAAGCCGGATCTGGTCTTTATTGACATATTCATGCCCACGCTTGACGGGATTGCTACGTTGCAGCGCATCCGTTCAAAAACGCTTCCAGTCGATGCAATCGTCGTGACGGCGGCGAAGGATACGGAGACTGTGCGTACGATGATGCGCAGCGGAGCGTTTGATTACATCATTAAACCTTTCAAGATCGATCGGGTTCGGCAAACGCTGGAGCGATACCGTGCACAGCACGCGGCGCTTAAGCCGGGTGAATCGGTAACACAGGACCAGCTGGATGGCATACTGATTAGCGGTGAAACCGGGAATGAAGCGGGAATGAAGGAAGCACCGGTTGATACCTTGCAAGTTCCCTCGGACGATCTGCCTAAAGGGCTTAATGCGGCGACACTTAAGCAGGTGCTCAGCGTCATGGAGCTTCAGGGCGGCGGTCTCTCTGCAGAGGAAACGGCAGCAGGAGTAGGCATTTCCCGGGTAACCGCCAGACGATATTTGGAATTTCTTGAGAAACGCGGGATTGTGCGTATTAAGGTGCATTACGGCGGCTTAGGTCGTCCCGTCAACCGATATGAATTGCAGCGTGATCCAAATGACCGAAAATAACATAATGATCAATAGCTTCTCCATCCTTGGTGCCATGAAAAGAGTGCATGAGATTCGGTGGGGATGAATAAAAAAGAAGCCGACGATGTCGGCTACTTTCCTGTCTCTGAACAATGCGAATGAAATTGTTTGTTACGCATTGATTTCTTTACGGTTGGTGATTTCAGCCACAATTTCGAAGGATCGAAGACGTGCCTGGTGGTCAAAAACTTGGGCAATGGCCATGATTTCATCGGCCTGGGTATCGTTTGCAAAATTCTGCAGCTTTTCTTTAACGGTCTCCGCGCTGCCGACGATGGAGGAGCCCAGCTGCTGCTGCAAGCCCGCTTTTTCATAGTCGCTCATGAGATCATCCAGGTTATCGACCGGCGGCTGCAGGGGAACTTCATTACCCCGAATCAGGTTCAGGAATTGCTGCTGTAATGTAGTGGCCAGAATGCGCGCTTCTTCATCCGTATCTGCGGCTATGACATTGACACCGACCATTGCATACGGCTTGTCCAGCACTTTTGAAGGTCGGAAGGACTCACGGTATAACTGAAGAGCCGGCAGGGTGTTGTTAGGCGAGAAGTGGCTGGCAAAGGCAAATGGCAGACCGAGCTTTCCGGCCAGCTGGGCGCTGAATCCGCTAGAGCCAAGCAGCCAGATGGGGATGTTAAGCCCTTCGCCGGGAATGGCCCGCACCTGAGATTTTCCCGCTGCTAAGGACGGGTCAAAATACGCGCGAAGTTCATCCAGCTGCTGGGGGAAATCCTCGCCGTTATTGCCGCTGTCGCGTCTAAGAGCGCGTGCAGTACGCTGGTCGGAGCCTGGTGCGCGGCCGAGGCCAAGATCGATGCGGCCGGGAAACAGAGATTCAAGTGTTCCGAACTGTTCCGCTATGACGAGGGGCGAGTGATTAGGCAGCATAATGCCGCCTGAGCCCACCCGGATTTTTGAAGTGCCTGCCGCCACATGAGCAATGACGACCGAGGTGGCAGAGCTGGCAATGAAAGGCATATTGTGGTGCTCGGCGAGCCAGTACCGGTTGTATCCCCACTTTTCAGCGTGGCGGGCAAGATCCAGCGTATTTCGGAAAGAATCGGAGGGACTGCCGCCGACGACTATCGGAGAGAGATCGAGCACGGAAAATGGGATGGCACTAAGTTTTTTGTTTGTTTGATCGGACATGCTGTCATCTTCTTTCTATAATAATTTATATGGTTTTATTGTTCCCAATATCGGCTAAAATTTGATAAGAACGTAAACGGGCCTCATGATCAAAAATTTCGGTGTGTGCCATAATTTCGTCGGCTGCCGTTTTTTCAATCAGCTCAAGTAACTGCTGCTTAACACCGGATGGATCGCCGATGAGGGAGGTAAACAGCTGGTTTTCTACTGAACTGCGTTCATCCTCACTCCAAAGTGAGTCCATATTATCAACAGGGGGCTGTAATGGAGCCGTTTGTCCGCGGGTTAACAATAAAAACTTTTGATACATGGAGGTAGCCAGCCTTTGCGCTTCCTTCTCCGAATCTGCTGCAACGACCTGTACGGATAATAGGACATAGGGTTTATCAAGCACATTCGACGGACGGAAATTGTCTCTGTAAACGGCCAGCGCCTCCATCATATTGCCTGGAGAAAAATGTCCGGCAAAGGAAAATGGAAGGCCAAGCTTTCCGGCCAATTCCGCGCTGTAGAATGCGGATCCCAGCAGCCAGATCGGCACTTCCGTCTTTTCACCGGGAATCGCGTGGAAGGTATGTGCTCCATTTTCTGTCGCAGTTCCGGGTCCATACAAATAAGCGATAAGCTCTTGAAGCCGCTCTGCAAATTCAGGTTCGCCGGCTGTTCGCTGACGCAATACATTAGCGGTATACCAGTCGGTCCCAGGTGCGCGGCCTAATCCTAGGTCAATACGGCCTGGGAAAAATGTTTCTAGTGTACCGAATTGCTCAGCTACGGATAGAGGAGAGTAATGGGAAAGCAGCATGGCGCCTGAACCGACGCGTATTTTCTCCGTGACGGAGGCTACTCTTCCAATCACAATTGGGGAAGCGGAGCTGGCCATTCCGACCCAGTTGTGATGCTCCGCCAACCAAAACCGTTTATACCCCCATTCCTCAGCTTTTTTTGCTAAATCAAGTGTATGGATCAGGGACTGTTCGGCAGAACCGCCTGCAATAATGGGAGAGGGATCAAGTACGGAAAGTGGTACTTTCGCTAAGTTAGGCATAAATTATATGTCCTTTCCATATCAAATCGAGATTTTACAATAAATCGATAAATAACATCTGCCCAAAAAAGCTTTACATACTTCTCGAGCATAAGGGTGACGCAACTTCCTATCAAAACAAAGAGTTACAAATGTAAACTGATGTATTGTTCAAACTGTCTGATCGTTTCTTCATTTCGGCGGTAATAAGTCCATTGTCCGATTCTTCTCATTTCCACCAAACCGCTTTGCTGTAAAATTGAAAGATATTGGGAGGTGGTGGATTGTGATATTCCTGTTTTTTTAACAATATCACTTACACAAACCCCGCCCTCAAATCCTTCTTCTTTAATAACATGGGCTTGTGTCGACAAAAAAGTTTTCGGATCTTTTAGCATTTGAAGCATACTAACTCTGGTCTGATTAGAAAGTGCTTTAAAAATTTCTACCGCTTTTTTATCATCCATACTTTTATTCAAATAGTACACCCACTTCCTAACATAAGAAGATAGATATTTAGATATCGAGAAATAACGATATATAGATATTATTTTATTTATTATGGTGAGTCAAGTGTTTTATTTAAGTATAACCAGCATGATTGTTGCTTATTAACCAGCAAGGCGATCCGTGGAAAGAGCAGAGACGTGATTCGATTGAAAAGTAAAGTAAAAAAAGGAGAGGGATAAAACATAAAACCCCCATCCTTTTTTCGCTTGAAGGGCTTTTAGAGCAACCATTTTGTGCTGCAGCCCGTATTAGTGTTGAGGTTTCTGAATTTGTAATGGCATGCGGAATTCAATAACCGTTCCGTGTTCCGGAGAACTATCGATATGAAAATACGCACGGTCTCCATAAACAATGATAAAGCGGCGGTAAGCGTTATAAATCCCTGTATGCTTTCGGAAAAACGGATCTGTCGTTTCGCCCTTGCTATGAATAAGCTGCTGAAGCTTCTGCAGCACGTCGCCGGATATGCCCGTCCCCGTATCATGAACCTTCACTTGAACATATTCCTCGTGCAATACTTCAACTTTTACTTTCAGAATAAATTGTTCGTTGCTCATATAGGGACTCCAGCCGTATTTGATCGCATTTTCAATATAGGGCTGGATACTCAGCTTCATAACCGGGATTCCGAGGGCGTCAGGATCGATCTCGAACAGCGCATTCACATTTTTACCGTTGCGGTAGTAATGGATGGTCATAAAATTTCGGATGTATTCGATTTCTTCTTTTAATGAGGCCCATCCGTTATCGTTCTGCACGGTATACCTCATCATCCGAGACACGGATTGCACCATCTCCCCGACAGCTTCACCGTTGTTACGTACGGCATAAGATTCAATCGTCTCTAACGTGTTAAACAGAAAATGGGGATTGATTTGAGCTTGCAGCTGCAGCAGCTCCCGTTCCTTTTCCTTTATTTTGGCCTGGTATACCTCACGCTCCATGTCCTGCAATTTGATGAGCATTTGATTGTAGCTATGAATTAAATAGCCGACCTCATCTCCGCGATTGGTGATCGGAATCGGGACATACCTGCCTCGGCCCAGGTTATGCATGCCCTGTTGTAAGCTGTAAAGCGGCCGAAGTATTCTCTTCATAACAGGGAAAGCGATGATTAGTGCGATCCCTAAGCTGATTGCGGCAATGAAAAGGGTCAAATAGTAGGTTTGTCGTACCCCTTCTTTAATTCGGCTGAGGGGTGCGGTCCAAAGCAATTTCCACTCACTGTTTAGAAGATCCACATAGCTGGCCTCATATTCCGTTCCTCCAGATGTGAACAGAAATTGTTTTCGCTCCGGAGTACCGCTATGAAGCGTATTACGTAAATCCAGCAGAAGCTCATGATCCAACGGCTCATTGGAAACTGTAACTCCGGAAGCCTCATGGTATAAAGTGAGCTGCCCATCGGATTCATTTTTATTGGTGCTGAGCATATTTTTTAATTTGGCTTCGCGAATTTCGATAATAATCCAAGACATCGTCTCACCCGTATTGACGTTAATGATAGGTCTAATATAGGAGAAAGCGCGGTCCTTGGCATGCAAAATATAATTCAGAGGCCGCGGGGGGACAAGCTGTGGGGTATTCATAGTGAATACAGACTTATAGAAGGGGTCGGCATTAAAAGAAAACGCCGGATCCAGACGCTTCTGATACGAATCGAAATAGACTTTGCCCATTCGGTCTAAATAAAGTACGCCCAGCACTTCCGGATGAAATTGAAGCGAATTTTTAATAATAGGACGGAACTGGATGATATACCTGGCTTGCTCAGCCAAACGGTCGGCAGGGGTATTTAAGTATTTCTGGAATTGGGTGTTTGTAAACAGATTGTCGAACGATTGATCTAAACTTTGTAAATAACTGGACATTTCCCGCGAGACAAACTGCGCATATTGAGTGGAAATCGACGCGGAATAGTTCGTGCTGGAACGCAGCATAAAGAACTCAGAGCTGAAATTGACCAGAGAAACGGGAATAATGGATATAAGTAAGAGCAGTATGAATAATTTGAGCTTTAATGATAAATGGTTTAGTATACGCTTCAGGGATTGAAAGAACGACAACTTGATGTTCCCCCTCGGATTTATTCCATCCATGCAAGCTTAGGGTTGCTTGAAGGAGTTGAAAATATTTATGAAAATCTGTGTGGTTGACGATGAGAGGGAAGTACGGATCAGTATCATTCAGAAGTTGACTTTACTTTTCCCTCATGAGCAAATCTTTGACGTAGAGTTTGGACGTCAAGCGCTGGAGCAGATTGCTCTGGTTCAGCCAAACCTCGTGTTCTTGGATATCCGAATGCCTGAAATTGACGGAATCGAGATTCTTCGTCAGCTGAAACTAATGTATCCTACGATGTATGTAGTGATTATATCAGGGTATGATGATTTTGAATATGCGAGAAAAGCGCTGCATCATGGGGCCATGGATTATCTCTTAAAGCCTGCCGACCGCGTACAGCTGCGGGAGATCGTGGAGAAGGTTCAGCATCATCTCAAGTCGGCCTTTGAAAAAGAGCTTGACGTGCTTCTTTCCAAAACACCGAATGCCCTTAAAATTCTCAAAAATATACAGTTATTTAATGTGAGTCTCTGGTTTGATGAGCGTCAGTGGAAGACGATCATTTTCAGTGATCATTTAGACTTCCTGAAGCTTGAAGCCGCCCCACAGGATATTCTCCTTACATTCGGGGTGGATTCCGAGACGCAAGGAATGATTATGAAAGCCGATTCGGATCAAGGCAGAGGCAGCTTTCGGGAAAGGGAATCGTTCATGCGCGTATTCCTGCTCGAAAATCAAAGGAGACAGCAAGCTCAATTCTTTCAAGTCCCTGTTTCCGAATACATCACAAAACCTAATGATCAGAAGCATGGGGTGAAGCAGGCCGCTAAACTGCAGCGGAAGATGGTCAATCACGCCAGAGCGGGTGATTTCTCAGAACTGGAAAGCTCTCTGGACGCCTGGTTTAAGTGCTTGGAGAATATGGGTTACGGGGATTTGCAGAGAGAATGTGCTCTTCTCATGGCACTGCTTGATGAAGGGCTAAGTAAACATGAGGTCATCGTTCTGGAGGAAGACACACTGTATTATTGGTCGGAGTGGGTATCCAAACATAGAACCTGGAGCGAGCTCAAGGAAACCATCCGAAAACTCGTGCTCGGCGGAGTCAAAGCTTTAAAGAGTCTGGAGCAACAGGACCACGATACCGGATCCAATCATTGGTTTAAACAAGCATTACAGCTGATTGAAGCCTCCCATGATCCGAATCTCAGTCTGGATTCTGTTGCAGAGGCCGTGAATGTCCATCCGGTCACGTTAAGCCGAATATTCAAGCAGCAAATGGGGATGAATTTCGTAAGATATTTAACTCGCAAGCGGATGCAGCTTGCCAAAACCTTGCTGCTTAGCACGAATAAAAAAATCAATGAAATCTCGGAAGAGATCGGATATGCGGATTATCCGTATTTTCGAAGTTTATTTAAAAAGGAATTTGGCTATTCCCCGTCTGAAATTCGCAGAAACAACGGGATTACGTCGGATTAAAAGGAGCGTTAAATATGAAGGCTAAATGGGGTGTCCTCTTAACGCTTATTTTCATGATGATAACGACAGGCTGTTTGGGTTCAAGGCTAAATACGACAGCTCCGGACCAAGGACTCACTCAAGCTCCGCGCCCAACGATTCGTGTCCTCTATGCAACCAATGAAGCGGGTTCAGAGGCCGTTATCGCTGCAGCGGAGAAATATGAACTGAAAACTGGCATTCACATTGAAGTCAGCACGTTGCCCTATAACAATTTGCAGGAAAAAGTGTTTTCGGAGCTCGCGCAGAGGAGCGGCTATTATGATCTGATGGCCGTGGATACGCCATGGATGCCCAAAATTATAAAGCACCTGGAGCCGATGGGCGCCTATATTCAAAATACGAAATCGCCGTATACCATTCAATTGGATGATTTTATTGCCAAGGTGTTTTTGGATACGTCCGTTTATAAGAAGGATTCTCCTCAGCAGGAGCCTCCGCCGCTAAATACCATCAGCTTGGAAGCCATTACCTCAGCCGGGTTCGATGTATGGAGCCTTCCGATTCAATCCAATGTCCTAACGGTCAGCTATCGGAAAGACTTGTTTGACGATCCCCAATATAAAGATGAGTTTCAAAAGGTATATAACCGGGAATTGACCATCCCACAAACGCTGGAGGAATATTTGGCTATTGCGAAGTTCTTTACACGCGATACGGATTATGACGGGAAACCGGACTTGTATGGCACCACCTTGATGGGCAGTAAGCATGAGGCTAATTTTGTCGATTTCAAATCCTTTCTCAGTGTGTATGGGGGACAGATTTTTGACGAGAAGCTAAAGCCTGTTTTTCATAATGAAAAGGGAGTTCAGGCTCTAAAGACCTATGGAGACTGGATTCATCTGCATAAGGTAACTCCGCCGGACGTGTTAGACTATACTTGGGATGAGGTTCCCATTGTTTTTGGATTCGGACAATCAGCCATGGGCATGAATTATCACAACATGAAGCTCGATCCGCGGGTGAAGGGCGGACAAGTCGGCTACTTCATGTTCCCCGGCGTGAAGGTCGACGGTACCCTTGTAAGAGGGCCTCATTTCGGTTCTTGGGGAATCGCTATAAACCAATATTCATTGCGTAAGCAAGAAGCTTATGAACTCGCGGAATATTTGACAGGCCCGAACACCCAAAAGGAGTACTTACAATTTAACCAGCATGTCACCCGTAAATCAGCCTACGAGGCTTCGAGAAAAGTATCCGATGCAACCTTGCGGGAGTATTATCAGGTACTCGGTAATTCGTTAAGCGTCGGCGTAGGTCGACCGAGAATTACAAATTACGATGAGGTGTCGGAAGCGGTACAAGCGGCGATTCATGATTATTTGACAGGCAGGAAGGATGCGAAAACCGCGCTTACCGAGGGGGCTGGGCGAGTAGAAGCGTTGATGAAGCAGGCTGGTTATTACGATTAGGATAGATCAAATGAGGAGGGTGTCCCAAAAGTGAAAATTAAAGACCCGCGGGACACGGCTGATATTCAGGAAAAATGTTTGGTAAGCATCTTCGGATGATAGCTGTCTCGTCCACCTCCAGGGTAAGCCGTGTCAAAGATGGCGTCGTCGAGCCGATTCACGGCTTCATTCACGACGCGAACGAGGTGATTTTGAGGGATGCCTTCTTCTAAATCCATTGGAAGGCATAGTTGATCCATGGTATATTGAATGTACAAAGAAACCGCTCCTTTTGTTATGGTTGGTCGCACATCCATTTCACCAAGGAACGGTTTCTTTTTGTTGACTAAATTACAAAGAGGGTGCGGCTTTGGATGCAGTCGGATTAAAATCTTCCCCCTGCGGGTTAAATTATTCGGCTACTTCGGGTGAAAACAAAACCTTATACTTGGCTTATCCAAGTGAAACAAGCTTAGCTTGGAAGGGAATATAAAAATATTTTATTAAAGTGAGGGGCAGCAAATGAAGAAAAACATGACAACTGCGTTCATTCTAATGCTTGCACTGAGTCTAACGCTTATGGGCTGCGGGAAGCAAGGTTCCACGGGCACCGATAGCGCGGCGCAAACAAATACGAATTATGTAAACGTTTCCGGACCGCTGACCATCAACCCAAGCATTCCTGATTTGGAGGTTTTGGATAAAGGGCCTAATGGGGAGCAAGCCGTTTCCGCCAAGTCGCTGCAGCTTACGGAAGAAGAGCTCCAGAAGATCAAAGACGGAAAATACAAAGCAGCCATTGTAATGCACTATTCCGGAACGGACTATATGACCGCAGCGGTTAATGCAATGAAAGATACCTTTGCGAAGATGGGTATTGAGGTTGTTGCCGTTACCGATGCACAGTTTAAAGCGGAGAAACAAGTGAATGATATTGAAACGGTTTTGGCGAAGAAGCCTGACATCATGATTTCCGTTCCTGTCGATTCGGTCTCTACAGCAGGCGCATATCGTAAAGCCGTTCAGCAAGGGGTAAAGCTGGTGTTTATGGATGGCGCTGCAGACGGACTTGCAGCGGGCAAGGACTATGTCAGCGTAGTATCCGGTGACAACTATGGTAACGGTGTGCTGGCCGCTGACATTATGGCTGAAAAGATCGGCGGCCAAGGGAAAGTAGGCTTGGTTTATCACGACGTAAACTTCTTTGTAACGAAGAACCGTTCCGATGCATTCGAAGCGACGATCAAAGCGAAATACCCGAACATTGAAATCGTTGCTAAGGGCGGCATTACGGACCCGAATAAAGGGCAGGAAGTCGCGGCGGCTATGCTCACAAGAAATCCTGACATCAAAGGGATTTTTGCCCCTTGGGATGTCCCGGCTGAAGGCGTTATGGCTGCAGCACGTACCGCAGGCCGCAATGATCTTGTAGTTACAACCGTGGACTTGGGTACGAACGTAGCTTTATCCATTGCTTCTAATGGCATTGTTCAAGGACTCGGAGCTCAGCTTCCTTACGATCAAGGTGTAGCTCAGGCGATCCTGGCCGGTTATGGGATTCTTGGAAAAGAGGCTCCTGCTTATGTAGCTTCCCCTGCGATTAAAGTAACGAAGGAAAACGTATTGGACAATTGGAAGCTAATCTATGGCGTGGACGCTCCGGCAAGTGTTCAGAATGCTTTGAAAAAGTAAATTGACATTACGTAAAATAAATTTACAGATAGAGGCAGCTGATTGCTGGTCTGCGGCCTCTATCAAAAATGAAGAAGGTGAATGATTGTGGATCAGCCTATACTTGAAATGAAGGGGATTTGCAAAGCCTTCAATGGAATTACAGTGCTCGATCAAGTGGATTTCTCAGTGAAAAAAGGCGAGGTACATGCCTTAATGGGAGGGAATGGCGCCGGTAAATCGACATTAATGAAAATACTTACTGGCGTATACAATGCCGATCAAGGCGATATTTTTATCGAGGGAAAACAAGTCAGCATCAAAAGTTTCGAAGACGCGCAAAAAAACAAGATATCGATGATTTTTCAAGAGTTTAGTTTAATTCCGACCCTTACGGTTGCACAAAATATTTTTCTGGCTCGAGAGTCAAAAAACGTTTTAGGGCTTCTGAATGATAGGGAAAGTGAAAGAAAAACGGAAGTGCTGCTGAAGGAATTAGGCGTGAATATAAAGCCTACGGACCTGGTGCAGAATTTGGGCGTAGGTTACTGGCAGATGACCGAGATTGCTAAAGCACTGTCGCAAGAAGCCAAAATCTTAATTATGGATGAGCCGACCTCATCGCTCACCAAAACCGAAACGGAAGTTTTATTCTCATTTATCAACAAATTGAAAGCAAAAGGTTACTCCATCGTGTATATTTCCCATCGTATGGATGAAATCTTTCAAATATGTGATCGAATCACCATTATGCGGGACGGTCGATACATTACAACGGAGACTTGCGCTGAGACCGATCTGGATACCGTTATCCATCATATTGTCGGCATGGAGTTTGACAAAGCCTTTGAGTGGAAGGAACGGAGTTACTCAACTAACGTTCCCCCTGTTCTGGAAGTGAAGCGCGTTACCTCGGGAACAAAGGTGCAGGACGTGAGCTTTAACGTTTATCCCGGTGAAATTGTAGGGATCGCCGGTTTGATGGGAAGCGGAAGAACGGAACTGGTGCGAACCATTTTTGGAATCGATCCCAAGCAAAGCGGGGAAGTGCTGGTTAACGGTAGAAAGCAAAGCATCAAGGACGTGCAGGACGCGATAGAAGCGGGGATTGCCTTAATTCCCGAGGACCGCCGGATGCAAGGGTTAGTGCTTCAGCATAGCGTTAAAGATAATATGACCCTGCCCATTTTGTCCAAATTGAAAAAAGGGCTTCTGCTGGATAACCAAAAATCAAATGAGATCAGCAAGAAATTTGTTGAAAAATTAAATATTAAGACCGACCACATCTTTAAACAAGTAAACCTGTTATCCGGAGGGAATCAACAAAAGATTGTGCTGGCCAAATGGTTGGCTAACGACCCTACCGTACTTTTGCTTGACGAGCCGACGATCGGTGTCGACATCGGAGCAAAAACAGAAATCATGGAAATCATTCGGGCCATGGCCGACAGCGGCAAGGCGATACTCGTTGTTTCTTCAGAACTCCCCGAACTGCTTGCGCTAAGTGATCGAGTGATCGTTATGCATGAAGGACGTGTGAAAAAGGAGCTGAAGCGTAAAGAGATTCAATCAGAGGAGGAGTTGCAGTATGCAATCCAAGGTTTCTAGTGTGCAGCAGGCATCGAGCGGTTCATTCCTTAGCAAATTCGAATGGCGTAATTATATTGTCTACTTGGCCTTTATCGGCGTATTCATTTATTTTTCCGTTTCGTTGTTCGACGAAGGATTTTTAACATCAGGCAATTTGCTGAATATCGTCAGACAAACCACGACGATCACATTAATGGCACTTGCCATGACGTTCGTTATTAGCACAGGGGAAATTGATCTTTCGGTTGGTTCCATTACTGCGCTATCCGCGTTAACAGGCGCTTTGGCTCTCCAAGCCGGTTTCGGAATATTAGGCGGGTTTGTTGCCGGCGTAGGTACCGGCGTTCTTGTCGGGTTGATTAACGGTTTGCTGGTAACCAAAGTAGCGATCCCGTCCTTCCTGGTTACGCTCGGTACGATGGGAGCGGTCAAAGGAGCCGCGATGTGGATTACCGATACGGCGCCGGTGCCTATTGTTGATACGAATTTTAACTTTATTTTCGGCTCGGGTGACATTGGTCCGATTCCGGTGCTTCTGATTTGGACGATTATTTTTACGGTCATAGCTCATGTATTGCTTCGCAAGACTTCCTTTGGCCGACAAACTCTGGCTACAGGCGGTAATGAGAACGCAGCCCGATTCTCAGGCGTGAAGACGAAGAGAATTAAGCTTCTGGTGTTTCTAGGCACCGGCTTTATGGCTGGATTAGCGGGGCTTCTCTATGCGGGTCGTATGAACGCGGGAAGATTTTCCTTTGGTGAAGGCGATGAGCTTTCCGTTATTGCGGCGGTCATCTTAGGCGGAACCAGCTTGTTTGGCGGAGTAGGTACGGTGATCGGTACGGTTGTAGGCTCTTTGATGATCGGTACGATTAACAACGGGCTGATCATTATGGGGCTGGACGTAAGCCAACAAATGATCATTAAAGGGTTAATTATTATTTTAGCCGTTGCCTTCGGTAAGAAAGCGCTGAAGAAATAAGGAAAGATCGGAGGACGAAGCATGAAGGACACCATTAAAGTAGGCGTCATTGGCAGCGGGTTTATCGGACCTACCCATATTGAAGCCATTCGTAGATTGGGATTTGTAGAGGTCGTCGCTCTTGCTGAGCATGGCCTGGAAAAGGCTAAGAGTATAGCAATGAAATTAAGTATTCCCCGCGCTTACGGAGATTACAAGCAGCTGCTGAACGATCCCGATATCGACGTGGTCCATAATTGCACGCCTAATCATCTGCATTATCAAATCAATAAAGAGATCATCGAAGCGGGAAAGCACGTCTTGTCTGAAAAACCGCTGGCGATGGACCGCCGGGAATCCGCGGAGCTGCTTGCTTTAGCAAGAAAGCATGGGATTGTCCATGGAGTGAATTTTAACTATCGGCAATATCCAATGATGAAACAGCTCTCGGAAATGATTAAGCAGGGGGAGCTTGGCCAGGTGAACCTGGTGCATGGCAGCTACTTGCAGGATTGGCTCTTGTTCGACACCGATTATAATTGGCGCTTGGCTAAGGAAGTCGGGGGTAAATCCCGCGCTGTTGCTGATATCGGCTCGCACTGG
Source organism: Paenibacillus sp. PvR098 (assembly GCF_017833255.1). Lineage (NCBI taxonomy): Bacteria > Bacillati > Bacillota > Bacilli > Caryophanales > Paenibacillaceae > Paenibacillus > Paenibacillus sp. PvR098. Next base: position 3,915,347 of record NZ_JAFIBU010000001.1, read on the forward strand.
TGCGATACGGTTCAGTATGTTACCGGAAAAAGAATCGTAGAAGTGTTCGCTGATCTTTGGACGGTTCTTCCAGAACGAAAAAAGCCAAAGGCGAACGCGGCAACGTTCGGAGCCGCTTCTCAGGAAGATGCAGGCTATGAATCTGTTGAAGTCAGCACGGAGGATTACGCTTCGGTTCTTGTTCATTTTAACGATGGAAGCAAAGGGGTATTCACCGTTTCACAGGTCAGCGCAGGCCGAAAAAACAGGCTCAGCTTCGAACTGAACGGAAGCCATAAATCCGCATTCTGGAATCAAGAAGAACCGGCGCAATTATGGATTGGCTACCGCGATCAGCCGAATCAATGGTTAATGGCGGACCCATCTCTTTTCTTAGAGGAAGTAAAGCCCTCGATTCACCATCCGGGGGGACACAGCGAAGGCTGGCCGGATTCTATTAAAAATATGATGCTGAATTATTACAACTTTATACGTAACGGCAAGAATCCTTTACAAGATAAAACCGATTTTGCAACCTTCGAGGATGGACATGTTTCGATGTGTATTACGGATGCGATATTGCAAAGCCATGAGGAGAAGAAATGGGTTAAAGTTCAGCTAAACGAGGAAGGTCATTCTAAATAACCATACTATTGGAGGAATAAACGATGACAATGAAAGCGGTATTGTTTCCGGGCGACAGAAAAGTAGAAGTGAAGGAAGTTCCCATCCCGACACCAGGCTCTCATGAAGTGCTCATCCGAATGAAGGCATCCGCCATATGCCGCAGCGATATGAGCTTGTACTATGGGAATCAGGGTGTAGTCGGAGATGCGGGCAAGTCGGGCTGCGTCCATCCGGGACATGAGCCGGCAGGAGAAATTGTCGAAGTAGGAGAGGGTGTCACCCGATTCAAGACAGGCGATCGCGTTGCCGTCTATTTGGCTATAGGCTGCGGAGAGTGCGGGCACTGCAGGAGCGGCTACAAAATGTTCTGTAAGGAATGGAAATGCATCGGTTTTGACCAGCATGGAGGAGATGCGGATTACATGGTGGTACCGGCTGAAAACTGCATGAGAATTCCGGATGGGATGAGCTACGTAACCGCAGCCGTTTCCACAGATGCTGTCGGCACTTTGTACCATGCCCAAAAAAGGCTTGCCATTAACGGTCGGGATACGCTCGTTATCTTTGGACTTGGACCGATGGGCGGCGCAGGCGTCATGGTCGCTAAAGGCTTAGGCGCAACCGTCATTGCCGTCGATATGCTGGATGAGCGTTTAGAGGTCGCTAAAGAGCTTGGAGCAGATTACACCATCAATGCCAAAACGAATGTATTGGAACAAATTATGGAGATCACCAAAGGACGCGGAGCCGATGCGGGAATTGATTGCTCCGGCAGCCCCATTGCGCAAAATACCGTATTGGATAGCCTTCGGGCACATGGCAGAGCCGCATTTATCGGAGAAGGCAAGGAAGTCACCATTAAGCCTAGCGAGCAGCTGATTCGTAAGCAAATTACATTGATGGGCTCTTGGTATTTCCCGATCTTCGAGTACGATGAAATCACGAAATTCATTATGGATAAAGGGCTTCCGGTAGAGAAGTTAGTATCTCACACCTTTAAGCTGGAAGAGGCGGAAACGGCGTTCCGCATGTTTGATGAAAGAAAAACGGAAAAAGCCGTGTTTGTTTGGGAATAATTTAACAAAAAGTAAAATAAACGAGGAGATGTTGTAGATGAAAGGCATTTCATTCAACACTTGGCCTTACAGCGGTTTTCCGGTGTGGGTACCTTCTTACCCGCTGGAAGAAACCATCCGCAGAATTGCTTCCTTCGGTTATGACGGCATTGAAATCGGCTGCGCCAGTCCGCACGCATGGCCTGATCATGTAACGAAAGAACGTCGTCGGGATATATTAACGCTGCTAAAAGAACAGAATCTTAAAGTTGCTTCTATGCTGCCTGCTCCCGGGGGCGGGCCTGGTAACAACCCGAGCTCGCCTCTGCTGGAAGAACGGAAATTTACCATCAACCATTATAAAGATGTTCTGCGTCTAGCCCATGATTGGGAATGCCCGACCGTGATTTATATTGCCGGCTGGGTCGTGTACGGCACTTCGCAATCGGATGCTTGGAACTACAGCTTGGAGGGACTCGCGGATATCGCGGGCTACGCGAAAGAGCTGGGCATCACGATGGTCGTGGAGCCGACTCCGACCGATAGCAATCTGATTGAAACAGCGGATGATGCTCTCCTGTTAAGCGAACAAACTGGCATGTCCAATGTTAAGGTGATGTTTGACACATTCCATGCCCTATACCGTAATGAAGTTGCCAGCGACTATGTATACCGGATGGCCGATAAGCTCCACCATATCCACATCGCTGACAGTGAACGATTGCCTCCGGGACAAGGCCGTTGCGATTTTACGGAAGTATTCAAAGCCCTGAAAGCGATCAATTATGACGGGTATTTGTCTATGGAGGTTGGCTTTCATACAAGACAGGCTGAGCCGGATTGGTACGCGAGAACCTCTATTGAGTATGTGAAAGCGAAATTGAAAGAACTAGATTGGCAAAAGTAATCTCTTCAGAGAGAAGTGCAATTCATGTAGTGGAAGGATAACCGGTTACACAAAAGGGGCTAATCCATAGGATTGGCTCCTTTTGCGTAAAGTGAACAACGACGATCAGAGAAGATTTATATGAACCGAAGACGGATGCTTGCCTAAAACTATGCTATGATACGTATAGTAGAAGCATGGATAAAGGGGATCTTGTGATGCAGCAAATCCAACAATTTAAAGCGGAGTTCTTCAAGGCGTTAGCTCATCCGATGAGGATCCGCATTCTAGAAGTGTTAAGCGAGGGAGATAAGAATGTCAACGAACTGCAGACGATACTAGGCTCTGAGGGTTCGGCCGTATCTCAGCAGTTGGCTGTTTTGCGAAATAAAAATGTGGTTTACGGGAAAAAAGAAGGGACTTCCGTTATTTATTCTTTACGGGATCCGTTAATCAAAGACTTATTGGCTGTAGCCAAACAAATTTTTGATAATCATCTGGTGGATGCGATATCCTTGCTGGAAGACATTCGGAAAGAATAAGACATTCATTAAACGAGCAAAAAATTCAAGTTGCGTGATGAGTATAATAAGAGACTAATTTTGCCCGGCTGTTGCTGACAAGCCGGTTATTTTTGTTGTTGACAATCGAAAGAAGGGAGGAGTAGTATTTCATATATATTCAAATAATCAAATATTCAGAGAAAAGAAGGTTGGTCCCATGCAGCGAATGGGCAGATTTAAAGGTTATACCCTGACTGCTTTTCGCAATGATATGATTTCCGGGCTGATCGTAGGGGTTATTGCCATTCCGCTTGGTATGGCATTTGCCATTGCATCCGGTGTCAAACCGGAGTATGGGATCTATACGACCATCGTAGCGGGAATATGCATTTCATTGTTTGGTGGCTCTAAATATCAAATTGGCGGGCCGACCGGTGCGTTCATCCCGGTACTTTTTGCGATTGTGATGGAGTACGGCTATGAAAATTTGCTGATTGCCGGCTTCATGGCCGGAGTTCTTCTCGTTCTCATGGGCATATGCAGGCTGGGTATTTTAATCAGATATATTCCCAGACCTGTAACGATTGGTTTTACCGCCGGAATAGCGATGATTATTTTCAGTGGTCAGATCGCCAGTTTTTTGGGATTACAGGATATCGAAAAGCATGAAGATTTCCTTTCTAATATGAAAGAAATCGCTGCCCATCTCTCGACCTTTGACGGGTATAGTATCTTGACAGCCTTCATTTGTTTGGGGGTCATTCTTCTAACATCCCGATATACACCGAAAATCCCGGGTTCTCTAATTGGGCTCATTCTTTCAAGCGCGGCTGCTATTTTATTTTTTGATGGTAAAGTGCCAACGATCGGTTCTGCATTCGGAGCGATCCCGGACAGCCTGCCTCACTTTCAATTTCCGCAGCTGACTTGGGAAAGGATCGAGATGCTGCTCGGACCAGCTCTTATCATAGCGATGTTAGGGGGAATTGAATCTCTATTGTCCGCGGTAGTTGCTGATGAAATGACGGGTAGCCGGCACAACAGTAACCGGGAATTAGTGGGTCAAGGAATCGCGAATATCGTTACCCCGTTGTTTGGAGGCATACCAGCAACGGGCGCGATTGCACGGACGGCAACCAATATCAAAAACGGCGCAGTTTCTCCCATGTCCGGCATCATTCACGGGTTGACCGTACTGGGGGTACTCCTTCTATTTGCGCCGTTTGCTTCCCGCATTCCATTGGCGAGTATGGCACCCATTTTGATGATCGTTGCATGGAATATGAGCGAGCGCAAAGCATTCGCCCATATCCTAAAGATGAAAAGCAGCGATACCTTGATCCTTCTCGTTACTTTTATATTAACGGTTCTCACTACGTTGACAACTGCTGTAGGTCTTGGTTTGCTGCTAGCCATTTTATTATTTTTGAAGCAGATGGGCGACACGACCTCCATAACGAAAGTCCTGCCGGGTTATTCCTCCAAGCGAGGGAAGAAGAAGCTGCATCGAACGAAGAGGCCGGATTGTCCGCAAATGAACATTTATCATGTGGAGGGGCCGCTTTTTTTCGGTATGGCTCATGCTTTGGAAAAAAGCATCCCGGGTATCCTGCAAAGTAAGAAGAAGATACTGCTGTTTGAGATGGGAAAAGTGCCTTTCATGGATGTTACCGGGGCAGCGGATTTTGGTCGTCTCATTATACATGTTAGGCAATCGGGCGGAGTGGTTCTATTATCTGGTGCAGGGGGACAACTCGTATCAACTCTGGAAAAAACAGGGCTGCTCTACGATATTGGTCGAGAGCATCTATTTAATCGGATGGGCGAGGCTGTCGCATTTGCGTTAACGCAAATGGATAGCTCCCGGTGTGCGGGCTGCAAACAATTTGCTTTCCGAGAATGCGCCGCTTTATCGAATGTTGAAGCGGGAAGGGTCACAACGGCATCTGGCGCCGAGGATTAGGGTCATCTATGGAATGAGCTGCTGTCTCCTTACAGATAAATAAACGAATGCTTTTGCCTAAACCAACCTGACGGGAGAGCGTTAGGTTGGTTTTTGTTTCTTCTTCTGATGCACAAGCGATGCTTTATAACGAGTATAACGAGCTCAAAGCTTGACGGAAGATTCGAATGAAGTTTGTTCGCAAATCATTAGCAAAGGCAGAGGAACAGCTTTTCTTTTTTTTTGCTATGAACTGTGTTAATCTCAATTATTGAAATCAATACAGTTACACATAGGAGGAGAAAAGAAGAATGTTCCAAAAAAGACAATCCTTTTTGGTATTAACATGTCTGCTGATCTCTTGCTTACTTGTGGCCGCTTGCGGTAATACACAGAAGCAGGATGCGGGCAAGGCGGCAAATCAAGCTGGGGAGCAGCAGGGTGAATTCTTGATCGGCGTCATTCCTGCGCAAGGCAGTAATCAGATGCAGCTCGGTGCGGAAAAGCTCGCCAGCCTTTTGGCGGAGAAACTGGGACGCGGCGTGCGTGCGGAGGTGTATCCGGATTATAACGGTGTGGTGGAAGCGATGGGCGCCGGTAAAGTACAGATGGCTTATCTGGGACCGCTTACGTATGTGGAAGCGCATGAGCGGTACGATGTCAGGGCGATTATGACCCAGCTGATCAACGGAAAGCCGTTTTACCATTCCTATTTGATAGCGCCGGCAGATTCTCCTTATGTGTCTATCGATGATGTCGTAAAGCATGCGGGGGATATCCGGTTTGCGTTCGGAGATATCAGTTCTACCTCAGGAAGTCTGATTCCTAGTATTGCCTTGAAGAAAGCGGGTGTGTTTAAGTCCCAACAGGAGCATAAATTTAAAAGCGTTACTTATACTGGGGATCACACGGCGACGGCGCTGGCTGTCCAAAACAAGCAGCAGGATGTCGGAGCGATCGACAGCGCGTATTACAACAATCTGGTGAAGCAGGGTAAGGTAGATGGAGCCAAGATCAAAACCATCTGGCAGTCGGAGGATCTTTTCCAATATCCTTGGGCGGTCGTGAACACCATATCGGATGCTGACATTAAAGCGATACAGGAGACCATGCTTGCCATTACGGACCCAGACATCCTTAATGCGTTTGGCGGAGCCAGCGGTTTTACGCAGGCCAGCAATGAGGACTATGCAGCGATCCGGCAGGCGGCCATTGAAGACGGGCGCCTTAAGCCGAAGCAATAAACAGTAATGAAAACCATGGTTCTTCTCGCAGTCATCGCTGTCCTTCTTCTGTGGTCGGGAGCGGGAGTGGGATTAACGGCTGCATCGTTTGGCGATCTCGGCAATACGTTCCGCTTTATCTTTGAGCATTGGTTCCCGATGGATTTCTCCGATTGGCGGGCCGCGCTGAAAGCAATGATCGATACGCTTGAGATCGCCGTGTTCAGTACACTTATCGCTCTATTGATCGCTCTTCCAGCGAGCTTTCTTGCGGCACGGAATTGGGCTCCCTATCGCTGGCTCTATGATTCCACGCGGTTCTTGTTTAATTCCATTCGTTCCATTCCGGAGCTTGTTCTCGCCCTTATTTTTATTCCGACGCTGGGACTGGGTCCCATGCCCGCTGTCCTGGCGCTGATCATACACAACGTAGGCGTATTCGGCAAATTGATATCCGAGATGATTGAAGCGGCGGATGAGGGGCCGCAGGAAGCGGTAAAGGCTCTCGGAGGCACACGGTTTCTCGTTGCGGTTTACGGGATTTTTCCGCAAATTGTTCCGCTCGTTCTCTCCCAGTATTTTTACCGGCTTGAGGTGGCCATTCGTACAACGCTGATCCTCGGTATCGTTGGTGCTGGCGGAATCGGTCAGATGCTTTATAATGATTTTAAGCAGTTTATGTATCAGAAGGTGACGTTTGAGGTTCTGCTTATTATGGTGCTGGTCATGGTTGTGGATTACCTGGGCGCGTTGATTCGAAAGCGGGTGAAGTGATATGCTGGAGCTAAAAGGGATAAGCAAAAGATATAAGGGAGAGAAGACACCCGCACTTGACCGAATCGATATGCGTATTATGCCCGGAGAATTTGTAGCTGTGCTTGGCCGCAGCGGGGCGGGGAAATCGACGTTAATCCGATGTGTTAACCGGCTTGTTGAGCCGGACGCCGGCGAGATCGTTTGGAACGGCCGGACGATCACCGGGATGAATGCACGAGAGCTGCGCACTGTCCGCGGCGAAATCGGCATGGTCTTCCAGCACTTTAATCTGCTCCCGAGGCTGTCGGTACTGACGAACGTGATCGCCGGACGTTTTGCGGAGATGCCCCGCTGGCGCAGCCTGCTTGGCATATTTTCAGCTGAAGATCAGGCCCGCGCACATGCAGCGCTTCGCGAAGTCGGGCTCGAGCATCTGGCTCGGCGCCGGGTAGAGGAGTTAAGCGGCGGGCAGAAGCAGCGCGTGGCGACCGCACGCGTGGTGATGCAGCAGCCCTCGCTTCTGCTTGGCGATGAACCGATTTCGAGCCTGGACACGGTTACGGCTGAACGGGTCATGACGTTTATCGCCAAGCTTCACCGGGAACGGGCCATGACGGTAGTGCTCAATCTGCATGATGTAACGATGGCCCGCGCATACGCCACAAGAATTGTCGGCGTGACCGCAGGCCGTATCTCATTTGACGGTGCTCCTGCGCAGCTGGGGGATCAGGAGCTTCACATGATCTATCCGCCTGACGACGAGGACGGCGGTCATATTATAACGTAGAAGGGGATGGCATATCATGTCTCAATCCGATCAAATTAAATTGACCAGCCTGTCGAGCAAAGGGGGCTGCGGCTGTAAAATCGGCCCGGCCGATCTTTCCCAGGTGCTTCGAAATCTGCCTGCAGCGGAGCCGAACCCCAATTTGCTTGTCGGGCTGGATACGAGCGATGACGCAGGCGTATACAAGCTAAGCGACGAACTGGCGATTGTGCAGACGGTGGACTTTTTCACGCCGATCGTTGATAATCCGTACGACTTCGGACAGGTGGCCGCGGCCAACGCCATCAGCGATATTTATGCTATGGGCGGCAAACCGCTCACCGTGCTTAATATTGTTGCTTTTCCGATACACACGCTGGACAAGCAGGTACTGGCCGACATTCTGCGCGGTGCTGCGGACAAAGTAAAAGAAGCGGGTGCAACGCTTGTCGGCGGGCATTCCATTGATGACAAGGAGCCCAAGTTCGGGCTTGCGGTTACCGGTCTTGTTCATCCGGACAAGGTGCGGACCAATGCGGGAGCGAAGCCCGGCGACAAGCTGATTCTGACCAAGCCGATCGGCGTTGGTATTCTTACCACATCCATTAAAAAAGACCAGCTTACCGAGGAAGAAGTTAAGCGGGTTACCCGGGTCATGACCACGCTGAATAAGACGGCGGCTGAGACGATGGAGCCTTTTGACGTGCATGCTTGCACGGACGTGACCGGCTTCGGCCTGCTGGGCCACGCATCGGAAATGGCCAAAGGGAGCGGTGTGGGCATTCGCATCTTCAAGTCGCTTGTACCGGTTCTGCCGCGGGTGCGCGAGCTGGCTGAGGCGGGTTTCGTACCCGGCGGCACGAAGAACAACTATGCTCATCTTGAGGGCTCGGTTACGTTCTCCGAGGAGCTCGACCAAATCGATCAATGGATTCTGTGCGATGCGGTTACTTCGGGAGGCTTGTTGATCTCTGTCGAGCCAACGCAGGGCGATACACTGCTCGACAAACTGCGCGGCGCGGGTGTAGAAGCACAGCTCATCGGCGAGGTTACCGCCGAACAGGCCGGACATATTCACGTCACCGCGTAGGATCACCTAGAAGGAGTGGCAACCATATGTTTCAAGATCTGACCGTAGCGGAACTTCTCGAGCTTCGACGCAAAGGAGAAGTCACGCTCATTGACGTCCGGTCGCCGTCCGAATTTGCGGAGTCGACGATTCCCGGCAGTATCAACATTCCGCTTTTCGATGATGCGGAAAGGGCGGAAGTCGGTACGCTTTACAAGCAGGAAAGCGTGAATGCGGCCAAAGATAAAGGGTTGGAAATCGTATCGCGCAAGCTGCCTGATTTTATCCGTACCATCGGGGAAACCGAACACCAGAGCAAGGTGGTGTTTTGCTGGCGTGGAGGAATGCGGAGTAAAACATCCGCTACCGTCGCTACCCTGATGGGTCTGCGGATGTTCCGACTGACCGGAGGGTTTCGCGCTTACCGCAATTGGGTTGTGGAAACGCTGAAGAGCTACTCGGAGCTGCCCCCCTGTTACGTGATTAACGGGTATACCGGCACAGGGAAAACGGAGCTCTTAGACCGGTTAGCAGAGCGCGGGTACCCTGTCATTAATCTGGAGCAGATGGCGCAGCACCGGGGTTCGATATTCGGCCATATCGGAAAAGCGCCGAACAATCAAAAATCGTTCGATTCACTGCTGGTCCATGATCTAATCCGCTGGGAGAACTCGCCTTATCTGATCATCGAAGCGGAGAGCAAACGGGTGGGTAAAGTGTTTTTGCCCGAGTTTCTTGTGAAGGCGAAAGAGCAGGGAACGACGCTATTCTTAGAAATCCCGCTGGAGCAAAGGGTTGCGAACATTTTAAATGATTATAGGCCCCAGGAGCACAAAGAGGATTGTATCCGCTCCTTCGAGCATATCGAGAATCGAATCCATACGCCCGTAGCGGCGGAAATCCGCAATTCACTTGCGACCGACCGGTTTGACGAGGTGGCGAGGCTATTGCTGCTGCATTACTACGATCCCCGCTATCAACACGCGACGGAGCAGTATGAGAAGGGAAGAATCACTGTCCGCGCGTCCAATGTGGATCAAGCTTTGAAGGAAATCATCCGGCAGCTGCCTCCGCTCCCGTCTCCGTCCTGAAAGAGTGAATAAGGCTCCAAAGGGCAAAGGGCATTCAACAGAAATGGCTATCCTATGAATGGTAGAAATACAACCGTTCATGAGATAGCCATTTTCATTCCTCACACGATGATGGGCATACCTTCCTTAGGCGTGGTGATTGATAAATACTTCTTGTTGTTTATCAACGGCGTTTTTTTGAAACTAGGGGGAACCTTCGAAACCTTCCATGGAGACGGGTTAGTTTAAATATTCTGCGAAATACGGACGGTTTGTTTAATTTGAGAAAAATAAATGGATCTGGTTGACTATTTACTTCAAAAATCCAGGGTGTTTTATGGCGGTCCATTCCGACGTCAAGGCCGATTTCTTTGATCCGCGGAAACCCGGATTGCATATGTTTGGCCACAACCATACCCATCAAAGAAAGCCGATTTTCCAATTGCTTTCGTTGTGGGCCTCGTAAATGAGGGGAGAGCAAAATCCGTAAAGCCAGGGGGGTCCCACCGCTGTGATAATTGGTCACGATCCGGTTCGGATGCGCCAGACGACCAATGGTGCCGGTATGTTCCCAGTGTCCCCGTTCGTTCTTTTGCACCATGATGCGGACATCGAACGGACGTCCCTTGTAACGTAACATTCGGATCCCTTTTTGAATTAAATACGTTTTTTTTCCAAAGACCCTTCGAAGCGAATGAAAAAAAGGGTCAAAAGAAGAAAAGTTACGCTGCGAGGTGTCCAGTTTATACCGATAGATACGTTTGGCTCCGGACTGGAACATTTCCGCTTTGACGATGCCTTTACCCCCGGTCCCTCTATTCGGTTTGATATAAACCATTCCGTATTTCTCCAGCATAATACGGAGCTGAAGGGCGTTTGCGTTTCTGGTGTCGGGTACATAGAATCGGAGACGCGGGTGGAGCTTCAATAAAACAGTCTTCCCGAGTTTGGTGTTCGGGTAACGGGGCATCTGCTTCAACTCCCAATCTTGTGTTAGTATATTCTATGGCTGGTTTACCGAAAGTTGCCATCCGCAATCTAAAAGGGCTGGAGCAGCTCCGGAGCTGTGGGTTTTTTAATAGCCTCGTTCATCCTTAAGCTTATAGTGGCGTTTGTCCTTGTACATTTCTTGATCGGCCAGCTCGATCATTTCATCAACTGAGACTTTCATGCCAGGTTGATACTGGAATAAGCCATAGCTGACCGAAACGTCATACGGTTTGCTGTCCGATTGATTGATGTGGTTCAAATCTCCGCGTATTCGTTCCCATATGTTGTAGACATCGGATGGGTTATTATGGAAAATAATGATAAATTCATCGCCGCCATGTCGGAAAAGAAAATCGTTCTGCCCCAGGTTATTTTTTAAGACTTGACTTGCGATAATGATCAAGTGGTCGCCTTCGGCATGACCGTATCGGTCATTAACCTCCTTCAGATTGTTGATATCTACGAAACAGACGATAAACTCTGTTCCTTGCTTTTGAGCGTGAATAAGCTCATTGTGCAGCAAATCCATCCCTTGTCTTCGGTTCATGACACCGGTCAGCGCATCGATGGAAGCGTGCTTTGTAAGCTCATCTTCCATTTTTTTGAGTTCCGTAATATCGGTTATGCCTGCCAGAACACACTTTTCGTTTTCGTAGTCCATGATTTCATAATTGATCATAGCCCATTTGTTCATGTGGGGGGATACTTTTAGTTTGCAAACATAGTTTTTAATACTGCCTGTTTGGGTTAACTCTTGAATGAGGGTAAGTCTCTCATCCCCATCAGGATAGGTGACCGTTGCATCAAGCTTATGGATCTGACTTGGGTAAATCCGGAAAAACTCTACAGCTTTCGGATTAATCAGAGCGATGGAGTCATCCTTTATTCTGGAGAGAACCAGAGGGTAAGGGTTAACAGTAAACAGTGTTCGGAAATTCTTCTCACTTTCTTTCAGTTTTAGATGCTGAATAAAATCTTTTCTTTTGTAATTATAGAAAGCATATGCGATGAAAAAAGCGATGACGGCCGTCGCTGTTGTATTAATCTGCTTCATTGTAAACGTATATTCATCTTTGCTTACTTTAGAAAGCAGCACCAGAAAAACCATGTGATTGAACAAAAGGATAATTAGAAAATTCCGCGGTTTTAAAGGAATAACCACGGCAACGCTAATCAGGATGATGATGTAGGCATCCACATTTCCTGTCAAGCCTTGGCTGTTAATGGAAGAGAGAACACCCATCAAAATATACATGGCGGCATAAGTGTTTATAAGGAAAGTAGGCCAGGTGGAATGTGAGAACGAGTCTTTATGTTGATAGATTCTGTATATATACAGGAATATGATGGACACAAGGGGACCGGCTATGTGTATGGTAATGAGCGTATATCGAAAGGCCGAATGTTCCAGATCTTTTAGCAGGATAAAATCGGTATAAAAATAATAAGGGTAAAAAAGAATTAGAATGATGGATACTATTCTGATTCGATCCAGTATGTGAAGAAGATGCGATTTTGTAAAAAGCAGGTTCTCTTCTGATGTTAATGAAGACGAGGAATGAAATAAACGCAATTCAATCAAACCTTTTTGTATGATGTATGTTGTATTTTATCATAAATATCATAGTATTGTGTGATTTTTCCAGCATTAACTAAAATATACCCAAGGACCGTCCGGAGACTCATAAACCCTTCTACGAACAGTTGAGACGAATTGCTCCTACAGTCATATTGGAATTTACGACAGACTGGCGTATCAATAATGAAACCGTAGCGCTTATGCGGTTATATAACCAAAAAATTAGAGTGCAGGGTTTAATCGATCACCCATTGAACGAATTGCTGTACTCCGATCTTGGATTAAGGCTGGGGAGCTGTGTGCCGTTAAACCAAATGAGCAAGGAATTTGAGCTGGATAGCCTGCCTCCTTTTCAGACCGACCATCTCTTTATTAGTCCACGTCAGGCTAAGGCGGGGGAAGACGATGAAGCCTATGCAAGCCTTCAACAATGCGCTGTATGGAACGCGACCAAAGCGGTTTGGAACAAACGGACTCGGTTGATTCCCAATTGGATCGGTATGAGCTGGTCACCGGTCGGAAGAAATCAGATTATGGATGAATTGTTGGAGTGGCAGGCTTAAGGCGTTACCGTTTCTAAGGCCGTGGGGATGTGTCCTTACGGTCTTTTTCGTGGTTGAACAGCGAAAACAAAAGGATTTTGGCAGTCATTAACGAATGCTTTATCAGAAAGGAAACCCATGTGATCGGTTTCTAAAAGACATGGACTTGGGAACAGCTTTTGCGACAATTTGTCCCCATTGAACTTAGATTGATAATGAGCGAGGTGAACAGGCACATGCTTGAGATTTTGAAAGGGCTGCAGCAATGCTGGATCAATAAAGGACGAGCCGCGTTAGCGACGATCGTGCAAGTGGACGGCGCGGCATACCGACGTGAAGGAGCAAGGTGTCTGGTCTTGGAAAGCGGAAGCATCTTCGGTATGCTCAGCGGCGGCTCTTTCTGTTCGCAGTCCGGACTTACGAGCAATACCGTAAACGGCGTTGCCGTAAAGGTGCTCGTGGAGGCAGTGAAACCGAGGCCTAGACAGCTTCACTCCCCTATCGGATTGGGTATCGGGGCCGAATCAACGGAGGATACCGCTTTAAGCATTCCTTCCAAGCTGGCTTGCCACAAGAATGCACGCGGCGGTCAATCTTTGCTAATACGTAAGGAGCCCTTGCAGGAACGGCCGCATGCGGATGGGCTTCTTGTGGTGAACCTATGAAACCATCGATGTGGTTAGTCGTTCTTGCTGCCGGTTATTCCAGACGGATGGGGACCCGAAAGCTCCTGCTTCCGATCGGGAAGGAATCGATGCTCCGTTACATGGCCCAAAAAGCCTTGCAGATCAAAGCTGCCGGGGTCGTGGTTGTCGTTAATGCCGAATTTCCCGAATTAGCTGCCGACATTCAAGATTTACCTCTAATTATACTTTCCAATCAGGAGTCCCATCTCGGAATGAGCTCTTCCCTCCGTTTAGCGGTGGATTACCTTACCCGCATTTCGGCGGATGCAGGGTGCGTTCTTCTGGCCGACCAGCCGGGCATCGATCCGTCCGTTATCGATCAGGTACTGCAGCGTTACGAGAATACCGGAGCGCCGATTGTCCAAGCCGCTTATCAAGGGAAGCCGAGCCACCCCGTATTGTTTGGACGATCGGTATTTCCAGAACTGCAGCAGATTTCCGGAGATCAAGGCGGGCGAGAGATCATCAAGAAGCATTCGGAGGAGCGGCAGCTCATCCATGTGCAGAAAGCCGAGCCGGAAGATATCGATGTATATGAGGATTACCAGAGATTGAAGGGACGTTTCTACTAAATAAAATAAGAATCGAATCGGTCATCCGATGTAACGTTTGGTGAGCATGGTAAATCGTAATTTGAAGAAAGCGAATGTGGATGTGCATACGAGAGCACTTGCTAAACATTCGGTAGAACAGAAGGGTGAGGTTAACGTCACATTCGAGGCGGCTGAGAATGCCATGGGTATAGGCATTCATTCGTCGTGAGAGCAGATGTAAAAATATGGATATCATAAAGGGGATAGCGTATGCTGCATCTCCTTTATGATATCATCTTATAGGTTCATCACTTTTGTTTCCTATGAGCTGGGTTTAGCTCAATCCCGGTGGGGCAAGAAGGGGGACGCGGCTCCACAAGGCAGCGTGAACCGGAACGTGGAGCCCTGATGTTCCACACTCTCAGCCCAGATGGTTCCATTCATTAACTCAACCAACTTTTTACATATGGCGAGCCCGAGTCCCGTTCCTCCATATTTACGGTTCAGAACCGGATGCAGCTGGGAGAAGGATTGGAACAGCTGTCCCATTTTGTGAGTGGGGATCCCAATTCCAGTATCGATCACCGCAAAATCCAGGATCAGCACTCTCTCGTTTGAAGCAGGATGCTTATCTATCGTGAGCTGGATACTTCCTCGGTCCGTAAATTTAAGCGCATTCCCGATCAAGTTGACCAGGACCTGACGAATTCTCAGAATATCTCCCGTCACCATCACAGGGAGATCGGAGTGAATACGGCAGCTTAATTCAATGTTCTTCTCATTGGCCTTCGGTCTAAGCAATTCGACGATTTGATTTATTGTTGGCCTGAGTTCAAACAATTCCATGTTTAAAGCCATCTTACCGGCTTCAATTTTGCTAAAATCAAGCGCTTCGTTCAAAATATAAAGAAGCGAGTCGCTGCTTTGGCGTATGATGTCGGCGTAGTCCCGCTGCTCGTCCGTAAGTTCAGTATCAAGGAGCAGATCAATGATACCTATGATACCGTTCATGGGAGTACGTATTTCATGGCTCATCATAGCCAGAAATTCCGATTTGGCTTGGGTGGCGCGTTCAGCCGATTCCATAGCTTTGATGATTTCTCTTTCGTTGGTAATGTCCTTGAACACGACCACCGCGCCCTTGATTTCTCCTTTTTGAATAATGGGATTGATATTGTATTCCACCAAAAAGCTTGACCCGTCTTTTCTCCAAAAAATTTCCTCCTGTACGGAGCGGGGGCGGCCGTCCTGTGTCGTCAGATAGATCGGGCATTCTTCGACGGGGTAATGGCTGCCATCGGGTTTGGTATGATGGAAGCTCTCATGGTTGATCATACCTTTAAAATCGGACGGAAGATAACCTAGCATGTCCGAGGCGGCCTGATTGAGGAAGGTGGTGTTTCCTTGAATATCGATGCCGTAAATTCCTTCGGAAACGGCACCAAGAATCAGGGCATGCTCCTTGCTAAGCTTCTCGATTTGATTTACGTACTGCTTTTGTTCGGTAATGTCATTGGCAATACCGTATACGCCCACGATTTCATGATCCACGATGATCGGCACATTCGTTACGCTGATGTGAATTCGTTCTCCGTTTTTGCGGATGATCACAGTCTCGTATTTTTGCGGGTAGCCCTGTTTGGCCAGTTCATAATACTTCATCGTTTTGGACAGATAGCTGTCATCAATGATCGGCTGGAATGTTACCCGTAGGAGCTCTTCTTTGTTGTATCCTGTCAGTTCCTCAAGATTGGAGTTAACCGTCAAATAACGTCCTTCCAGATCCAATGAATATACGCTTGCCGGATTGTATTCGAATAAAGATTTGTAGCGCTGTTCGCTTTCTTGAAGGCGCTGCTCCGCTTCTTTACGGTCTGTTATGTCTCTGGAGATCGCTACGATTTCTTTGATCTCCCCCATGTTCGTATATCTACCGGTGCTCTCAAACCATATATAACGCCCGTCTTTTCGGCGGATCCGATAACCGACCGTATACATCCCCCGAGACACGAGATTAGTTGATAAATAGGTGTTGACCGCATCGATATCATCAGGGTGAATATGATCATAGGCGCTGGTGCCGATAAGCTCCTCCGGTTCATAGCCTAGGAGCGTTAGTCCTGATGGCGAAGCATATAAGAAGGTCGCCTGCTTGTCGGCCGTATGTGTTGATATGAAGTCCAGGGAATTCTCCGAGATAAGCCGATATTTCTTCTCGTTTTCCCGGACAAGATCTTCCATGCGTTTGCGTTCCGTAATATCCCGGCCAATAGCCAGAATCTTCTCAATTTCTCCCTCCTCGTCCCGAATATGTTTTACCGTGGTTTCAAACCAGACGTAATGGCCTGATTTATGAAGAATCCGGGCAGTGGAGAGATATTCGTCGGAAGTGTGCGGGAAATTGGCCGCGGCGTCCTCCGGGTGGTAAATATCAAGAAAATTCGTTCCAATGACTTCTTCGGGTTCATAACCGAGCAGCTTGTGCACGGAAGGAGAAATGAATTGACAAATTCCCTTCGGTGAACTATATGTAATGATATCTTGTGCATTCTCTGAAATCAGCTTATAGAGACTTTCTGAATGCTTAAGCCTTTTTTCGGCTTCTTTCTGGAGCGTAATATCTTTGGCCAGTCCATAGGCGCCGACGATCACCGAGTTCAAGATGATCGGTACATAAGTAATCGATACATCGATGACCCTCCCGTCTTTGTGCATAAAATCAATTTCATAACTGGTTGGTTTACCCTGTAATGACTCATGAAAGCAGCACTCTCGTAAGTGAGCATTGCTATTGTTATGAAGAAAGAGATGCTCCTGCTTCAGATGTATAAATTCCTCTACGGTATATCCCGTGATCCGCTCGGTTGCGGGGTTTGCATCAATGTAATTTCCCTCCACATCCATCACATAGATGGCGTCGGGGTGGTTGATGTATAAAGACTTGTAGGTTCCGCCTTCTAAAATTGCTTGTTTTAGTAGTGACGTTTTGTCCTCTTCCAAAACCGACTTCCTTTCTATATGGTATTTGTTTATAGGAAACTGCAAGGGTATACATACCCACCCGGCGGCTTCTCTTCTATTCATCATACAATGATTCTTGCTTTGCGGAAAGATGAAATACGTCTTGGAGGCTTGTTGTCGATATTTTAATAAGATTCTGAAAATGATTGACTAAAATATCCCGTGGACGGTATAATGTACGGTGTATACACAAAGAATAGAAATAAAAGAAAGTGTGATCACAATGCCTCGTTTTAATTTAAAACCAATCGATAAACAAATAACAACAAAAGAGAGAGCATATAACGAAATAAAAGATGTAATTTTAAACGGGTATATTTCGTCAGAGGAAATATTCACCGAGGTGAAGCTGGCCGAATTGTTAAATACATCCCGTACGCCTGTTCGGGAAGCGCTTCAAGATTTATTGAAAGAAGGCTTAATTGTTACGATTCCCCGAAAAGGGATGGCAGTACGTAACGTAACGGAAAGTGAAGCTGAACAAATTTTCTTGCTGAGAACTACGATTGAAAGCGAAGTCATTAAGAAATTGACTGAGATGATTACTCCTGAGCAGCTGGAGCAGCTTAGACAAATTTATCAAAATCAAGAAGAAGCGATGCAGCAGGATGATGAAATTGCTTTCATCAGCTTGGACCAATCCTTCCACATCACATTAACTAAATTTGCAGATTATCATTTGATTGAGCAGGTATTATTAAACTTGCATAATTTATCCCAATTGATTGGTTTGAGAGCGATTAAAAAGAGGAATCGGATGAAGGAGGTTTTAGCAGAACACGAATACATTATCCTTTGTATGGAAAAGAAAAATTCTGATTTGGCGGCAAAGGCCATGATCCATCATTTGAGTAAAACAAAAGAATCGTTGAAAACGTAATCAAGTATAAAAACAGTAACACGAAACCCATATCATAATTTGTAAGCGCAGTCAATATGGGAAAAGACATAACATAGTTCGACAAAATTTTACAAATTTCTACTGTATGTTAGGTAACTTTACATGAAAACGAAAAATATGTTGACAAGACTTTCGTTCTATATTACTATTTATTCCATCAAGACTTGCTGTTACTGAATGCATATAAATCGACAAGTTTTGCAGTCATCCACAATAGGTCGAGCAATTCGATTCCGGATTTTTCCTTCAATACACGTTTTTATTCCAAATTACACTAGTAACTGATAGTCAATAACATAAACGCTGATATTCGATAAAGGAGAGATATACATGTCTAAAGTTTTAACAGAGTTAACTCCAGAAATAGTTGAAGCTTTGCAAGGGCAGACGATTGTGCTGCTCAATGTGGTGGAGAAGGAAAGCGGGGCCATTTATTCGACAGCATTGTCCTGGGTATTTGCTGTAAATGCATCAACCGTTCGCTTCGCAATCGATGCGAAATCCGACTTTATTAAAATTATTGAACAAGATCCGTCAGTGCTTATGAACTTTGTGGCGCAGGAATCGGTTTTCTCCTTAACTGGTAAAGCTTCTGTAAAGGTGGCTAAAACAGAAGAGCTTACTTTGAAGCTCGCCTTGCTGGAAGTTGAAGTAGAAGGTATCCGAGATATCATCTTCTACGGCGGTAAAATTACGACAAAGCCTGAATTTGTTAAGACGTACAATGCAGATTTGGCTAAAAAATTGGATAATGAAGTCAAGGAAGCCATTTATAGCGTTTAATTTTAATTTTCAATGTATACACGACACAGTGCACAAAAACCAAAATCCAATTTCACCTTCGGAAAGGAAGAATATAATCATGAGAAACGGTAAACAGTATGTGGAATCTCTGAAGGATAACAGAAACATCTATATCGGTGGAGAGCGCGTGAAGGATGTGATCACCCACCCGGCATTCGCAGGAATCGTGGGTACATTCGCCAAGCTGTATGATATGTCCTCTGATCCGGCTAATAACATGACATACACGACCGAGGATGGTACGGTTGCCAATAAAATGTTTATGATTCCCAGAAGTAGCGAGGATTTGGCTGCACGCCGTGAAGCGATGTACAAATGGGCAGAGGCAACCTGCGGTTTTGCCGGACGCAGCCCGGATCATGTAGCCTGCTTCTTGGCAGGTTTTGTGAGCCATTCTGAGGTATTCGGCGACCGGGCTCAGCAAGTTATTGATTTTTATAAATATGCAAGAGACAACGACCAGTTCGTCACATATGTCATCATTCCGCCGCAAATCGACCGCAGCAAAGCGGCTAACGAACAGGAAGAGAAATTCTTGCCAGTGGGTGTGTACGAGGAAAGAAAGGACGGTATTGTCGTACGCGGTTCGCAAATGCTCGGTACAAGCGCAGCAGTCAGCAACTATTTGTTCTGCAGCTGTATTACACCGCTTCGCCCGGGAGACGAGGATTACGCTATTTCGTTCGTAGTGCCAATGGGTACGCCAGGACTGAAGCTTTACGCACGACCAAGCTTTGCGGCGGACAAACCGAGCACCTTCGACTATCCGCTGTCGACGCAGTATGATGAGAGCGATGCTCTAGTCGTATTTGACGATGTATTCATCCCTTGGGAGCATGTATTCGCATACAAAGACATTGAAGCAACTCGCGCACAGTTCCACTCCACTCCTGCTCACATCCTGGGCAACAACCAAGCGCAAACCCGCTTGTCCGCGAAGCTGAAGTTCGTCATCGGCGTGGCAAGAAAAGTAACAGAAATGAATGGTACCGATAAATTCCCGCAAGTGCAGGAGCGTCTTGGGGAGCTGGCATCGCAAGCAGCAGTGGTTGAAGGCATGCTGATGGCATCTGAGTATCAGTGCAGTATCGACAAGAACGGGGTAGCTCGTCCGAATGCGCGTTATCTGTATGGTATTGTTGGTATGCAGGATACGATTTATGCGTCGGTCATTCGTATCTTGAGGGAATTGGTAGGCGGCGGCGTGCTGCAAGTGCCTTCATCCTATAAGGAAATGGTAAATCCGGAAACGAAAGACGACATGGAAAAATATATTCGTTCCTCCACAGGAGCTAAGGCAGAAGAAAAAGTAAAACTGTTCAAATTGGCTTGGGACATTATCGGATCTGAGTTTGGCGGACGCCATCAGCAATACGAAATGTTCTACAATGGAGCTCCATTTGTAGTTAAAGGGTACTCCTTCCGCAATTACGGATACGGGGAGCCGGTTGCTATGGTAGACCGCTTCTTGGCAAGCTATGGCCTGCCGGAGAATGAAGAGTTGAAGTCAGAAAAACAAAATATCGAGGTTGGCTAAGCCGTAACTACGGAAAAGAAAGGAACTGAGACCCATGAAAGTCGCTTCCATTCAATTGGAAATCAAAGATAGCGAAACCAAAGAACAAAGAATCGAACGGGCGGATGCTCTATTGGATCAAGCTAAAGGCAGCGATTTGATTGTTCTGCCTGAAATTTGGGCTACCGGTTATTTCTCATTTGACAAGTACCATTCTGAAGCTGAGCCTATGGACGGTCCGTTCATTAAACGGTTCTCGGCTAAAGCAAAAGAATTGAACGCGTACTTGTTTGCGGGAAGCTTCGTGGAAAAGGATCAAGATAACTATTACAACACCAGTGTGTTATTTGACCGTACAGGAAGCATCGTAGGAACGTACCGCAAAATGCATTTGTTCCGCTATGGTTCATTGGAAGGCGAATTGTTAACCGGTGGGGAAGACGTTGGGGTATTCGATACCGAATTCGGACGCGTCGGACTCACAACCTGCTATGATTTGCGGTTCCCTGAATTATACCGTAAGCAGGTGGATGCAGGCGCCAAGCTGCTGCTCGTTACATCGGCATGGCCGCATTCCCGCTTAACACATTGGCAGTTGTTTAACTCAGCTAGAGCCTTGGAGAATCAATGCTTCCTCATCTCATGCAATTGCGTGGGAACGACTAGAAACGTATTCATGGGAGGTCACAGCCGTGTTGTTGACCCTTGGGGAACCGTTGTCGCATCCGGTGGGGATCACGAAACAATTGTGAAAACCGAAATTCAACCCGAGCAAGTGGATCAAATTCGGGACGTCTTCCCTTCATTAAAACATCGCGTTCTATAAAGATTAAGCTGGGAGGCTCAAGGCATTCATGGAATTTCAGTACGAGAGAGCTCTAATCAACTGGGCACCGCAAAGACTTGTTATCGCGGGATATACGAATAAAGACCAGGAATCGGTTAGGCACCATATTGAAGAATTAAAAGAACTCGGAATACCGGCCCCACGGCAGGTACCTATGATGTACGACTTGGACCCGGAATTACTAAACAACACTGACGTGATCAGCGTTGTAGGCAATGACAGCAGCGGCGAGGCGGAAGTCGTATTGCTGGATATTGACGGCACTTGGTACATCGGTTTGGGCAGCGATCATACGGATCGTGTACTTGAAGCTGTATCGATTCAAAAATCAAAGCAAGTGTGTGCGAAAATGATTTCCAAACAGCTCTGGTCGTTTGAATCGATTGCTGAGCACTGGGATGAGATTGAGATGAACAGCTGGGTTCAGGTTAACGGGAAAGAGCTACATTACCAGTCTGGGGTGTTAAGCGCATTTTTGAATCCGATGGAACTGCTTGAAATTGTCAAACAACGCGGCTATGACAGCCCCGGAATTGCGCTTTTTTGTGGAACTTTGCCACTAAAAACCGATAAATTTTACTTTGGAGGTATTTTTAAGGCGGAGCTCCATGATAAGATAAACAATAGAAAAATTACCATAAATTATGAAACTAAAATTCTAAAGGACTCTGAGGTGGACTAACCATGGCTAAACCGGAACTGGAATTTATCGATTACACGAAATTTGAGGAAAAACCATTCACTAATGTAGAAGGATTGTCGGAACGGGTTATTGCAAAAGACCCTGAAACTGGCGTAGCAACACGAATTCTGATCTTTCAACCAGGTACAGACACCAGCCCGAACGGTGTACAAATTCACGATTTCTGGGAAGAGCTTTATGTGATTGAAGGTTCTTTGATCGACTTGTCGCTGAATCAGGAGTTCACTGCAGGAATGGTAGCTTGCCGTCCTCCAGGTATGAAACACGGCCCTTGGACATCTCCAAACGGCTGTAAAACATTCGAAGTACGCTATTATTCTAAAGGCCAATAATTAGAATTATTATATCATTGCTGTGGGTGAGGGAATCCCGTTGGAGGCAGCCGAAAGCATACAAATCGCTGCTGCATATAGGGGTTCCGTGCCCCTAAGCAATGATGCTGTCACATTTACCGCAAATCCCTTTAATTATCTTGCCAGCCACTGACGGTACCTGAAGAAAAGTCACGACCTTTGGATTCCATTCGGACTGGGTTACCAGCCTTGGACATAGAACTGTCTTACTGAAGCAAATCCATCTTTTCTAAATTGCTAGGAGGGTCAAATAATGAAAAAAATATTCAAAACGACAGCAATAGGGGTTATCATCGCATCGTTACTTGCAGCTTGCGGAAGCGGGGGCGGCGAGAGCGCTGGAGGGACTACAGACGGTGCTTCTGGTGGGGACAGTCAACAAAAAATGGTTTTGAAGTTCGCTAACATTACAAAAGAGGGAAGCGGACTCGCACGAACAGCAGAAAAAATCGGTGAAGAGCTTAATGCAAAAACGAATGGCAGAATTACTGTTCAATTGTTCCCTGGGGGACAGTTAGGTAACGAAACCGATATGATGCAGCAATTAAACACCGGATCTTTGGATATGGCGATCATTACCACGGCTCAACTGAGCAGTTCTTCCCCTGCTTTCGGCGCATGGTTAATGCCTTTCCCGGTGAATGACCATAAACAAGCTTACGAATTGTGGACCAGTCCGGAATCCATGGCATTATTTGATACATTAACCAATGATAATGTAAAAGGATTGGGGTATGCAAGTTCCGGTTTCCGTTACTTTTTGGCTACGAAGCCTGTCGTTGGATTGGCAGACTTGGACCGTTTTAAGCTGAGAACGACACCGAGCCCAACCATTCTTGACTTTTTGACATCCATCAAGGTTAGCCCAACGCCAATGCCGTTAACTGAGGTTTACACTGCATTGCAAACGGGTGTAATCGGTGGTGTCGATATTGATACGGAATCTATCATTTCCGAGAAGTTAACCGAGATTGCCAAAAACATGACTCCGAGCAAGCACATGTATTGGGCAGGAGGCATTCTGATAAACAAAGACAGATGGAATGGTTTGTCCGACGAAGACAAGAAGCTTATTGAAGAAGCGGTTAGCGTAGCTATGAAAGACAACGTGGAATATGTAACAAAGAATGAAGATGATCTGATCGCAAACGCCAGCACCAAATTTGGACTTACTACTCATCAATTAACCAATAAAGCAGAATTTGACCCATATATCAAAGCTGTTCAGGATAAGTGGATTGCAAAGTCTCCGGAAATCGGCAAGTTTTTAGAAAAAGCTAAAGAGATTTCGAAAGAGTAGGTACCTTCTATGGAAGAAATCCAACAAACTCCACCCAAACCAAATATCATTTCTACTATCGCTAACGTCATTGACAGATTTCTGATTTGGGTCAGTGTAGCCATAGGAGTCGCCTTAACGTTTAACATGATTATTGCTGTTGCTTTTCGATATGTGTTAAACAATCCGATTTTCTGGGCTGATGAATTGTCTTTGTACTTATTTTGTTGGATTACATTTTTAGGAGCATGTTTAGGGGTTAAACGTTCTGATATGGCGGCGGTCACCATCCTCATTGACCGCCTTTCCCCTAAGCTCAGACTGATTACGGATATTTTTATTCAATTAAGCACCTTACTGTTTGCATCGATCATTGGCTACTATTCTATACTATGGGTTAAGAGTCCCAGTGTGGTCAATCAAGTTTCGGCTACGATTCCCATCAATTTGTGGATTTTGTATTCCGTCGTCCCCATAGCTATGCTGTGCATTATTATCTTTACTATTGATCATATCAACAAACTAGTGCAGGCATATATTTTTAGGGCAAGGAGGGATGCAAAATGACTACAGCAATCGGTTTTTTTGCATTGATGTTTATTGGGGTGCCGATTGCGATCGTATTGGGTCTTACGACACTGATCTATGTGTTATCAACAGGCAATCTCAGTATTTTACAGTCTATGCCGTCCAAGCTGTTTAACGGATTACAGAATTTTGGGCTTGTAGCGATCCCGATGTTTATTTTATTGGGGGAATTTATGAATCAAGGTGGGATTACGATCCGCTTGCTTGATTTCGCTAAAGTCATTTTTGGACATTTTCGCGGTGGGCTTGCCTATGTTAATATCGTCGCAAACATGTTTCTCGCTACGATTATCGGATCATCTACCGCACAAACGGCGGTCATGAGCAAAACGGTGGTTCCGGTGATGGAAAAGGAAGGCTACAGTCGTGATTTCGCCAGTGCCCTTACCGCATCGGCATCCGTTGTAGCTCCGCTCATTCCCCCCAGCATGCCGTTCATTATTTACGGGGTAACGGCGGGCGTATCGATCGGCAGCTTGTTTTTGGCAGGGATTCTCCCCGGTATTATTTTTGGTCTAGGCTTTGGATTATATATCTACACCATTGCCAAAAAGCGCAATTTTCCTAGGTCCGATCGTTCCAATTGGTCTCAGGTACTGAAGGGTACTCTTTATGTGCTTCCTGCCTTGAGTATTCCGGTACTTATTATGGTTGGGATTACTACAGGTATCTTTACAGCTACGGAATCGGCGGCCGTTGCGGTTCTGACTGCATTACTGGTTGGTGGTTTTGTTTATAGAGAGTTGAAATGGAGCCATTTGCCCGGCATTCTGTTGCGAACCATCATCACCACCTCGTCAGTAACCTTTTTATTGGCAATGTCCGATATTTTCGGCTGGGTACTTAATTTCAACCAAATTCCTCAGTTGATTGCCGATGCATTCTTAGCCATAGCGGAAAACCAGTTTGTCTTTCTATTATTGGTGAATCTCTTGCTGCTGCTCATAGGTACCGTTCTGGAGGGTGTGCCGGCTCTGATCCTGTTAACTCCTATCCTTGTACCTATAGCTGTTACTTATGGGGTTGATCCTATACACTTGGGTGTGATCATGGTCATTAACTTAACCTTAGGGTTAATTAGTCCACCGGTTGGTTCCGTCCTATTTGTGACCTCGGCGGTTGCGAACGTCAAAATCGAGCAGCTTACTCGAAGCTTGATACCGTTTTTGATCATATCTTGTATCGTTCTGTTGCTTGTCACCTATGTCCCTTGGACTACTTTAGGCCTTCAAAAGCTGTTAGGCCCTTAAATATCCGAAACGAGTAGCCCGTCGGCTTAACGCCCGACGGGCTTTGTGCTGTTATTTCAGTACGTTCCGGAATTCCTGGGTGAGCAGGGGAACAACTTGGAATAAATCCCCGACGATGCTATAATCAGCCGTTTTAATTATAGGGGCTTCCGGGTCTTTGTTGATGGCAATGATGATGCGCGATTGGCTCATACCGGCCAAGTGTTGGATGGCGCCGCTGATGCCGCAGGCAATATAAATTTCTGGAGTGACGACCTTGCCGGTTTGGCCGATTTGCAAGGCATAATCGCAATAGCCGGCATCACATGCACCCCGCGATGCGCCAACGGCTCCGTTTAACACCTCCGCCAGCTCCTCGAGCGGCTTGAAGCCGTCGGCGCTTTTGACACCACGTCCGCCGGATACGACGATTTTCGCTTCCGTCAAATCGACCTTGCCGGATGTTTTGAGCACAACGTCTTTCACCACGGATCGGAGGGAAGGTGTAGGGGAGTAAGTCGTTCTCACGACTTGAGCCTGCTGTCCCCCTGATGCCTGGGCTGCAGGGATGTTGTTTGGCCTAACGGTCACGACCCATGGGAAATCGGCGAACACTTTTTTCTCAAAGGCTTTGCCCGCATGGAGCGGTCTGGTGAACATGATCTTTGCGCCCGATCGCTCGATTGAAGTCACATCTGACATTTGTCCCGCATGCAGCCTGGCGGCGATGGCCGGGGCAAGATCACGCCCGACCGCCGTATGTCCTATGAACACGGCGTCAGGACGAACTGTATCGAAAACACCGAAGAGTGCGGAGAGGTAAGCCTCAGCGTTATAATGCTGCAGGCTGTCATGTTCGATCAGATGGATATCCGACAAGGGATAGGCGGCTAGTTCCTCGGCTAATGACTCCAACTGGGTTCCCATGATAATGGCCGTAATGCGATCTCCCTCTAGCGAAGCAATTTGCGCTGCTTGAAGTGCTTCCAAGGTAACCTGACGCAATGTGCCCTCACGATGGTCTGCAATGATCGTGTACGTTCTGCTCATGATTCGATCCTCCTCCATCCGCTGTTTAGATAACCTTCGATTGAGTGCGAAGCAGCTCGACCAGCTTGGCTGCCTGTTCAGGCAGTTCGCCCTGCAATATTTGACCTGCCTCTCTAGCCGGAGGAAGAAATAGCTCGATCTGCGACGTTTTGGGTTCGAGCGCCTCTGCGGCTATCGTCAGATCATCGAGAGTCAGCTGCTGAAACGGTTTCTTCTTCGCCTTCATGATTCCTGGCAGCGAAGGATATCGGGGTTCGTTGAGCCCCTGCTGGGCGGTGAACAGGGCCGGAAGGGACACCTGAAGAACTTCTAGATCACCTTCGGCGTCTCGGGTTACATTGGCGTTTCCACCGGGGAGTTCCAGCTTGATGACAGAGGACACGTGGGGGATTTGCAGCAGCTCAGCCAAACGTACGGCAACCTGGCCCGCCCCGTTATCGATGGAAAAATGGCCGCCGAGGATCAAGTCGTAGGTCTTATCTGCGAAATAAGCGGCTAGTACGCTTGATACGACATATTCGTCCTGAGAGACCCGATCATCTGAGATCAGGACGGCTTCGTCGGCGCCCATGGCAAGAGCGGTCCTCAGCGATTCAGAAGAGCGTTTCGGCCCAACGGAGATAACAACCACCTGTCCACCGGACTGCTCCCTAATTCGGATTGCCTTTTCTACTGCATATTCGTCATAAGGATTGATGATGAATTTGACGCCCTCTTCCAAGACCCTTCCATTGGCTATGACAATCTTTTCCTCTGTATCAAACGTTTGCTTCAGTATCACATACACCTTCATACGGATTCCCCTCTCCAAGGTAGATGGTATATGAAATCAAGGCCTTAGGGCCTTAAGGAAAAACTCGACGGTTGGATCGATCTGTCCGCTGAGTGAATATTTGCGTCCTGAGATCAGCCAAGAGGTGACCGCTTCGTCCATCGCTCCGAAGATGAGCAGGCGCGTTAATTTGACATCCAGACCTTTGCGGAAGGTTCCTTCTTCCATGCCTTTGACGAGTACGGTCTCTATTAATTGAATATATGGTTTGACAGCTTGACCTATGGCTTTGCGGAGCTCCAATGAGCTCTGCCGCAATTCGATCTGGGTAACGTAAGCGAGGTCCGTGTTTTGCTCCAGCTCGGTGTAATGAATTTCGCATATTTTGCGGAGCGCTTCATCGGCCGTTGACGATGCTTGGACGCTTTCTTTGAACTTACCCACTAACTCGCCCAACCGTTCGCGAAAAAGCGACACAAGAATATCCTCTTTATTTTTGAAATATAAATAAATGGTTCCGTCGGCCACTCCGGCTTCACGAGCGATTTTCGACACTTGGGATCCGTGGTAGCCGGTCTCAGCGAAGACTTTGACAGCCGCATCCAGGATCAGGTCAAATTTATTTATTTTTTTACTTGTCATCTTCGCACCCCGGTGATAAGATTTATATAAATTATGAATGAATACTCATTCATTTTCTGATTCCATCTTATGAAATCCGCTCAGTGTTGTCAACCGTCCTGAATAAATTGAATAACAAAAGGTGTAAGGGGTTACATTTGAACCTTCGTGAAAGGATGGGTGTTCATGCTCTGGTTATGGATGCATTACCTATTGTTCCTGCTGGTTTTGGGGTATGCCCTTTCTTTGTTTTACCGGGCCGTTTACCACCGGTATATGTATTTGAAGCTCGGTCAACCTACAGGCTGGCCTTTGGACTGGAAGATGAGGGTAAGTGAGCTTGTCTCTCAGGGACTGGGCCGCGAAAAGCTGTTGAAAGACCGGAAAAGCGGAATGATGCATATGGTCATCTTTTACGGATTTATCATTTTACAGTTCGGAGCCCTAGATTTGATTTATACGGGCTTGTCAGGCGGACACCCGCTGCCGATTCCCGGTTACCCGGTATTCGCACTCTCGCAGGAAATTACGGTTGTTCTCGTACTGCTTGCCACTGGATACGCGGCTTTCCGCAGATATGGTGAGAAGCTGCAGCGGCTGAAAAAAGGCTGGAAGCCGAGTATTGTTCTTTTCTTCATTACCTTCCTCATGCTCTCTGTATTGTTCTCGCTCGGCTTCGAGCGCGTATGGTCAGGCCAAGAAGCGTCCGCCTACGCCCCCATCTCCTCCTTGATCGCTTCCTTGTTTACAGGACTTTCTACCGGCACAGCCAAAGCCATGTTTTTTGTATCCTGGTGGGTGCATCTGCTCATCCTGTTAGCTTTCCTCGTCTATATTCCACAGTCCAAGCATTTTCATATTGTAACCGCACCGATTAATATATTTTTGCGGCGCAGGGAGCCGGTAGGGCGTCTCAGCAAGCTCGATTTGGAGAATGAAGAAGCCGAATCGTTCGGGGCAGGCAAAATCGAGGATTTCACCCGGAAGCAGATGCTTGATTTCTATGCCTGTGTGGAATGCGGCCGCTGCACGAACGTATGCCCCGCGTCGAACACGGGCAAAACTCTCTCTCCGATGCACCTGATCGTTAAGCTCCGCGATCACCTGACAGAAAAAGGCGCAGCCATGACCTCCAAATCGCCTTGGATGCCTGCTTTTGCATTCCATAAAGGCAGTGCACATAGTGTCGATTCTGCAGAGATGGAATGGAATCCTCCGCAGGCAATCACGGACATCGGTCCAACACTGGCATGGCAGAAAGCAGCCTGGCGGCAAACAGAGAAAAAACCGGAGGAGATGGAGCTGATCGGCGATGTCATGACCGAAGAAGAAATTTGGTCATGCACGACCTGCCGCAACTGCGAAGATCAATGCCCGGTCGGCAATGAGCATGTCGATAAAATCATCGATCTCCGCCGTCATCTCGTTCTTATGCAGGGCAGTGTTCCGCAAGAGGGGCAGCGGGCCATGCAAAACATTGAACGGCAAGGCAATCCGTGGGGCATTAGCCGCAGCGACCGAAGCCAATGGACGAAGGATATCGGGCAAATTCCCGTGCCGACCGTCAAAGAGAATCCAGATTTCGAAATCTTGTTCTTCATCGGTTCCATGGGCTCCTATGATAATCGCACGCGCAAAGTATCGCGGGCACTCGTTCGCCTTCTGCACGAAGCAGGTGTGAAGTTTGCGATTCTGGGCAATGAAGAGAAAAATTCGGGAGATACGCCGCGCCGTATGGGCAACGAATTCTTGTTTCAGCAGCTGTGCATGGAAAATATCGAAACCTTTCAGAAATATGGCGTCCGCCAAATCGTTACCACATGTCCACATACGTTCAATACATTGAAAAACGAATATCCCGAATTCGGGATGGAGGGGGTGGAGGTGCTTCACCATACGCAGCTGCTCGACTGTCTGGTCAGAGAGGGGAGGCTGACGCCGAAATACGCCGTGAATGAACGTATCACCTATCATGATTCCTGCTATCTGGGGCGTTATAACGATGTGTACGATCAGCCGCGGGATATTTTACGGGCGATCAAGGGGGTGGAGCTGGTCGAAATGGAGCGGACACGGGATAACGGGATGTGCTGCGGCGCAGGCGGCGGGATGATGTGGATGGAAGAAGCATCGGGTAAGCGCGTCAACATAGCGCGTGTGGAGCAGGCGCTGATCACAAGTCCGACCGTCATCAGCAGCGCATGCCCTTACTGTCTGACGATGATGGAGGACGGGACCAAGCTGAAGGATGTGGATGACCGCGTGAAGGCGCGGGATATCGCGGAGATTTTGGAGCAAGCGGTATTCGGTCATGCCAAAGCCCCAGAACAAGAACAATAACAGGTACAGGAGGTATGAAGGCTCATGGCAACAAAAATCACCAAAGCCGCCGTGATCGGATCGGGAGTTATGGGTGCCAGCATTGCCGCTCATCTTGCCAATGTGGGCATTCCTAGCCTGCTGCTGGACATCGTTCCGACAGCATTGACGCCGGATGAAGAAGTTAAAGGATGGACGTTTGAGCATCCGGCAGTTCGCAACCGTCTGGCGGCAAATGCGCTTGCCAGGCTGACCCAACTCAAACCTTCGCCGCTGTATGATCATACCTTCGTCAGCCGGATTACCCCTGGTAACCTGGAGGACGATCTCGACAAAATCCAGGATGTCGATTGGGTCATCGAGGTGGTCGTGGAAAACTTTGAGGTGAAGCAGGAGCTGCTTGCTAAGATCGAAAGTCACTGGAAACCGGGGATTATCGTCAGCTCAAACACGTCAGGCATTTCCATCGACGCTATGACCGCTAGCTGCGGCGAAGCGTTCAAAAGGCATGTTCTCGGGACTCACTTTTTCAACCCGCCGCGTTATATGAAGCTGCTGGAAATCATTCCGGGTAAAATGACCGATCCGGAAATCGTGAAGCAAATGACGGATTTTTGTGTTAAAAGGCTCGGCAAAGGCGTCGTCCTAGCCAAGGATACTCCGAATTTTATCGCGAACCGGATCGGGACTTACGGCTTGTTGGTCACACTGCAAGCCATGCTCGACAAAGGCTATACGGTTCATGAAGTGGACGCCGTTACAGGCCCAGCCATGGGCCGGCCGAAAAGTGCCACCTTCCGTACCTTGGATATTGTCGGACTGGACACCTTCGTGCATGTGGCGAACAACGTGTTTGAAAAACTGGATGAAGGTCCGGAGAAAACGATCTTTGAAGTGCCGCAGGTGCTGAAGGATATGGTGTCCCGCGGGTGGATCGGCGAGAAGGCCGGTCAGGGCTTTTATAAGAAGGTCAAGGGAGAGCAGGGCAGTGAGATCTTGTCCATCGACTTGAGTGAGATGGATTACAGTAAGGGCTCAAAGCTTGCCGCTGCCTCGCTTGAGGCAGCCAAAATGGCTAAAGGAACCAAGGAAAAGACCAAAGCGCTGCTAAGCGGCAAAGATCGCTATTCGGAGCTCACGTGGGACATTTTGAAAAAAACGCTGCTTTACTCCGCTGAGAAAGTCGGTGAAATCGCGGATTCGATTCTGGATATCGACAAGGCGATGAAGTGGGGCTTCAATTGGGAGCTTGGGCCGTTTGAAACGTGGGATGCGATCGGGCTTGTACAATCGGTCGAGCGTATGGAAAGAGAAGGCGAGACCGTGCCGGCATGGGTCAAGGAATGGATTGCATCGGGGAACGAGTCGTTCTATCACCATGCTAACGGGACGGTCTCCTACTTATATAAAGGGGAATATAAAACGGTCGATCAACCTGCAGAAATTATTTCCCTGAGCAGCTTGAAGGAACAGAGCAAGGTGATCCGCTCGAACAGCGGCGCCAGCTTAATCGATGTGGGTGACGGCGTGGCCTGTCTGGAATTCCATTCGCCGAACAACGCGATCGGTGCCGATATCCTGTTCATGATCCAGCAGAGCGTGGAAGAGGTGCGTATAAATTACGATGCGCTGATTATTGCCAACCAGGGCCGCAACTTTTGCGTAGGCGCCAATATTATGTTGCTGCTAATGGAAGCGCAGGACGAAGAGTGGGATGAGATCGACCAAATCATCCGCATGTTCCAGAACACGATGATGAAGCTGAAAACCTTTGAGAAGCCGGTGGTGGCCGCTCCACACCACATGACATTAGGCGGAGGCGTGGAGGCTTGTCTGCCAGCTGACGAGGTATGCGCATACACGGAGACGTATTACGGTCTGGTGGAAGCCGGGGTCGGATTAATTCCGGCAGGCGGGGGCTGCAAAGAATTGACGCTGCGGCTAAGCCGGGCGAATCCGAATCCGGAAGTGGATTTGCAGCCGCACCTCAACGAGCTGTTTATGAATATCGGCACGGCCAAGGTGTCGACCAGCGCCCATGACGCCCAAAAAATCGGTTACCTTCGTTTGTCCGACCGGGTTGTAACAAACCAGGATCACCTGATCCATGAAGCCAAGCACTCTGCACTTCGGCTTGTTCAATCGGGATATGCGCTGCCGCCGAAAGAAAATATCCGAGTGGTGGGAAAGAACGGCAAAGCCGTGCTGCAGCTTGGTGCGTATTCTATGCGGCAAAGCGGGTATATCAGCGACCACGATTTGCTGATTGCAAATAAGCTGGCTCACGTGCTTGCCGGTGGAGACGTACCTTCGGGAACCTTGGTGACCGAACAATACATGCTGGATCTGGAGCGAGAAGCGTTCCTGAGCCTTTGTGGCGAACCGAAAACGCAGCAGCGTATGCAACACATGCTCTCCAAAGGCAAACCGCTGCGCAACTAAGCCTATCCAAGTGAGGTGAACGTTTATGAGAGAAGCCGTGATTGTTTCCATTGCCCGCACTCCGGTAGGCCGGGCGAAAAAGGGCAGCTTTGCCCAAACCCGAGCGGAAGATTTAGGAAAAACGGTGCTTCAGGCTGTCGTTGACCGAGCTCCGGGCGTGAAGAAAGAGGACGTCGAGGACATTATCATCGGGTGCGCGATGCCGGAAGGGGAGCAGGGCTTGAACTTCGCCCGAATCATGTCGCTGTACGCCGGATTTCCTTCATCAGTGCCGGCTATGACGATCAACCGGTTCTGCTCGTCCGGCCTGCAGTCGATCGCTCTCGCGGCCGAGAGCATCATCACAGGGAGCGCCGACATGATCATCGCAGGCGGCGTAGAAAGCATGAGCCACGTGCCGATGACAGGCTTCAAGCTGGCGCCGCACCCGAAGCTCATGGAGGAGATGCCGGAGGTCTACATTGGCATGGGCCATACGGCGGAGAATGTCGCTGACCGTTTCGGCATCTCTCGCGAGGCTCAGGATCGCTTCGCGATGTTGAGCCACCGAAAAGCGGCAAGAGCCATCCAGTCGGGCGCTTTTAAAGAAGAAATCGTACCGGTCCACACAACGCTTGGGGGCTTTGGCGAACACGGCAGGCCTTGGGAAAAGCCGGTCGTTCTGGATATGGACGAAGGGGTCCGCCCCGATACCACATTGGAGGGACTGGCCAAGCTTAATCCCGCGTTCAAAGCAGGCGGCTCCGTCACTGCAGGGAACGCTTCACAGATGAGCGACGGTGCGGCTGCCGTGCTTGTCATGAGCAGGGAGAAAGCGGAGGAGCTGGGACTTAGGCCGCTCGCCGCCTTCCGATCGTTCGCACTGGCTGGTGTGGCCCCCGAAATTATGGGGGTCGGACCGGTAGAGGCGATCCCTAAGGCGCTTAAGCGCGTGGGTCTCGGCTTGGAGGATATTCGTCTCTTCGAAATTAACGAAGCGTTCGCTTCCCAATGCCTTCATATTATCCGCGAATTAAATCTGGATGAGAGCTTGGTGAATGTCAACGGAGGCGCGATTGCTCTCGGTCATCCGCTCGGCTGCACGGGCACAAAGCTGACAGTCAGCCTGATCTGCGAGCTGCGCCGTCGTGGCGGAGGGTATGGTGTTGTGTCTATGTGCATCGGCGGCGGCATGGGGGCGGCTGGAGTGTTTGAAGTGTACCCGGAATAGCGGTATGAAATTTTATACGATGGAGGAGAGATGGATATGGCAGACAAAGTGATTGGCGGAAGCTTTGTCATTGACGACTTGGATTTTCAAGCGGTTGTCACACCGGATGATTTGACGGATGAGCAGCGCATGATTGCGGAGATGACCGCTGATTTCGTGGAAGGCGAAGTGCTCCCGGTCGATGAGGAAATCGAAAAGCTGAACTACGACTTGACCTTGAGGCTGTTGAAACAGAGCGGCGAGCTCGGACTTCTTGGAGCAGATGTGCCGGAAGCGTTGGGCGGACTCGGACTTGATAAAGTCAGCACTACGCTGATTAATGAGCGGCTGTCCAAAGCTTCTTCATTCGCCCTATCCGTGGGTGCCCATGTCGGCATCGGTACGCTCCCGATCGTCTATTTCGGTACACCGGAGCAGAAAAAGAAATATTTGCCTGATCTGGCCAGCGGCGCGCTCATCGCAGCCTATTGCCTCACAGAGCCGACATCCGGCTCGGATGCGCTTGGCGCGAAAACGACGGCACGTCTTTCAGAGGATGGCCAAAATTACGTTTTGAATGGGACGAAGCAATTCATCACTAACGCGGGATTCGCGGATATCTTTATCGTTTATGCGAAAGTGGACGGAAAGCACTTCAGCACCTTTATCATAGAGCGGACAATGGAAGGCGTAAGTATCGGCCCGGAGGAAAAGAAAATGGGCATCAAGGGCTCGTCAACCTGCCCGCTCATCCTGGAAGATGTAAAGGTCCCCGTGGAAAATCTGCTTTGGGAAGTAGGCAAAGGCCATTTAATTGCCTTCAATATATTGAACATCGGTCGTTTCAAGCTGGCTGCCGGCTGTCTTGGCGCGTCGAAGGAAGCCATAGAAATATCGGCCAAATATGCCAATATACGCACTCAGTTCGGCAAGCCCATCTCTTCCTTTCCGCTCATTGGGAAGAAGCTGGCCGAAATGAATGTGCGCACCTATGCGCTCGAAAGCATGGTGTACCGTACGGCAGGCTTGATGGATGCAGGCTTGAACGAGATCGACCACGCCAGCCCGGAAGCGGGAGTTCAATCCGCCAAGGCAATCGCTGAATATGCTCTGGAATACTCCATCAACAAGGTGTTTGGGTCGGAAACGCTTGATTTCGTGGCGGATGAAGGTGTGCAAATCCACGGCGGCTACGGTTTTATCCAGGAATATAAGATCGAACGCATTTACCGTGATTCACGGATCAACCGC
Organism: Paenibacillus sp. PvR098; assembly: GCF_017833255.1. Lineage (NCBI taxonomy): Bacteria > Bacillati > Bacillota > Bacilli > Caryophanales > Paenibacillaceae > Paenibacillus > Paenibacillus sp. PvR098. Next base: position 3,950,438 of record NZ_JAFIBU010000001.1, read on the forward strand.
ATCTTTGAAGGGACGAACGAGATCAACCGGCTGCTCATTCCCGGCACACTGATCAAACGCGCCATGAAAGGCGAGCTTCCGCTCATGCAGAAAGCCCAGGCGCTTCAGTCGGAGCTGCTGCAGCTCGTTCCGGGACTAATGTTCGAAGGCGCGTTGGAGGAAGAAACGCACCTCGTTTCCATGGCCAAAAAAATATTTCTCATGGCGGGCGGCTATGCCGTACAAAAATTCCAAATGCAGCTCGAGCAGGAACAGGAGGTGCTCAGCCACTTGGCTGACATGATGATTCAAATTTATGCCATGGAAAGCGCGCTCCTTCGAACCCGTAAACGTATCGCAAAGCAGGGCGAAGATAAAGCGGTGTGTGCTATCGATATGACACGAGTCTTCGTTCACGAAGCGTTCGAGGCGATGGAATCGCTTGCCAAAGAGACGTTATCGGCCATAGATAGCGGAGATATGCTGCGTACTCAGCTCTCCGTATTAAAGAAGCTGACACGCCGTACGCCGGTCAATACCATAAAGCTGAAGCAGCAAATTGCCGCCCGTGTGATCCAGTCGGAACAATTCGTGTTCTAACCCGATTTCATACCAAAGAGGTGATCGGTCGTGACACAAAAGCCATGGTTACTGCATTACCCAGAGGAAGTGCCCCCGACTTACACATATCCCAAACAAAATCTGGCCGATTTTCTGGTGCAATCGTCAGCCAAGTTTCCGCATCAACCTGCCTTGCATTTTATGGGCAAAGAAATGAATTACGCCGATCTGCTTGAAGCGGCATACCGCTTTGGTCATGCGCTTCGCAAGCTGGGTACAGTCCGGGGGGATCGGGTGGCGATTATGCTGCCCAACTGTCCACAATTGGTTATCGCCTATTATGGAGCACTGCTCGCAGGTGCAATCGTTGTAATGACCAACCCGCTGTACATGCAGCGGGAGCTTGAGCATCAGCTGAACGATTCAGGCGCCATATTGATGGTTACCCTTGATTTGTTGTTTCAGAAAGTGAAAAGCGCTGTAACCGGGACGAAGGTTCGTCATGTCATCGTCACGTCGATTAAGGATTACCTTCCTTTTCCGAAAAATATGCTTTATCCGATAAAAGTGATAAAGGAGGGGTTAAACCGCGAAGTGCAGTATGGCGAGGGGGTTCATGCTTTTCTGAAGCTGATGCACCTTTCCTCGAATAAAACTATTCATACGGATGTAGACGCCGACAATGATATAGCCCTGCTTCAGTATACGGGAGGCACGACAGGCCTTTCCAAGGGGGTGATGCTGACTCACTATAACGTCATCGCCAATACGGTCCAAACCAGCTTGTGGGCGTATAAAAGCATACCCGGCAAAGAACGTTATTTGGCTGCGCTACCGTTTTTCCATGTGTTTGGTCTGACCGTACTGATGAACCAGGCAATCATGCTGGGCGGCTGCTTGATTCTGGTCCCCAAATTCGAGGTGAACCCTATTCTTTCGCTGATTCACAAGCTGAGACCGACGGTGTTTCCCGGTGCGCCGACGATGTACATTGCGCTGATCAACCATCCGGATGTAAGTAAATACAATCTGTCATCGATCCGAATGTGCATCAGCGGGGCGGCGCCTTTGCCTCTTGAAGTACAGGAACGGTTTGAGGCAATGACTGGTGGAAGGCTTATTGAAGGCTATGGTCTGACGGAATCATCGCCTGTCACGCATGCCAATAATATATGGGAAAAGCGAAAGATGGGCTCGATTGGCATTCCTTTTCCCGATACTCAGGCTAAGGTGGTTCACCCGGTAACGGGAGAGGAACTTCCGGTCGGTGAGATCGGGGAGCTTGTGGTGAGCGGTCCGCAGGTGATGAAAGGCTATTGGAATAATCCCGAGGAAACGGGCCGCGTGCTGCGGGAGGGCTGGCTGCATACGGGAGATATGGCGCGAATGGACGAGGACGGGTATTATTATATCATGGACCGGATGAAGGATGTGATCATTGCGGGCGGGTTCAACATCTTCCCGCGGGAGATCGAAGAGGTGCTGTTCGAGCATCCGGATATTGAAGAAGCCGTGGTCCTAGG